>NZ_JBIBKW010000024.1:121708-145625 GCF_042959465.1 Streptomyces sp. NPDC007901 | reverse complement strand
ACCCCCCCGCCCCCCGCCCCGGGGGGGGGGGGCCGCCCCCCGCCCCCCCCCCCCCGGGGGGGGGGGGGGGGGCCCCCCCCCCCCGGGGGGGGGGGGGCCCCTTGGGGGGGGGGGCCCCCCCCCCCCGCCCGACAGTCTTTCCGGGTCCGGGATTTCCCGGACCGGACCGGGGCGTCAGACGGTCTGGCCGCTGCCGCTGCCGGAGGACACCTTGATGCCCTGGGTGATCGTGTCGATCACGGACTCCTTCTGGCCGACGTCGACGCCGAACCGGACCACCACGATCTGCGAGGCGTTCCCGGGCGACGGGAAGGCCAGCGACTCGACATAGCCGTCGGCGCCCTTGCTGGTCACGGCCTTCCAGCGGACCAGGTAGCCCTTCTGCCCGGCCACGGTGACCGCCTTGGAGGCCAGCACCTCGTGCGAGGTGATCGAGCCGTAGGTCTTGCCGCCGTACGACTCCTTGGCATTGGCCTCGATGTCCGCCTTGGCGACCTCCTCGGCCGTGCTGCCCGAGGTGCCCAGCGCCAGCGCCGGCGCGGAGTAGGCGCCGCCGGTGGTGCAGGTCTGCGTGGTGTCGCCGGGGCACTTGTAGGAGTTGTCGGAGGTGACCTGCGCGCCGACGCTGATCGCCTGCCCGGTCCAGCCGTCCGGCACCGGGATGCTGATGGCGTTGACGGAGTCCGACACCGTGCCGCCGCCCTTGACCTTCGGCGCCTCGGACTGGTCCGGCGACGGCGACGCGCCGCCGTCGGTGCCGCCCGACCCCGAGCTGCCGCCCGACCCGCCGAACGGCAAGCCCTGTCCGCCGTTCTGGCCCTGTCCGCCGCTCTGCCCCTCGGGACCGCCCTGGCCGAAACCGCCCTGTCCGCCCGAGCCCTGCTGCGAGGCCTGGCCGCCGTTGTCGCTGCCGTCGGAGGTGAGTGCCCACGCGCACACCCCGATGGCGGCGAGCACCGCCACGGCGACACCGACGGCTATGCCGGTGCGCAGCCCGCGCTTCCCGGGCGCCGGCGGCACGGCAGGGTATCCCGGATACCCCGGATAGGCCGGGTACACCGGCTGGGTACCGTCGGCCGGGTGGATTCCGTCGGCAGGCGGCTGCGGCGGGGGACCCCAGCCGGCGCCCGACCCGGCGGGGCGGGTCTGCTCGGTCCACGCCTTGCCGTCCCACCAGCGTTCGGTGGCCGGACCGTCACTTGTCTGTCCGGGATCGGGGTACCACCCGGGAGGAGTCACCTGCGTCATGCCCCCACCGTATGAGGCATCGGTGAAAGTCGGATGAGAGGATCCGGCAACTTTCGGATGAGGTGACCGTCGGGCGGTCATTCGATCCGCAGCCGCACCGGCGGAGCCGGCGCCCGCGGTGGCAGTCGCAGTCCGTTCCGGCCCGGGGTCAGGGAGCCCAGGACGCTCGGGTGCCGGGCGCCGGTGGCGGTCGGGGCGGTGCCCGGCAGACCGTGTGCGGTGAGGAAGCCGAGGACCGCGAAGGCGTAGGCCTCCTTCGCCGCGGCGGGCAGACCGAGTTCGTCGGAGGCGCGGACCGGGGTCCCGGGCAGTTCGGCGCGGAGCATGGCCATCAGGGTGGGGTTGCGGGTGCCGCCGCCCGAGGCGATCACCTCCGTGGCACCGAGGCCCCGGACGGCGTCCGCCACCGTCCGGGCGGTGAGCAGGGTGAGGGTCGCCAGCGCGTCCTCGGCGGACAGCCCCTCGACGGTCCGCCAGTAGTCCGCGTGGAACAGTTCCTTGCCGGTCGTCTTCGGCGCGGGCAGCGCGTAGTACGGCTCCGTCAGCAACCGGTCCAGCAGCGGCCCGTCCGGCCGGCCGCGCGCCGCCAGCGCCCCGTCCGCGTCGTACGCCAGCCGCCCGCCCGTGAACCCCCGGGCCGCCGCGTCCGTCAGCGCGCACCCGGGACCCGTGTCGAAGGCTGTGCCGTCCGGTGCCGTGAGGTTGGCGATCCCGCCGATGTTCAGCGCGACCGGGGTGCCCGGCCGGCCGCGCAGCCACAGCAGGTCGAACAGGCTGACCAGGGGAGCGCCCTGCCCCCCGGCGGCCACGTCCCGGGGCCGGAAGTCGGCGACCACCGGCAGGCCGGTCGCCTCCGCGATCCACGCGGGCTGCCCCAGCTGCAGGGTGCCGTGCACCCGGCCGCGCTCCGCCCAGTGGTAGACCGTCTGCCCGTGCGAGGCCACCAACTCGGCCCGCCCGCCGCACAGTTCACGGTCGGCCCGGCCGGCCGCCGCCGCGAACGCCTGCCCGATCCGGGTGTCCAGCAGACACACCCGCGCCAGCGGTACGGCCGCCGGGGGCAGCGCTCCCGCGATCGACTCCCGCAGTTCGTCGTCGTACGGGGTGCTCACCATGCCCAGCGGTTTCAGCAGCAGCGTGTCGTCCAGCAGCCGCAGCTCCGCCGCCGCCGCGTCGACCGCGTCGCAGGACGTCCCGGACATCAGACCGATCACCAGCACCGCGTCAACCCGCCTTCCGAATCCACGGCCGGAGCAGCGCCAGCACACTGACCGCGCAGGTCGCCGCCGCGTAGTAGCCGGGGACGTCCAGGTTCCCGGTCCGCTTCACCGCCTCCGTGATGATGAGGCCCGCGCAGCCCGAGAACACCGCATTGGACAAGGCGTAGGCGAGTCCGAGGCCCGTACAGCGCGCCCGCGCCGGGAACATCTCGGCCAGCAGCGCGGGCCCCGGCCCCGCCATCAGCCCCACCACCGCGCCCGCGCCGCACAGGGCCGCGCCCTTCACCCCGGAGGGGACCCCCGCGTCCTGGAGGAGGTGGAGCAGCGGCAGGGCCAGGGCGACCACCAGGCCGGCGCCCGTCAGCATCACCGGCCGCCGCCCGACCCGGTCGCTGAGCAGGCCCGCCGGGAGGATCGCCAGCGCGAAGCCCAGGTTCGCCACCACGGTCGCCAGCAGAGCCGTACGGAAGCCGGTGTGCAGCGCGGTCTGCAGATACGACGGCAGGACGACCAGGAAGGTGTACCCGGCGGCCGACCAGCCCATCACCCTGCCGACGGCCAGCCCGATCGCCCCGGCCGACACCCGGACGGATCCCGCGGCCGGCTCCCGGAACTCCGGCGTCTCCTCCAGCCCCACCCGCAGCCACAGCGCGAGCAGCCCCAGGGGCAGGGCCAGCAGGAACGGCAACCGCCATCCCCACGAGTCGAGTTGATTATCCGTCAGGACGGTCGCGAGCCCGGCCGCCAGCCCGGCCCCGGCCAGCAACCCGAGCGCCACCGTGAACGACTGCCACGCCCCGTACAGTCCCCGCCGCCCCGGGGGCGCGAACTCGGTCAGCATCGCCACCGCGCCCCCGAACTCCCCTCCCGCCGAGAGCCCCTGAACCACCCTCAGGAACGTCAGCAGCCAGGGCGCCAGCGCACCGGCCTGCGCATACGTCGGCAGCAGGCCGATCAGCGTGGTCGCGCCCGTCATCAGCGCGACCACCAGGATCAGCACCGGCCGCCGCCCGAGCCGGTCGGCCAGCCGGCCGAACAGGGCCGCGCCCAGCGGACGGAAGAAGAACGCCAGCCCGAACGAGGCGTACGTGCGCACCAGCCCCTCGGCCGCGCCGGCGCCCGCCGGGGTGAAGAACCGCTCGGCGACGACCGTCGCGAAATAGCCGTAGACGGCGAACTCGTACCACTCGATGAAGTTGCCGACCGAGCCGGCCGCCAGCGCCCGGAGTGACCGGTTCCGCTCGGGTGCCGCACGATCTTCGAAAATCAGGTCCATTTTCCTGCCCGTTGACGGTCCGTCCGCTTCACACCGGCAGGTCGGGGGCGTCCCGCGTCGCCCCGTCGCACCCACTTTCACCCGTCACGGCAACAGCTGCCCGGACCCGCCTCCGGACAGCCAACAGGACGGCTACGCTCGTGGTCTGTACGTCGTTCGGGCGACTTGGGGAGGCAGCGGGATGACGGAGGAACAGCCCCCAGGGGGCGCCGCGGCTCCCCTCTGGGAGCGCGACGCGGAGATCGCCGCCATCACCGAGGCACTCGACACCCTGTGCGCCGACCACTCCACCGCCGGCAACCTCCTGGTCCTGCGCGGCGAGGCCGGGATCGGGAAGACCGCGCTGCTGGCCGAGACCCGGCGGATCGCCGAGCGCCGCCGCTGCACCGTCTGGTCCGCCCGCGGCGGCGAGACCCTGCGCAGCGTCCCCTTCAACGTGGTACGGCAGCTGCTCCAGCCCGCCCTGGTCTCCCTGATGCCCGAGGAGGCCCGCGAGTACCTCGGCGACTGGTACGAGATCGCCGGCCCCGCCCTCGGCATCACGGACCCCGGCGACCGCCAGGCCGACCCGCAGGGCGTCTGCGACGGCCTGGTCGCCGCCGTCCGCCGGCTCGCCAAACGCGAGTGGCCGCTGGTGCTGCTGATCGACGACGCGCACTGGGCCGACCAGGAGACCCTCGCCTGGCTCGCCGCCTTCGTCGAACGCCTCGACGACCTCCCCGTCCTGGTCCTGGTCGCCCGCCGGCCCGGCGAGGTCACCGGCGACAGCGCCCGCTACCTCGACGCCGTGGCCGCCGCGGCCGGAAACCCCGCCCACAACCTCAGCGCCCTCACCCCGGACGCCACCGCCGGACTCACCCGCGCCACGCTCGGCGCACACGCCGACGCCCCGTTCTGCCGCGAGGTCTGGGCCGTCACCGGCGGCAACCCCTACGAGACCGTCGAACTCCTCGCCAAGGTCCAGGACAGCGAGGTCGAACCCGTCGAGGCCCGGGCCGGCGAACTGCGCGCCTTCAACCGGTCGGCGCGCGGCGGCGGACTCGTCACCCGCCTCGAAGGCCTCGGCATCGACGCCACCCGGTTCGCCTGGGCCGCCGCCATCCTCGGCACCGGCATCTCCGTCGACCTCGTCGCCCAGCTCGCCACCATGACCGTGGAGGACGCCGAGCGCTGCGCCGAACTGCTCTGCGCCGCCCGCATCCTCACCGCGCCCGACCCGGCCGGCTCCCGGTCCCACGCCGGCGACCTGGAGTTCGTCCACCCGCTGATCGCCACCGCCGTCTACAACTCCATCCCGCCCGCGATGTGCACCGCCATGCACGGCATCGCCGCCCAGATCGTCATCGACGACGGCCGGGGCATCGCCGAGGCCTCCCACCACCTGCTGAAGGTGCACCCGGACGACGACGAGGAACTCGTCCAGCAACTGCGTGACGCGGCCAAGGAACACCTCGCCGTCGGCGCCCCGGACGCGGCCCGCCGCTGCCTCGAACGCGCCCTGCTGGAACCGCCCGTACCCGAGGTCCACGCGCGCGTGCTCTACGAACTGGGCTGCGCCACCCTGCTCACCAAGCCCGCCGTCACCATCGACCACCTGCAGAGCGCCCTCGGCATGCCCGGCCTCGACAGCGCCGAACGCGTCGACGCCGTCTTCCGCCTCTCCCAGGCCCTGCTCCACAACGACCAGCTGGAGGAGGCCGTCCGCACGGTCGAGGCGGAGGCCGCCCGGCACGAGGACGGACCCCCCAAACTCCGGCTCCAGGCCGTCCAGTTCATGTGGGAGGGCATCGCCGGCGAGGCCGTCTCCGCCCGCCGCTCCGAGCGCCTCGCCGCCCTCGCCGCCACCTGCACCGGCCGGGACAACTCCGAGCGCGCCCTGCTGATGCTGCGCGGCTTCGACCTGCTCATCCAGGGCGAGAGCGCCGAAGAGGTCGTCGAACTGTGCGACCGCGCCCTGGTCAACGGCCGGCTCGCCCCCGGACTCGGCTGGACCGACACCGAGTGGGGCATCGAGCTGCTGCTGATGCTCGCCAACTCCTACGTCTACACCGACCGCCTCGACCGCGCGGAGAGCCTGTACAACGAGGCCCTGCGCGCCTACGAGTCCGCCGGCTGGAGCGGCGGCCACCTGGCCCTCGCCCATGCCTACGTCGGCCTCGGGCACCGCAGGCGCGGCCGGCTGCGGGACGCGGAGACCTCCCTGCGGGAGTCCCTGCGGATCGCCGAGCGGGTCGGCCGGCGGCTGCCCCTGTACTGGACCGCCACCTGCAACCTCGTCGACACGCTGCTCGCCCGCGGCCATGTCACACAGGCCTGGGAGATCGCCGAGCAGTACGGCTTCGCACCGCCGTACCCCTCCACCATCGTGATGCCGGACCCGCGGTCCGTACGCGGCCGGCTGCTGCTCGCCGTCGGCCGCACGGACGAGGCCGTCAACGAACTGGAGACGGCGGAGAAGGCGGCCGCCGCGCGCGGCCACTTCAACCCCGTGGTGGTGCCCTGGGCCCTCGACCTCGCCCGGGCCCTCGCGGGCCAGGACCCGGTCCGGGCGGCCCGGCTGGCGGCGGACGCCCGGCGGCAGGCGGAGCGGTTCGGCACGGACACCGCCATCGGGGAGGCGCTGCGGTGCGCTGCCGCGCTGGAGACCGGGCAGCGGCAGGTGCGGCTGGCTTCGCAGGCGGTGGCCTATCTGGAGGCCTCGCCCTGCCAGTACGAGCATGCGGCGGCTCGGGTGGAGTACGGGATCGCCGCGCGGTCGGTGGCCGAGTTGAACAGGGGGCTTGCGTTGGCTCGGTCGTGTGGGGCGGATGGGTTGGTTGCTCAGGCTCGGGAGGTGCTGGATACCGGGCGGGGGTTGCGTTGACGGGTGCGTTGCGGGGTGCGGGTTGTGGGTGGTTGCTCGCGCCCACGCGGCGGAGCCGCACATTGATACAGCCCCGCGCCCCTGAAGGGGCGCTACAGCGCCAGGAGTTGATCAGTTACCGCTGAGAGGCGCTTCTGTACCTCTCGGTCGTACGTTGCTTCGTGGGCCCGGGCCGGGCTCGTGCCGTCGAAGTAGCCGCCTGTGCCCAGGTCCTGTGTTGCCAGGGCCAGGACGCCCGGGGCGCCGTCGGCCACCGTGTTCCAGGGGGCTACGCCGCCCTCCCTCACCATGGCCGTGTCCATGAAAGTGGCGGGATGCAGGACGTTCACGGCCACGCCGGTGCCCGCCAGCTCCTCGGCCAGGGTAAAGGTGTGGGCCGCGAGGGCGAACTTGGCTCTGCAGTACGCGGCGAAACCCTGGTAGCCGCGGGTGAACTCGGGGTCGTCGAAGTCGAGGGGCTCCTGGCCGGCCGAGCCGACGTTGACGATGCGGGCGGGGGCGTCGGCGCGCAGTACCGGGAGGAGGGCGCGGGTCAGGGCGACCGGGGCCAGGTAGTTGACGGCGAGACGGAGTTCGTGGCCGTCGGCGCTCAGCTCGCGGCCCGAGCCGGGCGTACCGGCGCCCACGCCCGCGTTGTTGATCAGCACGTCCAGGTCGGGATGCGCGTCGGCGACATGTGCGCCCAGCTCGCGGACCTGCGCCAGCGAGGCCAGGTCCGCGACGAACGCCTCGGCGTCGCCCTCGGTGCGCAGCTCCTCGACCAGCCGCTCGGTACGGCCGGGGTCGCGGCCGTGCGCGAGGACGACATGGCCCGAGCGGACCAGTTCGAACGCGACGTACCGGCCGAGCCCGGAGGTGGCACCCGTGATCAGGATGGTCGACATACCCCCACGGTAGGCACAGCGCCCCCTCCTGTGCCTGTCCCCGGCAGTGTCACCCTTCCTCCTCGGCCAGCACCCGCTGCGCCGTCGCGAACGCCGAGTTGGCGGCGGGCACCCCGCAGTACACGGCCGTCTGCAGCAGCACCGCGCCGATCTCCTCCGGCGTGAGGCCGTTGCGCCGGGCCGCCCGCACATGCATGGCCAGCTCGTCGTAGTGGCCGTGGGCGACCAGCGCGGTCAGGGTGATCATGCTGCGCTCGCGGCGGGACAGCGTGGGGTCGGTCCAGACCTCGCCCCAGGCGTAGCGGGAGATGAAGTCCTGGAAACGGGCCGTGAAGGGCGTCTGCCGGTCCTGGGCCCGGTCCACGTGCGCGTCGCCCAGCACCTCACGGCGTACCGCCATGCCCCGCTTGGCGCCGCCGTCCAGATGGGAGCGGAGCGCGGTGAGAACGGCCTCGGGGCACTGCGCGGGCGCCAGGTGGGAGGAGTTCGGCAGCTCCACCAGCATGGACGCCGGCACCGCGTCCGCGATCTCCCGCAGATGCGGCGGCGGGGTCGCGGGGTCCTGCCGGCCCGCGATCAGCAGGGTGCGTACGGCGATCTCGCCGAGCCGGTCGCGCAGGTCGAAGGCGGCCAGTGCGTCGCAGCAGGCGGCATACGCCTCCGGATCCACCGTCCGCTGGTCCTCGACCAGCCGCGGCACGCTGAAACCGGGCGTGAACCAGCGGGTGCCCGCGTTCTCCGCCAGCCACTCCACGCCCTCCCGGCGCACCCGCTCGGCCCGCTCCTCCCAGGGCCGGGACCCGTTGAAGTGGGCCGAGGAGCAGATCACGGCCAGGCTGTCGAGACGGTCCGGGTGGTGGACGGCCAGGTGCAGTCCCACGGCTCCGCCCAGTGAGACACCCGCGTACGCGAACCGGTCGATGCCGAGCGAGTCGGCCAGCGCTAGCACCAGGTCGGCGAGGTCACCGACGGTCGCACCCGCCTTGATCAGACCGGGCGCCGAACCGCCGTGACCGGGCAGGTTCCAGCGCACCACCCGGTGGCCGATCGACAGCTCGGGCGCCACCGCGTCCCACAGGGCGTACGAGGTGCCGAGCGACGGCCCGAGGAGAAGAGGGGAAGCGGAGGTCGGTCCCTCGGCACGGTGGTCGAGCAGGTTGTCGGTCAACGTCGCTCCAGTGCACGGTCGGTGAGGGCACCGGCGGAGCCGGTGTAGCGGGCGGGGTCGGTGAGGTCGTCGAGGTCGACGTCCTTCAACCCGGGTTCCTCGGCGAGGAGTTCACGGAGGGTGCGGTGCTCGCTGTGGGTGCGGCGGGCGAGCTCGGTGAGCAGTTCCTTCGCCCGGGCCCGGCCGAGCACGGGGGCCAGTTCGGCCGAGAGCCGCTCCGAGACGATCAGCCCGCCGGTGAGGCCGAGGTGCCGGCGCATCGCCTCCGGGTGCACCCGCAGCCCCTTTGCCAGTTCCGCCGCGTCCCGGGCCGCGCCCCCGACCGTCCGCAGCAGGTCCCGCAACGGCTCCCACTCGGCGTGCCAGGCACCGGCCGGCCGCTCGTCCTCCGCGACCAGCGAGCCGTACAGGACGGCCGCGAGCTGCGGGGCCCGCCGGGCCGCGGCCGCGACGAGCGTGGAGCGCACCGGGTTCGCCTTGTGCGGCATCGCCGACGAACCGCCCCCGCTGCCCTCGGCGACCTCACCGATCTCGGTACGGGACAGGGTCAGCACGTCCACCGCGACCTTGCCGAGGGCTCCGGCCGTGAAGGCGAGACAACCGGCGAGATCCGCGATCGGTGTGCGCAGGGTGTGCCAGGGCAGGAGCGGGGCGGCGAGGCCGAGTTCGCGGGCGTAGGCCTCGGGCAGCGCGGTGGGATCCGTGGCGCCGTACGCCCCGAAGGCGGCCAACGTGCCCGCCGCGCCCGCGAGTTGCACGGGCAGCGACGCGCGCACCCGGGCCGTCCGGTCCCGGGCGTCCAGGACCAGCGAACGCCAGCCGGCCGCCTTCAGCCCGAATGTCGTGGGTACGGCGTGCTGGGTGAGCGTGCGTCCCGGCAT
The DNA here is from genome assembly GCF_042959465.1 of Streptomyces sp. NPDC007901. Taxonomy (NCBI): domain Bacteria; kingdom Bacillati; phylum Actinomycetota; class Actinomycetes; order Kitasatosporales; family Streptomycetaceae; genus Streptomyces; species Streptomyces sp. NPDC007901. The sequence continues at coordinate 136,085 of NZ_JBIBKW010000024.1, read as the reverse complement.
CGGCGTGTCGCGATGGTCGGCGGCCGGCCGGGCCAGCGCCTGCTCGGTGCGTCCGAGGTCGGCGAGCACCAGGTCCAGGGTGCGGGCGGCGACCAGCATCGTCGCCGTGTCCATGATGTCCTGGCTGGTCGCACCCCGGTGGACGTACGGCCCGTACTCCGCGCCGACCGCCTTCGTCAGATCGGCGACCAGCGGGATGACCGGGTTGCCGCCCGCGCGGGCGCGCTCGGCGAGGGCACCGACGTCGAAGCGGCCGGGGTCGGCCGCCTCGCGCACGGCCGCGGCGGCCGCGTCCGGGGCCAGCCCGAGGGCCGCCTGGGCACGGGTGAGGGCCGCCTCCGCGTCCAGCAGCGCCCGCAGATAGGCGCCGTCGCCGGTCGCGGACGCGGCGGCCGAACCGGACCACCCGGGACCGAGCAGCCCGGCGTCACCGCCGCCGTACATAGCTGGTGTCACTGGAACTCCAGGAAGACCGTCTCGCCCTCGCCCTGAAGGCGGATGTCGAAACGGTAGGTCCCCCGGCCCTCGTCGGCGGCGATCAGCGTGTCGCGCCGCTCGCCCACCCGGGTGAGCAGCGGGTCGGCGGTGAGCGCCGCGTCGTCGCCCGGCAGATAGATCCGGGTGAACAGGTGCACCAGCAGCCCGCGCGCGAACACGCACACACTGATGTACGGCGCCCCGCCGCCCCGGGCGCCGGGCCGCAGCGTCCGCGCGTACCAGTGCCCGTTGGTGTCCGTCTGGATCCGGCCCCAGCCGGTGAACTCCACGCCGTTGCGGCCGAGGTAGTCACCGGTCGCCGGATCGCGGCGGATCGAACCGTCGGTCGTGGACAGGTTCCCGTCGGGGTCGGCGCCCCACAGCTCCACGAGCGCGTCCGGCAGCGGGTTGCCCTCGCCGTCCAGGACGTACCCGTGGACCGTGACCGTGTCCGGATGCCCGAGGGGTGCGATCTCCTCGCCGTCGCGGAACGGCAGCGCATAGCCGTAGAACGGGCCGACCGTGTGCGACGGGGTGGGCAGCACCTTCTCCGGGCTGCTCGTGTCGATCTTCGTCATGGCAGGTCAGCGTCCTTCTTCGATCCAGGTGGCGTTCGGGCCGTCCAGCACGATGTCCCAGTGGTAGCCCATGGAGAACTCGGGCACGGACAGGCTGTGGTCGTACGTCGCGACCAGTCGCTGCCGGGCCGCGTCGTCCGTCACCGACTGGATGATCGGGTCGTACGGGAACAGCGGGTCGCTCGGGAAGTACATCTGCGTCACCAGCCGCTGCGTGAACGCCGTGCCGAACATCGAGAAGTGGATGTGGGCCGGGCGCCAGGCGTTGACGTGGTTGCGCCAGGGGTAGGGGCCCGGCTGGATGGTGGTGAAGCGGTAGCCGCCGTCGGCATCGGTGATCGTCCGGCCGACACCCGTGAAGTTCGGGTCCAGCGGGGCGTCGTGCTGCTCGCGCTGATGGGCGTAGCGGCCCGCCGAGTTGGCCTGCCAGATCTCGATCAGCTGCCCCCGGACCGGCCGCCCGTCCCGGTCGAGGAGCCGCCCGGAGACGGTGATCCGCTCACCCACGGGCTCACCGCTGTGCTGCACGGTCAGGTCATTGTCTATCCCCGTGATGTCCCGCTCCCCGAAGGCGGGGGAGTGCAGTTCCACCAGCTCCGGGTCCTTGGCCGTGTCGATGGCGACCAGGGGTTGCTTCGGGTGCCGGAGAAGGGAGGACCGGTAGGGGGCGTAGTCCCGGCGGGGGTGGTGTTCGACGGGGGCGCCTTCGGCCACCTGCTTCTCATAGGCGGCGTGCTCGGCGGCGATCTCGAGGTCGATGTCAGCTTGGGTGAGTGTCATAAGAAGTCCTAGGTGAAGCGCCCCGTGAGGGGCGCGGGGAACTGCGCGACCAGCCACAACGCACCCGCAGGTGCAGTACGACCTATCGCTCAAGAACCAACGCGAGCCCTTGCCCAACACCGATGCACAGCGTGGCAACACCGGTACCGCTTCCACGTCGTGCCAGCTGATGCGCCACCGTCCCCGCCAGCCGCGCCCCCGACGCACCCAGCGGATGCCCCAACGCGATCGCCCCACCCTGCGGATTGAGGATCGCCGGATCGAACTCGGGCCATTCGGCGACGCATCCGAGCACCTGCGCCGCGAACGCCTCGTTGAGTTCCAGCACATCGAGGTCGGCGAAGGTCTTGCCCGCCTTGGCCAGGGCCCGGTTGACGGCCTCGACGGGGGCGAGCCCGAAGTAGTCGGGGTCCAGCGCGTGGACCCCGGTCGCGGACACCCGGGCCAGGGGTTCCCGGCCGAGCGTCCTGAGGCCGTCCTCGTCGGTGAGGAGCAGGGCGGCCGCGCCGTCGTTGAGGGGGGACGCGTTGCCCGCGGTCACCGTGCCGCCCTCCGTACGGAAGGACGGCTTGAGCTTGGCCATGGCGGCGAGGGAGGCATCCGGGCGTACGCATTCGTCCGCGGCGAAGGCGACCGGGTCGCCCTTGCGCTGGGGGATGGCGACCGGGGCCAGTTCGGCGTCGAACAGGCCCTGTTCCTGCGCGGCAGCTGCCTTCTGGTGGGAGGCGAGGGCGAACTCGTCCTGCTGCTCCCGGCTGATCTTGTGCTTGTCCGCGATGCGCTCGGCCGACTCGCCCAGCGGGATGGTCCACTGCGGGTCCATCGTCGGGTTGACCATCCGCCAGCCCAGTGTCGTCGAGTACAGCTCAGCGTGCCCGGCCGGGAAAGGCCGGTCGTTCTTCGGCAGGACGTACGGCGCCCGGGTCATCGACTCCACACCGCCGGCGACGGCGACGGAGGCGTCGCCGGCGGCGATCGCGCGGGCGGCCTGGATGACGGCCTCCAGGCCGGAGGCGCACAGCCGGTTGACGGTGACGCCCGGCACGGACGTCGGCAGGCCCGCCAGCAGGGCGGCCATCCGGCCCACGTTGCGGTTCTCCTCGCCCGCGCCGTTGGCGTTGCCGAAGTAGACGTCCTCGATCCGGGCCGGGTCCAGGGCCGGGGTGCGGGCCAGGAGCTCCCGGATCGCGTGCGCGGCCAGATCATCCGGACGCACGCCGGCGAGACCGCCGTTGTAGCGGCCGATCGGCGTGCGCACCGCGTCGACGATGTACACCGTGTTCACAGCAGACCCTCCGGGACAGCGAGCTTCGCATCGGTCTTGGCGACGATCTCCTCGACACCCACGCCGGGCGCGGTCTCGACCAGGACGAGTCCGTCGTCGGTCACGTCGATCACACCGAGATCCGTGATGATCCGGTCCACGCACGCTTTGCCGGTCAGCGGCAGCGCGCACTCGGTGAGGATCTTCGGCGAGCCGTCCTTCGCGGTGTGCGTCATGACCACGATGACGGTGCGGGCGCCGTGGACCAGGTCCATCGCCCCGCCGATCCCGGTGACCAGCTTCCCGGGAATCGCCCAGTTGGCCAGGTCACCGCCCGCGGAGACCTGCATCGCCCCGAGGACGGCGACGTCGATGTGCCCGCCCCGGATCATGGAGAACGAGAGCGCCGAGTCGAAGAAGGAGGCACCGGGCAGGACCGTGACGGTCTCCTTCCCGGCGTTGATCAGGTCGGGGTCGACCGCGTCCTCGGTCGGATACGGGCCGGTGCCCAGGATCCCGTTCTCGGATTCGAGGATCACCTCGACACCGGGCGGCAGGTAGTTCGGGATCAGCGTCGGCAGCCCGATCCCGAGGTTGACGTACTGCCCGTCCTGCAGTTCACGGGCCGCCCGCGCGGCCATCTCCTGACGCGTCCAGGCCATCAGCTGCTCACCGTCCGCTGCTCGATCTTCTTGTCCGCCGCCTGCTCGGGGGTGAGGGCCACCACCCGCTGCACGAAGATCCCCGGCAGGTGTACCGCGTCCGGATCGATCTCCCCGGGCTCCACGAGTTCCTCCACCTCGGCGATGGTGACCTTGCCGGCCATCGCGGCGAGGGGGTTGAAGTTGCGGGTGGACTTGTTGAAGACCAGGTTCCCGTGCCGGTCGCCCTTCGCCGCCCGGACCAGCGCGAAGTCGGTGCGGATGCCGCGCTCCAGGACGTACTCGGTGCCGTCGAAGTCCCGCACCTCCTTCGCGGGCGACGCCACAGCGACCCCGCCGGAGCCGTCGTAACGCCACGGCAGCCCGCCGTCCGCGACCTGCGTACCCACCCCCGCCGGCGTGTAGAACGCGGGGATCCCGGCACCGCCCGCCCGCAACCGCTCCGCCAGCGTCCCCTGCGGAATCAGCTCCAGCTCCAGCTCACCCGCCAGATACTGCCGCGCGAACTCCTTGTTCCCCCCGATGTAGGAACCGGTCACCCGGGTGATCCGCCCGGCGGCGAGCAGCACGGCCAGCCCCGTGTCCATCGCCCCGCAGTTGTTCGAGACCACCGCCAGGCCGCCCACCCCCCGCTGGTACAACGCCTCGATCAACACGCCCGGGACACCACTCAGCCCGAACCCGCCCACCGCCAGCGACGCGCCCTCCGGCACATCGGCCACCGCCTCCGCCGCCGTGGCGACCACCTTGTCCATCCGTGCAGCCTCATCTCTCAGCGAATTAATCAGGGCACTGAGTATTTCAGCGAGATGTCTGCCACGCTGCCACTGGTGTCGCCACCCGTCAAGACCTCGGATGATGGCAGACGGGTGTACAGACAGGATGGGTGATCGCGGGTATCGTTCAGTACACCAACGAATTCGGACCATGGGAGCGCGTATGGCCGCGGTGGACCTCACCACCCACCCCGGGCACCTGGCCCGGCGGCTTCAGCAGGCCCACTACCTGCTGTGGAACACGATGGTCTCGGAGGAGATCACCTCGCCGCAGTTCGCCGTCCTGAACGCGCTCGTCGCCGAGCCGGGGCTGGACCAGCGCACCGTGGGGGAGAGGGTGGGCCTGGACCGGTCGACCATCGCGGAGGTCATCAGCCGGCTCGGCCGGCGCGGACTGGTCGACAAGGTGCGCGACCCGCAGGACGGCCGCCGTTCCTTGCTGCGTCTCACCGACGACGGGCTGCGCACCCATCGCAAGCTCACCGTGCGCACCGCCCGGATGAACCAGGTCTTCCTGGCCCCGCTCTCGGCCGAGGAGCAGAGCCAGTTCTTCGATCTGATCCGCCGGGTCGCGGACGCGGCGGAGGGGCTGCGCAATCCGGCGGAGCCGTTCGTCTCGCAGGCCTAGGGTCCGGGTCCAGGGGCTGGGCTCAGGCCTTCGCGAACACCACCCACACCTGGCCGTCGGCGAAGTCCAGCGGACTGCCGTCCGCGCCGGTGAACGTCGTACCGTCCGTGTCCTCCTGCCGTGACCAGGTGGCCTCGAACGACCGGCCGTCCCGCAGTACTTCGGCCTTCCCCGTCCCCACCGTCTCGGTGTACGGCGTGTAGTTGCCGAGCACGTCGTGATACGTGGACGTGGTCACCCGCACGTACTGCACCACGACCGTGGCGGCGGCCAGTCGCGTTCCGGCCGTGGTCCGGGCCGGGGTGCCGTCCATCGACACCAGCCAGCGGTGCCGGTCGGCGGACCAGGTGAAGGTGAAGCGGGCCGCCGGGTAGCGCACCGTCCGTGCGGAGGCGGCCGTGCCCCCGGCCGGGGCCGGGCCGTAGCGGAAGCCGGTGGTGAGTGCCGCTCTGCCGGGGGTCTCGGGCAGGAGCTCGGCGGGCCGGAGATACAGGTTGTGCGGCGCGGGGTGGTCGGTGCCGCGGTAGAAGGCGGCGGATGTCCGGCCGGGTGTCTCGGGGAGCAGCGGAGCCTTGTCGATCAGCGGCAGCAGTTTGCGCTGGGCTCCGGAGAAGGCGAGGGTCGGGTGGTCGAACTGGCGCAGCAGCTCCAGGTCGGACTCGCGGGCGCTGCGCACCGGGCCGATGACCTCGGGAAGCTTGGTGGCGTACACCGCCATCAGCCGGCTGAGCCCGCCCTCCACCTGCTCCGCGTACACCACGTCCGCCGAGTCCAGCCCGGTCTGGGGGCGGGCCGCGGAGACGTTGTCGATCTTCACGGCCAGGACGGAGCCGGAGGTGTTCTGTCTGTCGGGTGTCGGGGTGGTGGTGCTGCGGCGCGCGGGTGCGCGGTTGTCGTCGGTCGTGCCGTGGCGGGTGCAGCCCGCGGTGAGGGAGGCCGTCAGGACGGCCGCCGTGAGTGCCGCCGTCAGCGCCGTCCGGCGCGTCGGCGCCCTGTGTCGCATGCCCACCGTTCCCCCGTTCGTCCCCTTGATTGTGGGCTCATCGGTTCATCGATGGCCATACCCGGTCGAATCCGATCGCACCGAGAGGGTGGGCGGGGGCGGTGCGGGGACGGGGTTACGACCCCAGGATCTCCGTGAGGTCGTAGCGCACCGGCTCGTCCAGCTGGGCGTAGGTGCAGCTCTCCGGCGTGCGGTCCGGGCGCCAGCGGCGGAAGCGGGCCGTGTGCCGGAAGCGGGCGCCGTTCTCCATGTGGTCGTACGCCACCTCGGCCACCCGCTCCGGCCGCAGCGGCACCCAGGACAGGTCCTTCTTGCCCGACCAGCGGCTCGGCGCGCCGGGCAGCCGGGCCGACTCGTGCGCGGCCTCCTCCGTCCAGGCCGCCCACGGATGCCCGGAGACGTCCGCCATGCGCAGCGGCTCCAGCTCCTCGATCAGCTCGGCGCGCCGCTTCATGGGGAACGCGGCGGAGACGCCCACATGCTGGAGGGCGCCCCGGTCGTCGTACAGGCCCAGGAGCAGCGAGCCCACCACCGGGCCGCTCTTGTGCAGGCGGTAGCCCGCCACCACGACATCGGCCGTCCGCTCGTGCTTGACCTTGAACATGGCCCGCTCGTCAGGGAGATAGCGCAGCGTGAGGGGCTTGGCGATGACCCCGTCGAGGCCGGCCCCCTCGTACTGCTCGAACCACTGCCGGGCCACTTCCACATCGGTCGTCGCGGGCGCCAGATGCACCGGTGGGGTCGCGTCGGCCAGCGCCCGGGCGAGCAGGGCGCGACGGTCGGTCAGCGGGACGTCGAGGAGGGACTCGTCGTGCAGCGCCAGCAGGTCGAAGGCGACGAACGAGGCGGGCGTCCGCTCCGCGAGCGTGCGGACCCGGGAGTCCGCCGGATGGATCCGCTCGGTCAGCGCGTCGAAGTCCAGCCGGCCCTCCCGCGCGATCACGATCTCCCCGTCCAGCACGCACCGCTCGGGCACCCGCTCCTTCAGCGCCGCCACCAGCTCGGGAAAGTACCTGGTCAACGGCTTTCCGGTGCGGCTGCCGAGCTCCACTTCGGCGCCGTCCCGGAACACGATCGCGCGGAAGCCGTCCCACTTCGCCTCGTACTGCATGTCCGGCGGGATCGTCGCCACCGACTTGGCGAGCATCGGCTTCACGGGTGGCATCACCGGCAGATCCATGCTCCGACTGTACGAGGGGTCCCCGGCCTCCGCTCGTCACGCGGCACGCCTTCCGTACGCGGGGCCCGGTGAGCCGATATGCGGGGTGGGGGTGGTGCGCCTACCGTGGCGGCATGGCGAAAGCGGTGGAACTGGAGGTGGCCGGCCGGACCGTACGGCTGTCCAGCCCCGACAAGGTCTTCTTCCCGGAGCGCGGTTTCACCAAGCTGGACGTCGCCCGCTACTACGCGGCCGTGGCCCCCGGCATCCTGCGCGCCCTGCGCGACCGGCCCACCACCCTCCAGCGCTATCCGGACGGCGTCGAGGGCGAGTGGTTCTACCAGAAGCGCGCCCCCAAGGGCATGCCCGACTGGATCCCCACCGCCCACATCACCTTCCCCAGCGGCCGCACCGCCGACGAGATGTGCCCCACCGAGGAGGCCGCCGTGGTGTGGGCCGCCCAGTACGGCACGCTCACCTTCCATCCCTGGCCGGTGCGCCGATCCGATGTCGACAGCCCCGACGAACTCCGTATCGACCTCGATCCGCAGCCCGGCACCGACTTCGGCGACGCCGTCCGCGCCGCCCACGAACTGCGCGCCGTCCTCGACGAGTTCGGCGGACTGCGCGGCTGGCCCAAGACCTCCGGCGGCCGGGGCCTGCATGTCTTCGTGCCGATCGAACCCCGCTGGACCTTCGTCCAGGTCCGTCGCGCCGCGATCGCCGTGGGCCGTGAGCTGGAACGCCGGATGCCGGACCGGGTGACCATCAAGTGGTGGAAGGAGGAGCGCGGCGAGCGCATCTTCGTCGACTACAACCAGACCGCCCGCGACCGCACCATCGCCTCCGCCTACTCCCTGCGGCCCCGCCCCAACGCCCCGGTCTCCGCGCCCCTGCGCTGGGAGGAGGTCGACGACGCGCGGCCGGGCGACTTCGACCTCGCCACGATGCCCGCCCGGTTCGCCGAAGTGGGCGATGTGCACGCCGACATGGACGACCACGCCTACTCCCTCGACGCCCTCCTGGAACTCGCCCGCCGCGACGAACACGAGCACGGGCTCGGCGATCTGCCGTACCCGCCCGAGTACCCGAAGATGCCGGGCGAACCGAAACGCGTCCAGCCGAGCCGGGCGCGGCCCGAAGAGCCCTCCTGACGGCAGGACTTGGTGCGGTCACCCGGGGCTATGCTGATCACGAGCCGCCGATGAGGAGGGCCGAGGTGTCCGAGGCAGTGTCGCGCCCCACCCTGGAGGCCGTGGCCGCGCGGGCCGGAGTGTCCCGGGCCACCGTGTCACGGGTGGTCAACGGCGGGGACGGCGTGCGCGAGCCTCTCGTGGAGCGGGTCCGCCGGGCGGTCGAGGAACTCGGCTACGTCCCCAACCAGGCCGCCCGCAGCCTGGTGACCAGACGGCACGACGCCGTGGCCGTCGTCATCGCCGAACCCGAGACCCGGATCTTCACCGACCCCTTCTTCGCCCTGCAACTGCGCGGCATAAGCAAGGAGTTGACAGCCCAGGACAACCAGCTGGTGCTGCTGCTCACCGAAGGCCGCGACGACCACGCACGCGTGGCCCGCTATCTCGCCGGCGGCCATGTCGACGGCGCCCTGGTCTTCTCGCTCCATCTCGACGACCCGCTGCCCGGCCTGATCGAGGGCGCCGGAGTCCCCACCGTGTTCGGCGGACGGCCCGGCTGGAACGACGGCACCAACAGCGCCGTGTACGTCGACTGCGACAACCGCGGCGGCGCCCAGGACGCCGTACGCCATCTCGCCGGTCTCGGCCGGACCCGGATCGCCCACATCACCGGGCCCCTGGACCAGACCTCGGCGGCCGACCGCCTCCAGGGCTACCGGGACGTCATGGGGGAACCCGACCCCCGGCTGGTCGTCCCGAGCGACTTCACCCCGGGCGGCGGCGAGCGCGCCATGGCCGAACTCCTCGACCGCTGCCCGGACGTGGACGCCGTGTTCGCCGCCAACGACCTCACCGCGCTCGGCGCCCTGCGGGTCCTGCGCGAGCGCGGCCGCCGGGTGCCGGAGGACGTGGCCGTGATCGGCTTCGACGATGTACTGCCGGTCACCGAGCAGACCGAACCCTCGCTGACGACGGTCCGTCAGGACATAGAGGAGATGGGCCGGTTGATGGCCCGGCTCCTGCTGCGCACCCTCACCCGGGACGAGTCCGCGACGGACGCGCCGTCCAGCGTCATCCTGCCCACGACACTGGTACGGCGCGCCTCCGCCTAGCCGCGCGCCCCGCGTCAGCTCTGCTGCGGCTCGCCCTTGATCACCGCGAAGCGGGCGCCGTACGGGTCGGCGAGCTTGGCCATGCGGCCCACGCCCTCCAGCGTCGTGGCCGGCATCCGCACCCTGCCGCCGGTCTGCTGGGCCTTCTCGACCACCGCGTCCGGGTCCTCGACCTCGAAGTACGGCAGCCAGTACGCCCCGGCCTGCGCCTCGGCCGGGTCCTCGGCCAGCGGGACCATCCCGCCGAACATCGAGTCGTCGTCGCCGTCCGCCGGATTGACACAGGTGTAGGTGCCGCCGGGGAAGGGCACTCCGGAGGTCTCCAGGCCGAGCACCTTGTGATAAAAAGCGGCGGCCGCCGCGATGTCCGGGGTGTACAGCTCCACCCAGCACAGCGAGCCCGGATCGCCCGCCACCTCAACGCCCTTGTTGAGCGCGGGCTGCCAGATGCCGAAGGGCACGCCCGCCTGGTCGGCGAGGATCGCCAGGTGGCCCTGGCCCATCACGTCCATCGGCTGGGCGAGGACACTGCCGTGCGCCTGCTCGGAGAGCTTGGCGGTGGCCTGCGCGTCCTCGCTCTGGAAGTACACGGTCCAGGAGGGCGGACCCTGCTCGGGAGTGGTCTGCATCGCACCGGCCACGGTCCTGCCGTCCAGCTGGAAGAAGCCGTAACCGCCGGCGTCCGGCCCCGCCGACTGGAACTCCCAGCCGAACAGACCGTTGTAGAAGGAGATGGCGCCGTCGATCTCGGGGGTGCCGAGGTCGATCCAGTTGGGAGCGCCGTTGACGAAACGGGTGGTGAGCATCATCGCCCTCCTTGGAAGGGTCCCGTCCATTGCACAGCCGAGTCTTCCACCGCCCACTGACAATCGCTGCCGGAGCGCGCCCACCGGACCCCGGTTACCGTCGGTCACTTGACGCACTCACCGGGTTTTGATTCCGTTGCGCGCGCCGCCGTGCGCAGGCGTGGTGCGGGGGTGCATCATCGAGACTGCTGTGGTCCGTCGCTCCGGCGTTGATCGGTCGTTGAGCGAACGTTTTTCGCCGCACGGCACGATCCTGGCCATGCACTTCGACACCATCATCCCGCCCCGCACGCCCGTCCCGGCCTGGCAGGCGCAGGCGCTGTGCGCGCAGACCGGGGCGGACTTCTTCTTCCCCGAGCCCGGCAGCTCGGTGCGCGAGGCGAAGCGCATCTGCGGTATGTGCGAGATGCGCGCGGCCTGCCTGGAGTACGCGCTGGACAACGACGAACGGTTCGGCGTCTGGGGCGGCCTGTCCGAGAAGGAACGTCTGGAACTCCGGCGCGCCTCCCGCTGAACCCACGGCCGCCCCGGAAAACGTGTGAGCCCGTACGCCCTCGTCCGGCTACGATCCGGGGCACGCGGCCGGACGTGGCGCAGAGGCAGGCGCACCGCCTTGGCAAGGCGGACACACCGGTTCGAATCCGGTCGTCCGGCCGCGTGCCGAGGTCCTGTGGAGCAGAGGCAGACTCGCCACCCTGTCAAGGTGGATACGCCGGTTCGAATCCGGCCGGGACCGCGGGACCGCGGACAGGGGACGGGACGGATGGGCGAGACGATCACCGAGGCGGAACTGGCCGCTTTCCACGCGGTCGTGGGGAAGCTGCGGGCGCTGCCCGTCGACGACCCGGTGCGGCTGCGCGCCGAGCAGGTCGCCGCCTCCTTCGCCCGCGACGGACGGCTGCGCCGCCGCAGGACACGCAGCGGCGAGGTGTCGGCGGCCGACGCCGCCGCGATGGCCGCGACCGCGACCGGCGCGCTGGACCGCCGCGAGGACGCGCCTCTGGACGCGCCCCTGGCCGTGCCCGGCGCCGGGGGCGTCTTCCACAAACCGCGCACCTGCTACGTCTGCAAGTCGCCCTATCGACAGGTCGACACCTTCTACCATCGGCTCTGCCCCGGCTGCGCCGCCGACAACACGGCCCGGCGCGCCCTGAGTACCGACCTCGCCGGCCGCCGGGTGCTGCTCACCGGCGGCAGGGTGAAGATCGGCTTCCAGCTGGCGCTGATGATGCTGCGCGACGGCGCCCGGGTCCTGGTCACCTCCCGTTTCCCGCACGACACCGTGCGCCGCTTCGAGGCCGCGCCCGGCAGCGCCACCTGGCTGGACCGGCTCACCGTCCTCGCCGTCGACCTGCGCGACCCGCGTCAAGTGCTCGGCCTGTGCGAGGAGTTGCGACAGGAGGGCGAGCCGCTGGACATCCTCGTCAACAACGCGGCCCAGACCGTGCGCAGGCCGCCGGAGTCCTACGCCCTGCTGGCGGCCGGCGAGCGCGACGCACTGCCCCCGGCCGCCCGGCAGGCCCCCGGCTTCACCCCGATGCGCATGCTGGAGGGCGGAGCCGCGTCCCTGCCGGTGGCGCTCCGGGAGGCCGACGAGGCCGGGCTGCTGCCCGACCCGTCGCCCGAGAACTCCTGGTCGGCCCGGCTCGGCGACCTCGATCCGGCCGAGGTCCTGGAGACCCAGCTCGTCAACGCCCTGGCCCCGGCCCTGCTCTGCGACCGGCTGCTGCCCCTGCTGCTGGCCGCACCGCACCCCCGCCGTTACGTGGTCAACGTGACCGCCGTCGAGGGCCGTTTCACCGTCCGCAACAAGATGGCGGGCCATCCGCACACCAACATGGCCAAGGCCGCCCTCAACATGCTCACCCGCACCAGCGCCGCCGAACTCGCCGAGCAGGGCGTCCACATGTGCGCCGTCGACACCGGCTGGATCACCGACGAGAACCCGGCCCCGAAGAAGGCCCGGATGGCGGGCGCCGGCTTCCGCACCCCCCTCGACATCGTCGACGGCGCGGCCCGGGTGTACGACCCGATCGTGCGCGGCGAGGCCGGGGACCCGGTGTCCGGGGTGTTCCTGAAGGACTACCGGGTGGCGGAGTGGTGAGCGGGGACGGGACCCGCGCGGGCCTGACGGTCACCTCCCGCGCAGCTCCATGAACACCTCCATCCAGTACCGCTGTTGCCGCTCCGACGCGCCCACCAGGTAGGTCGCGCGCAGCTTCGCGGGGAGCAGGGCCACCAGGCGGACCACCGCCGCCCGGTGTCTCTTCAGCTGGGAGAGCTCCGCGTTGGCGAGGAGCTGGTGGACGACATCGCTGTCGTCGCCGCCCTCGGCGGAGTGCGCGGCAGCCCGGCGCAGCCGGGCCTCCCAGGCGTCGACGTCCCGGGCCAGCTCGCGCAGCCCGGTGACCGGACGGCCCCGGAAACGGTCGACCAGGCCCGTCAGCGGCACCGGGGCGTACTCGCCGTCACCGAGATAGACCGTGGCCATCTCCAGCGGCAGCCCCTTGCGGTGCAGCTTGATGAGCCGTTCCAGGGTCCGCTTGGTGATCCAGGCCCGGCCCGCGTCGTCGATGTCGTGCTTCCACCACTCCAGGACCGTCTCGGCGTCCCGGCCGTACCGCGCGAGCAGCCACTCGTTGGCCGGGATGTCCTCGGGCTCGACCAGGAGCGAGGCCGTGAACCGGGTGGCCTGGGCGATGTTGTTCCGCGACACCAGCAGCTTGCGGCCCAGGTGGTAGGGCGGGTTCTGCACGGCTATCTGGGCCCGCAGGTTCTCGATCCGCCGGCCCGCCAGCGACCACTCCTGGGTGACCTCCATCAGTTTGGCGAACGCGGCCTTGTCCTTGGGCCGGTTGTACTCGTCCCAGACGATCGCCTTGGGCTCCGGACCCGTGAAGGGCGCGGCGAGCAGGTTGTCGAGGGTGCCGTCCGGGGACGGGACCGGCGCGCACAGGTCCTCGACGTTGGTGACCGGCAGCGAGAAGTACAGGGCGTCCCGGCCGAGTCCCCCGCGCAGGGTCTCCCGGACCAGCTCCGTCTTGCCGCAGCCCGGCGGTCCCTGGAGCAGCACCGTCCAGCGGTTGCGCAGCGCCGCCCTCACCACCCGCCGCACCGGGTCCGTGATCGTCGCCGGATTGGCCACGCCCAGGCTCGCCGCGATCCGGTCGAGGATCTCGGCCGTGCGGTTCTGGCCCGGTCTGCCGTCCGGGCCCGGCTCGGCCAGCCGCAGCCGCTCGCCGTCGACCAGCGGCAGGCCCCAGCGCAGCGGGAAGCCCTCGCGCGCGTTGGCGAGCACATGGTCCAGGGTGCGCGGGGAGAGCAGTTCGCGCAGGGCGGGGGAGAGGGACGCCCACAGGGAGAAGACCGGACGCAGGTCCCACGGGCGGTACTTGGCCGCGAGATGCCGACGCCACGAGGTGTCGTTCGCCGTGATCCGCATCGTCACCATGCGGTCCAGCAGCGCCAGGTCACTCCGGCGTGCCGAGGTCTCCGACAGCGACTCGTTGTCGGTGAGGAACACGCCGACACAGCCCAGGGCGCGCAGATCGTGCTCGCCCAGCGCCCAGTTGCAGGCGATCTGCATCAGCTGCGACTGGATCGTGTCGCCCGCCTGCAGCGAGTCGTCGATGAGCAGCACGAACGGCCGGCCCGGCTTGAGCTGGCTCATCACCAGCTGGCGCAGCACGAGTTCGCCCGTGCGCGGGTCCCGGACCGGCGCGTTGACCAGCAGGTCGTCCGGGGTGAGATTGGCCGCCGGCACGTACACCAGCGCGGTGTCCGGGTGGGCGCGGGCGAGATGGGAGAAGAACGTCGCCGTCTTGCCGATGCCGTGCTCGCCGAAGATCTGCCCGGTCTGCCGCAGGTCGATCATCGCGTCGATGAACGACTCCAGCCGGGACGGCTCCACCGGCTCCACCGGCTCCACCGGCTCCACCGGCTCCACCGGCTCCACCGGCTCCACCGGCTCCACCGGCTCCACCGGCTCCACCGGCT
>NZ_JBIBKW010000024.1:0-121608 GCF_042959465.1 Streptomyces sp. NPDC007901 | reverse complement strand
CGGCTCCACCGGCTCCACCGGCTCCACCGGCTCCACCGGCTCCACCGGCTCCACCGGCTCCACCGGCTCCACCGGCTCCACCGGCTCCACCGGCTTCCCCGTGACCGCGGCCCTCGCCTCCGCCTGCGTCTCTGTCCGCATCTCTGTTCGCGTCTCTGTCGGCGTCCCTGTCTGCGGTGTCTCCGTGCTCATCTACCGTGATCCCGTGGTGACGCGATGGCAGTCCATCGCGGGTGTGTGCTTCTCGGGCCAGTCGTCGCCGCCCTCCGTTATCAGCCAGATCCATTTCTCCGGGTCGGCCGGTGTGATCGGCGGCGCGTATCCGTCGGTGAGGACGACGACCGCGTCCGGGGTCACCTCGCAGCGCCGGCCCGCCACCTCCGTACGGCCCTCCACGTAGTCCGCGACCGCCCGGAAGCTCGTGCCGCCACCGCCGTACACCCGCTCGCCCGGCCGGAACGGCATCACCACGGCGTCGAAGGACAGCCAGTGCGCCGTGACCCCGTCGATCCCGCCGACGAGCCGGGTGAGCCAGTCGATCACCCGGTCCGGCATCGACCCCGAGGTGTCGTAGGCGATGACGAGCACCTTGTCCCGCACCGGGCCGCGCCGGGCGAGCATCGGGTCCTGGCCGAGGGCCGCGAGCAGCGCGCCGCGCTTCTTCGGGTACACCAGCCGCTCGCCGTCCCGCAGCCGCGAGCCCAGGACGTCGACCAGCCAGCGCTGCCACCAGTCGACGGTCCGGGTGCGGGTGGTCTCACCGCGCAGCATGCCCGCGCCCAGGTTCCCCCAGAGCTTCGCGGCCCGCGCCGAGCCCGCCTCCGTACGGCCCATGAGGTCGAGCAGCTCGCGCTCCGCGCCGGCGTGGCCGCGCCGGGCCGCCAGCAGGGTGTTGAGCAGGGCGGACGAGGTCACCGCGTCGACCGTCTCCTGGTCGGCGGGGATCAGACCGGGCACGAGGTGCGGGCAGACCGCGGGCGGCACCGGCGGATCGCACATGCGCTTCAGCTCGCCGTAGATCCGCATGTCGGTCTCGGTGAACGCGTCGTATGCGAGCGGCTCCAGACCGTGCGCCGTCAGGTCAGCGCGGTAGGCGTCGTGGATCTCGCGCGGGTCGATGCCGGTGGGACGGCCGTCCAGCACGGGCAGCTCCGCGCGGGCCAGGCGGACCAGGGCCACGTGGTTGACGGCGACCTCGGCGGCGAGCGTGAACACCGGGTCCTCGCGCAGCTCCGCGTCGGCCAGCAGATGCCGGTGCACCAGATGCCGGGCCTCGTGGAACAGCACGAACTTCACGCCGTCCAGACCCAGCGCGACGAAGAAGTCCGGGTTGTAGAGCAGCAGACAGGTGCCGTCGCCGGAGGCGACCACGGCCGCCGTGTCCACCGCCGTCGTCGGGATCTGGTGCGGGCACTTCGAGTACAGCCAGGACGCCACCGCCGACTCCGTCAGCCCGAAGTCCAGCAGCGCGGCCTCCTTCAGCCGCCGTGCCTCGGCCACCACGGCGGGATCGGCCGGCCGGTACGCCTCGAGTGCTCTGCGGTCCGTCGGATCGACCACAAGAGGGTGTGACCGCCCCCGCTCTCCGTACGCCATGTGCAGCCCCCCGCCGCGCAGTTCCCCCGATGTGTCATTGGTACCAGCAGGCACTGACAACGGGCCAAGGCATTACGATCTGCCGCAAGGGCGGGGCCGTAGCGCAGAGGCAGGCGCACCGGTCTCCAGAACCAGAACACGCCGGTTCGAATCCGGCCGCCCCGCCCCCTTCGCCCCCCTTCTCCCGCTTCTCTCTCCCTCCCCGCACCGGCACGCATGCGGGCGGCCCGCTCGCGCGGCACGCTGGTAGGAGAGCGACGCGGTGATGGGAGGAGCTCCCATGGGACACACGGAACAGCGGCCCGCCACCCAGGCCCGGGCCGAGAAGCCCGCGGGCACCGGGAGCGTCTTCCTCTCCTTCGCCCCGTGGATCATCTTCGGTGCCGTCGCCAGCCCCAGCACCTGGGAGTACGCCGCGCTGGCCGCGCTGGTCGCCGCGGTCGTCCTGTCCGGCAAGGACATGCTCAGGGGCCGGTTCTTCCTGCTCGACATGGTCGCCATCGTGTTCTTCGCCGTGCTCTGCGTCCTCGCCCTCGCGCTGGCCCGCCACGAACTGATCTGGCTGGAGACCTACGCCCAGGTGATCTCCAACGCGGTGGTGGCCGTCGTGGCGCTCGGCTCCCTGGCGTCCGACCCGTTCACCGCGCAGTACGCCCGCCACTCGGTGCCCCGCGAGTTCTGGGACTCGCCGGTCTTCACACACGTCAACAGGGTGCTGACCACGGCCTGGGGCGTGGTCTTCGCGCTGATGGCCCTGTCCACCTGGCTGGCCATCAGGCTGCCCGGGCAGAGCGACTGGTTCAACTGGGTCATCCCTGTCGCTCTGCTGGTCTGGGCGGTGAAGTTCACCGACCGCTATCCCGAGCAGTACAAACGGCGAGTCGCCTAGGCGATGGCCCCCGCGGTCAGGACCAGCTCCGGCGCGGTGCCGTGGAAGGTGTCGACGAGCTGGGCCAGCACCGCCCAGGCCTCCTCCCGGGCGCCCAGGTGGTCCCGGACGAGCGGGCGCAGCGCGTTCTCGGCCTCGGTCATGCGCCGCGGGAACATCACCTGGCCCAGCGAGAGCACCTTCAGTACGTCCAGCGCCGGGCCGTGGCCCGTGGCGTACTCGGCGGGCCCGGCCAGGATCCCCGCCTGGCGGACCCGGAAGTCGAACTTGCGGTGGGTGCCGAACTGGGCACGCAGCGAGGGCGGGCAGTCCGGGCGGACGCACAGGGCCCAGCGGACGTAGCCGGGCAGGGAGTTCTCGCGGTCCGCCTCCGCGACCGTCTGCCAGTGTTCACGCCGGTAGACCATCGAGGTGGCCTCCCGCGCCTGGGCCATGGAGGTCGACTCGCGCAGGGCCGGGACCAGTCCGAGGCGGGCCACCCGGTCCGGGACCGGCGGTGCCTCGTAGTCCCTCCTGAGGATCGGGTCCACCTCGACCGCGAGCAGTCGTCCGGGCGCGAACGGCACCCCGTCCAGGATGGCCCGCCGCAGCGCCGTGTCCTGCTCGGACAGCAGCCGCCAGACGACGGCGTTGAGATCCGGGTCGTCCTCCTGGAGCATCCACAGCACCACCGAGGCCGGCAGCGCCGACTGACCCCACGGGAGCCTGTGCCGGACGCCCTGGAGATCCTCAGGCACCGGCTGGGGCAGCCCGACACGCGCGCGTACCCGATCGGCGTCCCCGGGGTCGATCAGACCCAGCAGAAACCCGACCGCCCGTCCGGAGGTGATGTCAGCACGCATGCGCGCATGATGCCGCAGGCCACGGTCGGCACGCACCGGAAAATCCACACGTCCCCGGCAACGGAAAGGGCCGCCGCCAGGCGACAAGTCACGAGGCGGCGGCCCGGTCGGTCACCCGGTGGTGGCCCGACCCGTCACGCGCCGGCGCGCGCCGCCATCCGGGCCTTGCGGGCGGCCAGCTTCTCGTCGAACTTGGAGGCCTCGGCGTTGAGGCCGCCCATGAACAGCCCGAGTTCCTCCTGCGCCTGCAGGCCCTCCGGGCCGAGGCCGTCGATCTCCAGGACCTTGAGGTGGCGCAGCACCGGCTGGAGCACGTCGTCGTGGTGGATGCGCACGTTGTAGACCTCGCCGATCGCCATCTGCGCGGCGGCCCGCTCGAAGCCGGGGATGCCGTGACCGGGCATCCGGAAGTTGACGACGACGTCCCGCACGGCCTGCATGGTGAGGTCGGGGGCGAGCTCGAAGGCCGCCTTGAGCAGGTTCCGGTAGAAGACCATGTGCAGGTTCTCGTCGGTCGCGATGCGGGCCAGCATGCGGTCGCAGACCGGGTCGCCCGACTGGTGGCCGGTGTTGCGGTGCGAGATACGCGTCGCGAGCTCCTGGAAGGCGACGTAGGCGACCGAGTGCAGCATCGAGTGCCGGTTGTCCGACTCGAAGCCCTCGCTCATGTGCGACATCCGGAACGCTTCCAGCTTGTCCGGGTCGACCGCGCGCGAGGCGAGCAGGTAGTCGCGCATCACGATGCCGTGCCGGCCCTCCTCGGCGGTCCAGCGGTGCACCCAGGTGCCCCAGGCGCCGTCCCGGCCGAACAGCGAGGCGATCTCGTGGTGGTAGCTCGGCAGGTTGTCCTCGGTGAGGAGGTTCACCACCAGGGCGATCCGGCCGATCTCGGTGACCTTGGAGTGCTCCTTCTCCCAGGCCTGGCCGTCCTCGAAGAAGCCGGGGAAGTTGCGGGCGTCGGTCCAGGGCACGTACTCGTGCGGCATCCAGTCCTTGGCGACCTTCAGATGGCGGTTCAGTTCGCTCTCGACCACTTCCTCCAGGGCGTACAGCAGCCGTGCGTCGGTCCAGGCGGACGAGCTGCCGAGATGGGGAGAAGTGATCGTCACGAGAACTCCAGGGGGACGCCGTACACGAGCGAATGAACGGGAACGAACGGGAGGACCGGCGAGCGGTTGCCGGAAACCTACGTGATCGTAGGCTACGAATCCGTAGGTTACGAAGCCGTAGGTTAAGTGTGCTGTAAAGACTCCTGATCAGGTGTGGTGCCCAGGGCGAATCCGGACATGCCAAACAGTCCCGGGACTCGCAGGTCCCGGGACTGAAGAGGTGAGTCGATCACCCGGTCAGACGTACAACTCCCGCAGCCGCACCGAGAGGCACGTCACACATCCCTCGAGCTTCTCGAACTCGGAGATGTCCACGGTGACCACGTCGTGGCCGAGGTCGGTCAGCAGTTCCGCGGTCTTCGGGGCGCTCGCCGCCATCAGCAACTTGCCGCCGCCCAGCAGCACCACGTGGGCGCCCGCGTCCTCCGGCACCGCGAGGAAGCCCGGGAAGAGCGAGGGCCGGTCCACGTTCGGGATGTGCCCCAGAACCGTTCCGTCGGGCAGCGCGGTCACCGCCGACTTCAGATGCAGCACCTTGCTCACCGGCACGGCGACCACGCGCGCGCCGAGCGGCTCGAAGGCGGCCCGCAGTTGCTGCACCCCGGCCGCGTTGGTGCGTCCGCCGCGGCCGACGTAGACGGTGTCGCCGACCTTGAGGACGTCGCCGCCGTCCAGGGTGCCCGGCTCCCAGATCCAGTTCACCGAGCAGCCGAGGCGGGCCACCGCCTCCTCGACCCCGGCGGTCTCCGCGCGCCGGGACTCGGCGCCGGGCCGGGTGATCAGCGCGACGTTCTTGTACATGACGACCGTGTCCTCGACGAACACCGAGTCCGGGCAGTCGTCCTCCGGGTCCACCTCGACGGTCTCCCAGCCGTGCGCGCGCAGCGTCTCCGCGTACGCCTCCCACTGTTCCTGGGCGAGCTCGACGTCGACCTTCTCCCGCTCGACGTGCGTCACCAGACCTTCGGCGAGGCGCGGGCTGGGGCGGCGGATGAGGGCCTTCTTGCTGGGCACGTCGGGTCTCCGGGGTCGGGGATGCGGTCCGGCGCCCGTCGAGGGGCGCCGGACCGCCATCATGCAGGGCGGATCGGTGTCGACAAAACCCCTTGTTGTCAGGCTGTGCCCTCGCCGAGACGCGCCACCTCCTCCGGAACGGTGTCCCGCAGCTCCCCGTCCGCCATCAGCAGCCAGCGCGTGATGCCGATCGACTCCAGGAACGGCAGGTCGTGACTGGCCACGACCAGGGCACCCTCGTACGACTCCAGCGCCGTGGTGAGCTGCCGGACGCTCGCCATGTCGAGGTTGTTCGTCGGCTCGTCCAGCATCAGCAGCTGCGGGGCCGGTTCGGCCAGCAGCAGCGCGGCCAGCGTCGCCCGGAAGCGTTCGCCGCCGGAGAGCGTCGCCGCCTTCTGGTCGGCGCGGGCGCCCCGGAACAGGAAGCGGGCGAGACGGGCCCGGATCCGGTTGTTGGTGGCGCCCGGCGCGAACCGGGCCACGTTCTCGGCGACGGTCCGCTCGCCGTCGAGCACGTCCAGCCGCTGGGGCAGGAAACGCAGCGGCACGTGCGCGTGCGCCTCGCCCGCGGCCGGCGCCAGCTCCCCGGCGACGGTCCGCAGCAGCGTGGTCTTGCCCGCGCCGTTGCGCCCGATCAGCGCGATCCGCTCCGGCCCGCGCAGATCCAGGATCCCCTTCACCCGGGAGCCGTGGGCCAGCTCCAGGTTCTCCAGCGTGAGCACGTTCCGGCCCGGCGGCACGGCCGTGTACGGCAGTTCGACGCGGATCTCGTCGTCGTCCCGTACCGCCTCCACCGCCTCGTCGAGCCGTTCCCTGGCCTCGGCGAGCCGTTCCTCGTGCATGATGCGGTGTTTGCCCGCGGACTCCTGGGCCGCACGTTTGCGCGCTCCCATGACGATCTTCGGCTCGCGCTTCTGGTCGAACATCTTCTGCCCGTACCGCTTGCGGCGGGCCAGTTTCATCTGGGCGTCGGACAGTTCGCGTTTCTGCTTGCGGACATCGGCCTCGGCGACCCGCACCATGCGCTCGGCCGCGTCCTGTTCGACTGCAAGGGCCTCCTCGTACGCCGAGAAGTTGCCGCCGTACCAGGTGACCTCCCCGGAGCGCAGGTCGGCGATCTGGTCGACCAGGTCGAGGAGTTCACGGTCGTGACTGACCACGATCAGTACGCCGGGCCAGGCGGTGACGGCCGCGTACAGCCGCCTGCGCGCGTACAGGTCGAGGTTGTTGGTGGGTTCGTCGAGGAGGAGCACGTCGGGCCGCCGGAGCAGCAGCGCGGCCAGCCGCAGCAGCACCGACTCCCCGCCGGAGACCTCGCCGACAGTCCGGTCCAGACCGATGTGGCCGAGCCCGAGCTCGCCGAGGGTGACCAGCGCGCGCTCCTCGACGTCCCAGTCGTCGCCGACCGTCTCGAAGTGCGCCTCGGAGACGTCACCCGCCTCGATGGCGTGCAGCGCGGCCCGCCGGGCGGCGATGCCGAGCGCCTCGTCCACCCGCAGCGTGGTGTCGAGGGTGACGTTCTGCGGGAGGCAGCCGATCTCGCCGGCCACCTTCACGATGCCGTCGGACGGGGTGAGCTCACCGGAGACGAGTTTCAGAAGGGTGGATTTCCCTGATCCGTTCACGCCCACCAGGCCGGTGCGGCCGGGGCCGAAGGAGACGTCGAGGCCCTCGAAGACGGGGGAGCCGTCGGGCCAGGCGAAGGACAGGGAGGTACAGCTGACGGATGCAGACATGGGCGCCTCGCGGTTGCTTGCGGTGTCGGGGGCAAACGCGTGTCGAGACACCGCGAGGCAGCAGCCGAGGGGCCAGGGAGAGATCCTGCGCCGGGGGACGGCTCGTACGCCGAGGTCGAACGCCACAGACACACCTCACGGGTGTGACGCGGTGTCTCAGGACCTCAGACGAGCAACGTCCTTCTCCAATCGACGACAACAGGACGTGGTACACGCTAGGAGGGCGCCGGAGGGACTGTCAAAGGCATTAGATCCGCAGGGCTGTGGTGCTCAGCAGGCGTCCCGCATCAGCTCGGCCAGGTCGTGGTCCAGGTCCAGCTGGAGGTGCTCGAAACCGGAGGGCACCAGGTCTCCGGTCGCCTCCAGGAACCGGCGTATCTCGCCTGTGCGCACATGGATGACGGCGGTGCCCTCGGGGGCGTGGAACTCCAGCACGGTCCGGTCGTAGCCGTACGGCCGCACCCGGACGTCCCCGCTGCCCTCCGGGGCGTGCAGGCCGGCCGCGAGCAGTTCGCGGGAGAACGTCCAGCAGACGTCGACGCCCTCCAGGGTGGCCGGGGCCGGGAAGGTCATGCGGACGGCGAACGGGTCCTCGCGGTCGTAGCGCAGGGTGGCGGGAATGCTCGGCATGCGCGGCGACGCGGCGACCAGGCGTGCCTCTACGGGCTGCTCGATGACGGTGGACAACGCCTTGCTCCCTCATGACGGACGAACGAATTTCCGGGCGTGTGAGACCTGGCACTGGAAGAGACGACGGAAGTGGCCGATCCGTGCACACGAAAGGCGGGTGACCTGTGTCACCGGGGGCATTCATACCTTCGGCTTACCTCTTCCGGGACCTACGGGCCGTCTGGACGGAGCCGGGGGAGTGGGCTAACTTCGCGCGCCATGAGGCGCTTGGGGAGCACGCGACGGACCGGACGAGGCCGACGGACGAGCCGGGTGGTGGCCGTGGGAGTGGCGTGCGGGGCGGCGCTGGCCGCGCTGACCGCGGGCTCCGCGCAGGCCGCGACGCCGGCACCGCACTGGGCGCTCAAGGACACCGGCACGCCGGACGTCCGCTTCCGCGGTCTGGCCGCCGTCGACCGGAACACCGCCTGGCTGGCCGGAACCGCCGGTACGGTGCTGCGCACCACGGACGGCGGGTCGAGCTGGCGGAACGTCTCCCCGCCGGGCGCGGGCGACCTTCAGTTCCGCGACGTCGAGGCGTTCGACGCGCGGCACGCGGTGGTGCTGGCCATCGGCGAGGGCGAGGCGTCCCGGGTCTACCGCACCGACGACGGCGGGGCCACCTGGACCGAGTCGTTCCGCAACACCGACCCCGCCGCCTTCTACGACTGCCTGGCCTTCTTCGACCGCCGCCACGGCCTCGCCATGAGCGACCCGGTCGACGGCAGGTTCCGCATCCTGTCCACCAGCGACGGCGGCCGTTCCTGGCGGGTGCTGCCGAACACCGGCATGCCGGCCGCCCTGGACGGCGAGGCGGGCTTCGCCGCCAGCGGTCAGTGCCTGGTCACCTCCGGACCGAAGGACGCCTGGCTGGCGACCGGCGGCGGCGCGCACGCGCGCGTGCTGCACTCCGCCGACCGCGGACTGACCTGGACCGCCGCCGACACCCCGATCCCGGCGGCCGATCCGGCCAAGGGCGTCTTCGCCCTCGCCTTCCGCGACCGCACCCACGGTCTCGCCGTCGGCGGCGACTACCGCGCCGACCAGTCCTCCCCGCAGGCCGCCGCGGTCACCCCCGACGGCGGCCGCACATGGCAGCCCGCGGCCACCCCGCCGCCCGCCTACCGCTCCGGCGCCGCCTGGCTCCCGCACAGCCGCACCGCGGCCCTCGCCGTCGGCCCCACCGGTACCGACCTCACCACCGACGCCGGCCGCACCTGGCGCACCGTCGACACCGGCTCGTACGACACCGTGGACTGCACCCCTGACCTGAGCTGCTGGGCGGCCGGCGAACAGGGACGTGCGGCCCGCCTGGAGAGCTGACCCGCGGGTACCCGGTCCTGGCGTACCGAGAGAGGAGCGGTCATGCCACGTGGATCCAGCCCCAAGCGGGAACGCCAGTACGAACACATCAAGGAGAGCGCGCTCGACCGGGGCGAGAGCCAGGAGCGCGCCGAGGAGATCGCCGCCCGGACCGTCAACAAGGAACGCGCCCGCTCCGGCGAGTCGAAGACCGCCAGCCGTACGTCCGTCCAGGACATGTCCTCCGGCAGGCGCGGCGGCAAGCGGTCGCACAGCGGGGCCCAGGGCCCGACCTACGACCAGCTCTACGAGGAGGCCAGGCGGCGCGGCATCGAGGGCCGTTCGGACATGAACAAGGCCCAGCTGCAACGCGCTCTGGACGCAGGGAAGGGCTGACCCGGTCACCTGGCCACCCGGTCGGAGCACGCGCGCGTGGAGCTCATGCGCCGCGTCGTACCGCGGGTCCCGTCGTGGCACGCGCGCCCGGGCCGGGGAGCCGGGCTGCACGCCGGGTTCTGTCCGGCCCGTCACCGCACGCGCGCGTGGGGCGCCGTACGCTCGTGCGCACCATGACGACCGTACGCGTACCCGCGGGCTGGCCCGCCACCGAGGAGGCGGCGCTGGCCGTACAGGACGAGCTGCGGGGGCGGGTGGTCCGCGACGAGCCGGGACCGGCGCCGGGCACCGGGCATGTCACGGGCGTGGACGTGGCCTACGACGACGAGCGGGACCTGGTCGCGGCGGCGGCCGTCGTGCTGGACGCGGCGACCCTGGAGGTGGTCGCCGAGGCGACCGCCGTCGGCCGGGTGTCCTTCCCGTACGTGCCGGGGCTGCTCGCCTTCCGCGAGATCCCCACCGTACGGGCCGCCCTGGACGCCCTGCCCTGCCCGCCGGGCCTGGTGGTCTGCGACGGCTACGGCCTCGCCCACCCGCGCCGCTTCGGGCTCGCCAGCCACCTCGGCGTCCTCACCGGCCTGCCCACCGTCGGCGTCGCCAAGAGCCCCTTCACCTTCGCGTACGACGACCCGGACGCCCCGCGCGGCAGCCACGCGCCGCTCCTCGCCGGCACCGAGGAGGTCGGCCGCGCTCTGCGCACCCGGGACGGTGTCAAGCCCGTGTTCGTGTCGGTGGGCCACCGGGTGAGCCTGGACAACGCCTGCGCCCACACGCTCGCGCTCACCCCCGAGTACCGGCTGCCGGAGACCACCCGCCGCGCGGACGCCCTGTGCCGGAGTGCGCTGCGTGAAGCTCAGGCCTGAGTAGCGATTCTGAGTACGAGTACGGATGCCGCCGTTACAGTCCGACGGCAGGCTTGCCGCATGACCACATACCGTGCCTCCGAGTCCGTTGCCGCCTCCGCCCAGCCCGTCGGGCGCTCGGTGACGGCCGCGTTGGTCCTCGCCGTGGTGGTGGGGTTCGGATGGGTGGCCGGGATGCTCTACACCGTGATCCAGTGGCAGTCCTAGGGGTTCAGCGGGTCGCCGCCACCCGGAAGCCGATCCCGGCCGCGCGCAGCCGCTCGGTCAGCGCGTCGCCCATCGCCTGCGCGGTGGTGACCTGGCCGGCCGTCGGGGGCAGGTCGTCGAGGGCCAGGGACAGCGCCCCCTCGGCGAACATCTTCGCCGTCTCGCCGTAGCCCGGGTCCCCGCCCGAGACCTCCGTGAAGACGCGCCGTCCGCCGCCCTCGCCGACGAACCGCACCGCGAACCAGCTGCGGGCCCGCTTCTCCGCGCTCGGCCCGTCCCCGGGCTTGAGCCGGTCCGACAGCCAGCGCCGGGCGGGCGGCACCTGGGCGGCCGCGGCGACCGCGCCGACGGCGGCGAGCCCGCCGAGGGCGACCGGCAGGTGCTTGACGGCCGCGTAGTGCCGGTAGCGGAAGTCGGGGCCGTAGCGGTCCAGGGCCTTCGCCGAACGGCGCACGATCTGGGCGTCGATGGTGGGCAGCGGCAGCGCCCAGGCACCGACCTCGGACGCGAAGCGCGGGGCCCCCGTCGGCGCGGCCGCCCGGCGGCTCACCAGCCGGGGCTCGTGCCGGGCGCGGTCCCGGGCGGCGGCGATCATCTGCCGGGGGCGCGCGAACTGGTCCAGCGCGGAGGCGAAGGTGCCGCCGGAGAAGGTGGCGTCGGCGGTCACGAACCCGTCCACGGTCAGCGGCACGCCCTCCGGCAGCTGCCGGACCGTGAAGTACGCGCCCAAATCGTGCGGGACCGAGTCGAAGCCGCAGGCGTGCACCAGACGGGCGCCCGTCTCCCGCGCGCGTGCGTCGTGCCGGACGTACATCAGGTCCACGAACTCGGGCTCGCCGCACAGGTCCAGGTAGTCCGCCCCGGTGTCCGCGCAGGCCGCGACCAGGTCCTCGCCGTACCGGCCGTACGGACCGACCGTAGAGGCCACCACGCGCGCGTGCTCGGCGAGGGCACGGACCGTGGCGGGCTCCGTGACGTCGGCGCGCAGCACACCGACCTCCGCGCCGCCCGGCAGCCGCTCGCGCAGCGCCGCCAGCTTGGCCTCGTCCCGGGCGGCGATCGCCCAGCGCAGGCCCTCGGGAGCGTGGGCGGCGAGGTACTCGGCGGTGAGTTCGCCGACGAAGCCGGTGGCCCCGAAGAGCACGATGTCGTAGGGACGGTCCGTCGTTTTCAGCCTGCTCATGACACCTCTCGGTCCTGCAACCCGCGCCGTTGTCGGTGGCTGAGGCTAGCGTGAAGGGTGCGGACGCACCCCCACCGGGTATCTTGACTAAGCGCTTGCTCGTCCACCCTTGTGCCCGGTGGAACCTGTTCTTAGCATCATCGGTGTTACATCAGTTGTGTCACATGACTGGGGGCGGCATGACCACGGCAGGGACGCCAGGACACGGCCCGCTCTCCGGCGTGCGCGTGGTCGAGCTGGCCGGCATCGGACCGGGCCCGTTCGCCGCGATGCTCCTCGCCGACCTGGGCGCCGACGTGGTCCGCGTGGACCGCCCCGGCGGCCAGGGACTCGCGATCGACCCGGCGTACGACGTCACCAACCGCAACAAGCGCTCGGTGCTGGTCGACCTGAAGTCCCCCGACGGCCCCGCCCGCGTCCTCGACCTCGTCGAGCGCGCCGACATCCTGGTCGAGGGCTACCGCCCCGGCGTCGCCGAGCGCCTCGGCGTCGGCCCCGGGGACTGCCACGCCCGCAACCCCCGTCTGGTCTACGGCCGGATGACCGGCTGGGGCCAGGAGGGACCGCTGGCCCACCGCGCGGGCCACGACATCGCCTACATCGCCCTCACCGGCACCCTCGGCATGATCGGCCGCCCCGACGAGCCCCCGGCCGTCCCCGCCAACCTGCTCGGCGACTACGCGGGCGGCTCCCTCTACCTCGTCGTCGGCGTCCTGGCCGCCCTCCACCACGCGCGCGCCACCGGCACCGGCCAGGTCGTGGACGCCGCCATCGTGGACGGCACCGCGCACCTCGCCGCGATGATCCACGGCATGGTGGCCGCCGGCGGCTGGCAGGACCGGCGCGCCGCCAACCTGCTGGACGGCGGCTGCCCGTACTACGGCACCTACGAGACCGCCGACGGCGGGTACATGGCGGTCGGCGCCCTGGAACCGCAGTTCTACGCCGAGTTCCTGGAGCTGCTGGGCGGCCTGGACGACTTGGCCGACGCCCGCAAGGACTGGACCCGCTGGGGCGAGCTGCGCGAGCGGGTCGCCGCCCGCTTCAAGTCCCGCACCCGCGACGAGTGGACGGCCGTCTTCGAGGGCTCCGACGCCTGCGTGGCCCCCGTGCTCTCCCTCCGCGAGGCCCCGCACCACCCCCACCTCGCGGCCCGCGGCACCTTCACCGACCACGGCGGCATCACCCAGCCCGCCCCCGCCCCCCGCTTCTCGGCGACCCCCACGGCCGTGCGCGCCGCCCCCGCCCAGCCGGGCGCGGACACCACGGGCGTGGCCCGCGACTGGGACGTACCCGCGCTCCTCGACGACCACGACAAGGACCCCATCTGATGGAGCTCTCGACCTTCCTCGACTACGCGGGCGACCCGCGCACGGCCGCGGACCGGGCGGCCACGCTGGAGTCGGCGGGTCTCGACACGGTCTGGGTCGCGGAGGCCTACGGCTTCGACTCGCCCACGATCATGGGCTACCTGGCCGCCCGCACCGAGCGGATGAAGATCGGCTCCGCGATCCTCAACGTCTACTCCCGCACCCCCGCCCTGATCGCCCAGACGGCCGCGGGCCTCGACGCGATCTCCGGCGGCCGGGCGATCATCGGGCTCGGCGCCTCCGGCCCCCAGGTGGTCGAGGGCTGGCATGGGAAGGCGTACGACAAGCCGCTCGGCCGTACCCGCGAGACCATCGAGCTGACCCGGCGGATCCTGCGTCGCGAGACCATCGACCATCACGGCATCACAGACATGCCCCGCCCCGGCGGCCTCGGCAAGCCCCTGAAGATCCTCACCAGGCCGGTCCGCGCCGAGGTCCCGCTGTACGTGGCCTCGCTCGGCCCCGCCAACGTCC
The DNA here is from genome assembly GCF_042959465.1 of Streptomyces sp. NPDC007901. NCBI lineage: Bacteria > Bacillati > Actinomycetota > Actinomycetes > Kitasatosporales > Streptomycetaceae > Streptomyces > Streptomyces sp. NPDC007901. The sequence continues at coordinate 107,958 of NZ_JBIBKW010000024.1, read as the reverse complement.
GGATGACCGCCGAGATCGCCGACGGCTGGCTGCCCACCCTGTTCATCCCCGAGAAGGCCCACCAGGTCTGGGGCACGCCCCTGGCGGAGGGCGCCGCCCGCCGCGACCCGGCCCTCGGACCGCTGCAGATCGTCGCCGGCGGGCTGCTCGCCATCGGCGAGGACGCGGCCGCCGTCCGCGACCAGGTCCGCCCCAGGATCGCTTTGTACGTCGGCGGCATGGGCGCACCCGGCAAGAACTTCTACAACGACCTCGCCGTCGCCTACGGCTACGAGAAGGAGGCCCGGCTCATCCAGGAGCTGTACCTCGACGGCCGGCACCGGGACGCCGCGGCGGCCGTACCGGACGAGTTCTGCGAGCTCATATCCCTGTGCGGCCCGGAGGGGTACGTCCGCGACCGCATCGCCGCCTACCGCGAGGCCGGCGTGACCATGCTGGACATCACCCCGGTCGGCCCGGACCCGGCCCGCCTGGTCGAGACCGTCAAGAACTGGCTCTGAGCCCCCGCTGATCCCCACCTCGCACAAACCCTCGTTGAAAGGCTTGTCAGTGAGCACCGAAGCGTACGTGTACGACGCGATCCGCACCCCGCGCGGCCGCGGCAAGGCGAACGGCGCCCTGCACGGCACGAAGCCCATCGACCTGGTCGTCGGCCTCATCCACGAGATCCGTGACCGCTTCCCCGGCCTCGACCCGGCCGCCATCGACGACATCGTGCTCGGTGTGGTCGGCCCGGTCGGCGACCAGGGCTCCGACATCGCGCGGATCGCCGCGATCGCCGCCGGACTGCCGGACACGGTGGCCGGCGTCCAGGAGAACCGCTTCTGTGCGTCCGGTCTCGAGGCCGTCAACATGGCCGCCGCCAAGGTCCGTTCCGGCTTCGAGGACCTGGTCCTGGCCGGTGGCGTGGAGTCGATGTCCCGGGTGCCGATGGCCTCGGACGGCGGCGCCTGGTTCAACGACCCGATGACCAACCTGGCCGTCAACTTCGTGCCCCAGGGCATCGGTGCCGACCTGATCGCCACCATCGAGGGCTTCTCCCGCCGGGACGTCGACGAGTACGCGGCGCTCTCCCAGGAGCGCGCGGCGACGGCCTGGAAGGAAGGCCGCTTCGACCGCTCTGTGGTCCCCGTGAAGGACCGCGCGGGACTCACCGTCCTCGACCACGACGAGCACCTGCGCCCCGGCACCACCGCCGACTCCCTCGCCAAGCTCAAGGCCTCCTTCGCCGACATCGGCGAGCTGGGCGGCTTCGACGCGGTCGCCCTGCAGAAGTACCACTGGGTCGAGAAGATCGACCACGTCCACCACGCGGGCAACTCCTCCGGCATCGTCGACGGCGCCTCCCTGGTCGCCATCGGCTCGAAGGAGATCGGCGAGCGCTACGGCCTCACCCCGCGCGCGCGGATCGTCTCGGCCGCCGTCTCCGGCTCCGAGCCGACCATCATGCTCACCGGCCCCGCCCCCGCCACCCGCAAGGCTCTCGCCAAGGCCGGCCTGACCATCGACGACATCGACCTCGTCGAGATCAACGAGGCGTTCGCGGCGGTCGTGCTGCGCTTCGTGAAGGACATGGGCCTGTCCCTGGACAAGGTCAACGTCAACGGTGGCGCCATCGCGCTCGGCCACCCGCTCGGCGCCACCGGCGCGATGATCCTCGGCTCGCTCGTCGACGAACTGGAGCGCCAGGACAAGCGCTACGGCCTCGCCACCCTGTGCGTGGGCGGCGGCATGGGCATCGCGACCATCGTCGAGCGCGTCTGAAACCCCGGCGGAACCAAGAGACCTCACGGAGACACGAGCCATGACCGAGAGCACCACCATCCGCTGGGAACAGGACGACACCGGTGTCGTCACCCTCGTCCTGGACGACCCCAACCAGTCCGCCAACACCATGAACGCGGCCTTCGTCGAGTCGATCGCCGCGATCGCCGACCGCCTGGAGGCAGAGAAGGACTCGATCCGGGGCGTCGTCTTCACCTCCGCCAAGAAGACCTTCTTCGCCGGCGGCGACCTGCGCGACCTCATCCGGGTCACCCCCGAGACCGCCCAGGACCTCTTCGACGGCGGCCTCGCCATCAAGCGCAACCTGCGCCGCATCGAGACCCTCGGCAAGCCCGTCGTCGCCGCCATCAACGGCGCGGCCCTCGGCGGCGGCTTCGAACTCGCCCTCGCCTGCCACCACCGGGTCGCCCTCGACACCCCCGGCACCAAGATCGGCTGCCCCGAGGTCACCCTCGGCCTGCTCCCGGGCGGCGGCGGAGTCGTCCGCACCGTCCGCCTCCTCGGCATCGCCGACGCGCTGCTGAAGGTCCTCCTCCAGGGCACCCAGTACAACGCCACGCGCGCGCTGCAGAACGGCCTGATCCACGAGGTGGCCGCGACCCCGGACGAACTGCTGGCCAAGGCGCGCGCGTTCATCGACGCCAACCCCGAGTCCCAGCAGCCCTGGGACAAGCCCGGCTACCGGATCCCCGGCGGCACGCCCGCCAACCCCAAGTTCGCCGCCAACCTGCCCGCGTTCCCGGCGTCCCTGCGCAAGCAGACCAACAACGCCCCCTACCCGGCGCCGCGCCGCATCCTCGCCGCCGCTGTCGAGGGCAGCCAGGTCGATTTCGAGACCGCCCAGGTCATCGAGGCCCGCTACTTCGTGGAGCTGGCCGCCGGGCAGATCTCGAAGAACATGATCCAGGCGTTCTTCTTCGACCTCCAGGCCGTCAACTCCGGCGCCAACCGCCCCAAGGGCGTCGAGCCCCGCAAGGTCACCAAGGTCGCCGTCCTCGGCGCCGGCATGATGGGCGCCGGCATCGCCTACTCGTGCGCCCGCGCGGGCATCGACGTCGTCCTCAAGGACGTCTCGACCGAGGCGGCCCGGAAGGGCAAGGGCTACTCCGAGAAGCTGTGCGCCAAGGCCGTAGCCAAGGGCCGCACCAGCCAGGAGAAGGCCGACGCGCTGCTCGCCCGCATCACGCCCACCGGGGACCCGCAGGACCTCGCCGGCTGTGACGCCGTCATCGAGGCCGTCTTCGAGGACACCGCCCTCAAGCACAAGGTCTTCCAGGAGATCGAGTCCGTCGTCGCCCCCGACGCGCTGCTCTGCTCCAACACCTCCACGCTGCCCATCACCGCCCTCGCCGAGGGCGTCGAGCGGCAGAGCGACTTCATCGGCCTGCACTTCTTCTCGCCCGTCGACAAGATGCCGCTCGTCGAGATCATCAAGGGCGAGCGCACCGGCGACGAGGCCCTCGCCCGCGCCTTCGACCTGGTCCGGCAGATCAACAAGACGCCGATCGTCGTCAACGACTCGCGCGGCTTCTTCACCTCCCGGGTGATCGGCCACTTCATCAACGAGGGCGTCGCCATGGTCGGCGAGGGCATCGAGCCCGCCTCGGTCGAGCAGGCGGCGGCCCAGGCCGGCTACCCGGCCAAGGTGCTCTCCCTGATGGACGAGCTGACCCTCACCCTGCCCCAGAAGATCCGCCGGGAGTCCCGGCTGGCCGTCGAGGAGGCCGGCGGCACCTGGCAGGCGCACCCGGCCGAGGCCGTCATCGACCGCATGGTCGACGAGTTCGGCCGCCCCGGGCGCAGCGGCGGAGCGGGCTTCTACGACTATGCCGAGGACGGCAAGCGCGCCGGTCTGTGGCCGGGGCTGCGCGAGCACTTCACCGAGCCCGGCCGCCGGATCCCGTTCCGGGACATGCAGGAGCGCATGCTCTTCTCCGAGGCGCTCGACACCGTCCGCCTCCTGGAGGAGGGCGTCCTGACCTCGGTCGCCGACGCCAACATCGGCTCAATCTTCGGCATCGGCTTCCCCGGCTGGACCGGTGGCGTGCTCCAGTACATCAACGGCTACGAGGGCGGGGTGCCGGGCTTCGTGGCCCGCGCGCGCGAACTCGCCGAGACGTACGGCGAGCGGTTCACCCCGCCCGCACTGCTGGTCGCCAAGGCGGAGCAGGGGGAGACCTTCACCGACGGGCGCTGAGCCGGGCGCACCGCTCCCACGGCCGTGCTGTGTCGCTGAGCGACACGCCGCGCTTGCTCCCCGGGGAGGCGGAACCGGACGCTGACCGAACCGGTCACCGGTACCGCCTCCCCGCCTAGGAGCCCCCATGGGATACCGTCCCGCCCTCGCCCTGCTGGAGATCCTGCGCGGCGAGGGCGTGGACCGGGTCTTCGGCAACCCGGGCACCACCGAACTGCCCTTCCTGGCCGCCCTGTCCGAGGCCGCCGACGCCCCCGAGTACGTCCCCGGCGTCCACGAGGGCGCGGTCGTCTCGATGGCCGACGGCTACGCGCGCGGCACCGGCCGCCCCGCCTTCGTCAGCCTGCACATCGCCGCGGGCCTCGCCAACGGCCTGCTCGGCCTCCTGAACGCCCGCCGCTCCCGCACCCCGCTGGTGGTCACCGCGGGCCAGCAGGACCGCCGCCACCTCCAGCAGGACCCCATGCTCTCCGGCGACCTGGTCGGCCTCGCCCGCCCGGCAGTGAAGGCGGCGTACGACATCCAGCACGCCCGCGACCTCCCGCTGGCCCTGCGCCGCGCCTTCGCCCTCGCCGTACGTCCGCCCGCCGGGCCGGTGTTCCTGTCCGTCCCGATGGACCTGATGGCCGAGGAGGCGGAGGTCGAGATCCCGCCCCGCACGACCCTGCCCCGCCTCGGCCCGGCCACCGGCCTGGACCGTGCGGCCGCGCTGCTGGCCGCCGCGGACCGGCCCGCCATCGTGGCCGGGGACGGCGTCGGTCGCGAGCACGCGCTCGCCGACCTGATCCTGGTGGCGCAGGCCTGCGGCGCCCCGGTCCACCACCAGCCGATGGCCGACTGCCTGAACTTCCCGGCCACCCACCCCCTGTACGCCGGGATGCTGCCGCCCCGCCACGACGTCATCCGCGAGACCCTCGCCCGCTACGACACGGTCCTGATCGCCGGTGCCCACGCCTTCACGCCCCACCACTACAGCCCCGGCCCCGCCCTGCCCCCGGGCCTGACGGTCGTCCAGCTCGACTCCGACCCCGACGAGATCGGCCGCAACTTCCCCGCCGACGCCGGACTGGTCGGCGCCCTGGCGCCCTCCCTGCACCGGTTGGCCGGCCTGCTGCGCGACCGGGTGCCCGGGGCGGCGGCCCGTATCAAGGAGGCGGGGGACCGGCACACCGCCGAGCGGGCGGACGCCGAGGCCGCCGCCCGCGCCGCCTACTCCCCGGCGCCCCTGGCCCCCTGGGCAGCCGCTCACGCCGTCGCCGCCGGACTGCCGCCGGACGCCGTGGTGGTCGAGGAGGCCATCACCGTCGGCCTGCTGCTGCGCCGCCTGGCCCGCCTGGACCGTCCCGGCAGCTACACCCACGCCGTCGGCGGCGGCCTCGGCTGGGGCATCGGCGCCGCCGTCGGCCGCGCCCTCGCCGAACCGGGCCGACCCGTGGTGGCGGTCCTCGGCGACGGCTGCGCGCTCTTCGGCCTCCAGGGGCTGTGGAGCGCCGCCCGCGAGTCGGTACCGGTGCTCTTCGTGGTCATGGGCAACGGGGCCTACCGCACCCTCCAGGACACCTACGCGTCGATGGGCGGCAAGGGCACCTGCCCGGGGACGGAACTGGGCCGGCTCGACTTCACCACGGCCGCGGAGTTCTTCGGGGTGGCGGCGGTACGGGCCGAGAGCGCCGACCACCTCCGCGAACTAGTCGCCGGGGCAGGAGAGTTGCGCGCGCCGCTCCTGGTGGACGTCCCCCTGCGCTCATGAACTCCCCGTGCCCTACACCTTGTCGTCCCGCCCCCACGACGACCACCATCGCTGCATGACGGACCGTCGGCTTCCGAAGTCCGTGCTCGCCCGCGGCGCTCTCCTCCTGCGGGCCTGCGGTGACGCCGGAACCGCGCTCTCGCTCGCCGAACTCGCCCAGCGCAGCGGCCTGCCCAAGCCCACCGTGCACCGGCTGGTCGGGGAGCTGGTGCGGCTGGGGCTGGTCGAGCGGACCACCGAGGGGAGCTACCGGCTCGCGCTCGCCCTGTTCGTCCTCGGCCAGTCGGCACCGACCGTGCGGGAGCTGCGGGACACGGCGCTGCCCTATCTCGGCGATCTGCACGAGGTGACCCGGGAGAACGTGCACCTGGCCGTGCCGGACGGCGCCGACACCCTCTTCCTGGAGAAGATCACCAGTCGGCGCGCGACCCCGATCGTCTCCCGCAGCGGCGGCCGGCTGCCCGCCCACTGCACCGCCACCGGCAAGGTCTTCCTCGCCCAGGACCCCTGCCCGCCCTACCGCGTCCTGCTCCGGCTGACCCCGCGCACCCTGGTGCTGCCCGGCCAGCTCGCCCGCGACCTCGCCCTCACCCGGGCCCGGGGCTTCGGCGTCAACCTGGAGGAGGCCGAGGTGGGGATCTCGGCGGTCGCGGCGCCGGTGTACGCGCCGGGCCGGGGCGAACGTCCCGTCGCCGCGCTCTCGGTGACCGGCGGGACCCGCCGCCTGGACGTGGACCGGGTAGGCGCCCGGGTCTGCGCGGCGGCGCGGGCGCTGACCCGGAAGCTCTCAGCCTGAGGCCTGCTGCACCGCCACCGCCAGCGCCCGTTCCGTGAGCCCCTGGCCGAACAGCTCCCCGGCGATCCGCCCGCGCACGAACACCAGCACCCGGTCGCACACCTCCGTCAGCTCCGCGAGATCCGTCGAGGCGACCAGCACGGCCGCGCCGCCCGCCGCCAGCTCGCCGACGATCCGGTGCATCTCGGCCCGCACCCCGATGTCGACACCGCGCGTCGGATCGTCCAGGACGACGATCTTCGGGTCGGTGGCCAGCCACTTCGCGAAGACGACCTTCTGCTGGTTGCCGCCGGACAGCCGCGCCACCACGTCGTACGGCCCGCCGCGCAGCCGCAGCCGCTCGGTCAGGTCGGCCGTGCGGCGCACGAGTCCGGCGCGTGCGGGCAGCACGCCGCCCCGGCCGAGCGCGAGCCAGCTCACGGACGTCGTGTTCTCCCACACCGTCCGGTCCGTCATCAGCCCGTACCGCTTGCGGTCGCTGGGCACGAAGGCGACCCCGGCCCGGACCGCGGCCCGCAGCGAGCGCGGCAGTCCCCGGCCGCCGACGTCGACCCGGCCCGCCGACACGGCCGTACGACCGCACACCACCTCCAGCGCGTCGAGGTGGCCCGCCCCCTGGAGCCCCGCCACCCCGACCACCTCGCCCGCCCGGACCGTGAACGTCACGTCCGCGAGCCGGCCGGGGACGCTCACCGCCGACAGCACCACCGGCGGCGGCCCCTCGGCCACCACCCGGGCTCGGCGCTGCGGTCGCTCCTGGCCCCCGCCGCCCAGCATTGCCGCCACCAACTCCGGCACGCCCACCTCCGCCTGCCGTACGCCGGACAGCGCCACCCGGCCGTCCCGCAGCACCGTCACCCGCTGCGCGAACCGCTTCACCTCGTCCAGGAAGTGCGTGACATAGAGGACCGCGATGCCCCGGGCGGTGAGCGTGCGCAGCACGCGTTCCAGGCGGTCCACCGCCTCCTTCGGCAGCGCGGACGTCGGCTCGTCCAGGACGAGGAGGCGGGGGCCGCGCAGCAGGGCCCGGGCGATCTCCGTCAACTGCTGGTCGGCGAGGGGGAGTTCGGCGAGGCGGGTGCCCGGGTCGACGTGCAGGCCCAGTTCGGCGAGGACCGGCTCGGCCGCGCGGTCCGCCGCGGCCCGGTCGACGAGTCCGAACCGGCGCGGCCCGCCGTCCGGGAAGAGGTTCTCCCGCACGGTCAGGTCGGGGAACAGGCTCAACTCCTGGGAGACGACGGCGATCCGGGTGTCGTCCGCCAGCCGTACCGTGCCCGCGTCCGCCGTCAGCGTCCCCGACAGGATCCGTACCAGCGTCGACTTGCCCGCGCCGTTCTCTCCGACCAGGGCGTGCACCTCGCCGCCGCGCAGCGCGATCGACGCCCCGTCCAAGGCCCGTACCCCGCCGTAGGACTTGATCACATCCTCGGCCACCAGGACATCGCCCATGTCAGCGCGCGTCCTTGAGCGGTTTGAGGGTGGCCTGCTCGTCGCCGAGCAGCTTGTCGATCGTCGGTTTGTACCAGTCGTACGCCGCCTTCGCCGACTTCTGCCGGGCGATGATCGCGTCGATGTTCGAGGAGTCGACCACCGCGCCGGGGGAGAGGAACCAGCCCTGCGGCAGCTTCCCGTCCTTGTCGCGGACCGCCTCGATCAGCATCGCCGTGGAGAGATAGCCCTTGAGGAAGTGCTGAGGGTCGATGGTGACGAAGTTCGAGCCGTCCTTGACCGCCTCCAGGGTCTTCGGGTCGACGTCGAAGCCCGCCGTCAGCCACTTCCCGCCCTCGGCCTTCTTGATCTTGGCGAGGTTGTAGCTGTCGGCGTCCCCGACGCCCAGGAACGCGAGCGCGTCCGGATGCGCGTTGACCTGAGCCGACCAGGAGCTGTAGTTCTGCCCGGGATCGCTGTACGTCTGGAAGGGGCCGAGCACCTTCACGCCCGGCGCCTCCTTCGCGAAGGTGTCGGAGATCCCCTTGGCCCGGTTGTCCAGCACCGGCGTGCCCGGGTTCGGCACCCCGATGACGACCTCCCCCTTCGGGTTTGCGCCGAGCCGCTTCAGCGCCTCCTTCGCCATCAGCTCGCCGAGGGCGTAATTGTCGTTGCCCACATAGAAGTCCACCTTGCTGCCGTCGGTGGGGGAGGTGTCCAGGGCGACGATCGGGATGCCCTGGTCGACGGCGCGGGCCGCGGGGCGGGTGAAGATCGGCGGGTCCAGGTTCTCCAGGACGATGCCGTCCTTGGCGCGGGTGGTGAGGTTCTGGAAGAGCTGCACCTCGGCCGGGCCGTCCGTGTTGGGCGGGCCCACCGCCTGGAAGTCGACCCTGCCCGCGTGGCTCGCGGCGCTCTCGGCGCCGAGCACCATCTCGTGGGCGAAGTTCAGCGAGATGTTGGCGACCGCGATGCCCATGTGCAGCTTGTCGCCCTTGCCGGGGCCGGAGCTGCCACAGCCGGCCGCGCCGAGCAGCAGCAGCGCGCCGAGCGCGGCGGACACCGTACGGAATCGGGGGTGCATCACGGCCTCCCAGGCTCTCGGGGCTCATTTGCGTCGGCGCCCCGTGCGGCGCAGCGCGCTGTCCGCCGCGACCGCGACGAGGATGACCCCGCCGGTCGCGAACGACGTCCAGTTGATGGGTACTTCGAAGAACACGAGCCCTGCCGCCACGACCGAAAGGATCATCGCCCCGGCCACCGCACCGACCACCGAACCCCGCCCGCCGGCCAGCGGGGTGCCGCCGATGATGCAGGCGGCGATGGCCTGCAACTCGTAGCCCTGGCCCAGGGTCGGGTCGCCTGCCCCGTAGAACGCGAGCGCCAGCGCGGCCGCGCACGCCGTGGTCAGGCCGGACAGCGCCAGGGCCTGGACCCGGGTGCGGACCACCGGGATCCCGCTGAACCCGGCCGCGTCCGGATTGGAGCCGATCGCCCGCACCCGCGCCCCGAACCGGGTCCGCGACAGCACCACGGCGAGCACCACGGCCACCGCCAGCAGCACCCACAGCGCGAACGGCACCCCGCCCGGATCCCCGCCCGCGAACGTGAAGAACGAGTCGTCCAGCGGCAGATCGGTGATCTGCTTGCCGTCGGCGAGCGCCAGCCCGACACCCCGGTACAGCATCAGCGTGCCCAGCGTCACGATGAACGACGGCAGCGCGAGCAGCGTCGTCACCAGCGCGTTGAACACCCCCAGCACCGCACCGGTCACCAGCATCACCGGCACCGCCAGCCAGGCCTCCACCCCGGCCCGCACCAGCAGCGCCCCGACCACCAGGACCATCGCGTACGTCCCGCCCACCGACAGGTCGACCTCGCGCATCGACAGCGCGAACACCATCCCGCACGCCATCAGCGAGATGTAGACCGAGTTGTGCGCGGTGGACAGCAGGTTCCCGCTGCTCAGGAAGTCCGGATACGGGATGCCGATCGCGGCGACCAGCAACCCCAGCACCAGCAGCACGCCCAGCTCGTCCCGGACCAGCCGGCCCGGATGGGGGTGCCCCCAGGCCTTAGGCCCTGGGGGAGGGCGGCGGCGCGGCCCACCGCCCTGGTCACGGCCGCGCTCGGCGTCGTCCACGGCACGCTCGGTCTCGGTCATCGGGCACGGCTCCCGTACGGCTCACGCTGGGTGGGGCCTGCAGCGTCGATCCCCCGGCCGGGCACGGCAACCGGCCCGTTCCGGCGAGTGGAATGAGGCCTTGCCCGCCGCCCCGACGGGTCCTCACACTCACCGCATGGAGACTCGGACCGCACTGGTGACCGGAGCGGCACAAGGGCTCGGGCAGGAGTTCGCCGTCGCCCTCGCCGGGCGCGGCTACCGGGTGGCCGGCCTCGACCTCGCCCCGCAGACCGGGACCGCCGGGAAGGTCCTGGACTATCTGGAGCTGGTCGCCGATGTCACCGACGAGGAGCAGGTACAAGCAGCACTGCGGCACGTGAGCGACGCGTTCGGCACCCTGCACGTCGTCGTCAACAACGCCGGCGTCTACCCGGCGCGGCCCTTCGAGGAGACCACCGCCGAGGAGTGGCGGCGGGTCATGCGCGTCAACCTGGAGGCGCCGTTCCTGGTCACCCGGGCCGCGCTGCCGTACCTGAAGACGGCCGGCTGGGGCCGGATCGTCAACATCGTGTCGGCGGCCGTGTTCACCGCGCCGCCCGACATGGTCCCCTACGTCGCCTCCAAGGCCGGCCTGATCGGCTTCACGCGCGCGCTGGCCGGGGCGCTGGGCCCGTACGACATCACCGTCAACGCGATCGCGCCCAGCATGGTGCGCACCGCGACCGCCGAGCGCACGGTCGGCGCGGACGGCGGCTTCGAGACCGTCCGCGCCGGGCAGGTCGTGCCCCGCACCCAGGAGACGCCCGACCTGGTCTCGACGCTCCTGTACGTGGTGGACGAGGGCAGCGGCTTCCTGACCGGGCAGACGCTCAACGTGTCAGGAGGATCGGCCTTCCTCTGAGTCCGGGAGCCACTGGTGGACCTCGGCCCTGAGGGACCGCTGGAAGGTCGTCAGCAGGGCCTGCACGATCAGCGGCTGCATGTGCGCGGACAGGGACTTCACGTCCTCCTCGGCCCGCTCCGCCACCTCGGCCCGGAACAGCTGCGACAGCTCGTGGGCGGCGGCGCGCGAGTGCTCGATCAGCACCGTGCGCGCCGCGAGGATCGCCTTCTCGGACAGCGGTACGTCGAGGAGCTGTACGGCGAGCCGGAGCAGGCCTGGATCGATGCGGTAGGCGTCGCCGTCGGGCCGTACCACGTCCATGGCCGCGAGCCGCTCGACGTCGTCCGCGCCCAGGGGGCATCCGGCCCGTCGCCGTAGCTCCTCCGCCGTCACCGTCTCCTCGGTGTCCGGCGCCCAGGAGGCGACCACGGCCCGGTGGATGGCCAGGTCGTGGTGGCTGAGGCCGGGCGGCAGCTGGTTCAGATAGCGCTCGATCGCCGCCAGCGTCATGCCCTGGTGCTGGAGCTCCTCGATGAGCGCCAGCCGGGCCAGATGCTCCCGCCCGTAGTGGCCGACCCGGCGCGGACCGATCACCGGCGGCGGGAGCAGCCCCTTGGTGCCGTAGAACCGGACCGTGCGGACCGTGGTGCCGGCCCGCGCGGCCAGCTCGTCGATCGTGAGCGCAGGCTCCCCGGAATCGCTGTCGGTGTCGGTCGTCATGCGCAGCAGTATCGCTGTCACACCGACACTGTGACACCGGGGGCTCACGCGAGATGCGTGAGCATTTGTTCGGCCGATGTTCGCCTGTCCGTCATGATCGTGACCTTGTGAGAAGCGCCGCTCTGTGAACTGGGCCATCGCATGCTCCCTGGTCACCGGGGGAAGGTGGCGCCTTGGTCTGTGCCCACCACCGAGCGCGCCGACCGAGTACGTCCGGACACCCGAGCGCGACCCGCTCGGGCGCACCAGAGAGTGGAACCACCTGTGAGCAAGGACGCCGTGAACACGGCACAGGCCGTCGCCGTGCTCATCCCGGTGATCGCGGCGCTGCTGGTGGCCGACTGGTTCGCCGTCCGCCGCCGGGTCTCCCAGGAGACCGACAAGGAGCTGTCGCAGCTCACGAAGTAGCAGGTCAGAGCCACTGTCAGTGGCATCGCCTACGGTGGCGTCATGTCGGAGATCACTTACATCCGGGGTGACGCCACCGTGCCGTCGGGCAAGGGCGTCAAGGTGATCGCCCACGTCTGCAACGACCTGGGGGGTTGGGGAAGGGGCTTCGTGCTGGCGCTGTCGCGCCGCTGGCCGGAGCCGGAGAAGGCGTACCGCGCCTGGCACCGCGGCCGTGCGAACAACGACTTCGGCCTGGGCGCGACGCAGCTGGTGCGCGTCGAGCGGTACATATGGGTGGCCAACATGATCGGCCAGCGGGGGACCAGGACGGGCAGCAAGGGCGTGCCGGTCCGCTACGAGGCGATCGACACGGCGCTGGGCAACTTGGCCGACGAGGTGATCGAACTCGGCGCGTCCGTGCACATGCCCCGCATCGGGTGTGGCTTGGCGGGCGGAAAGTGGTCCCGTGTCGAGCCGCTGATAAAGGAGCGGCTGGTCGGGCGGGGGATCGCGGTCACGGTGTACGACCACGGAGAGGACGGGAGTTGAGTTCGGACACCGTGGCGTCCACACCCGCAGAGGCCGGCCGGAAGAAGCGTGCCGTGGTCAGCAGAGTCAGGGCGAGGGCAGCTGGTACGGCGTAGGCGATCCGGAAGTGGCCCGTCGCCCCAAGGCCCCCGCTCGCACCGGCTCCGACGAGCACGCCGACGTAGTTGAAGACGTTGAGCCTGGCCAGCACCGTCTCGGGTGCACCGGGCCGCAGCCGGCCGGCGGAGGCGACGCACAACGGGATGAGAGCAGCGGTCCCCAGGCCCGCGCAGCCTGCCGCGACGACCGCGTACGGCCAGCTCGGGGCCGCCGCCAGACCGGCCAGGGCGGCGGCCGCGAGCAGGGTGGCGGCGCGGACCACCGCCACCGGCCCGATCCGGCGGACCATGCGGTCGGCGCTCGCCCGGCCGGTCACCGTGCCCGCCTGGTAGGCCGCGTACGCGAGCGGCGCGGCCGCCAGGGACGCGGCGAGGGTCTGATGCAGGTAGGCGGTCGACCATGCCGAGACCGTGGAGTCGACTACGTAGGCGACGAGGAGAACGACACCGAAGGGGACGAGCCGCGCCCACACCCGTCGGCCCAGGACCTCCTGAGCCGGTGCCGGCCCCTCGCCATGTGGCGAGACCAGACCATGGGGCCGGACGGTCAGCGCCAGAAGGGCCACGAGCGCGGCATGCGCGGTCAGGACGTACTGGACCGGCCAGCCCAGCCGGGAGACGCCCGCCGTGAGCAGCGCGGCCGCCACGCCCGCGGCGCTCCAGGCGGCGTAGAACGAGGAGAGGATGCTGCGCCCGTAGTGGCGTTCCAGGGTGGCCGCGCGGGTGTTGACGGACACGTCGATGGCGCCCAGCGCCAGCCCGAGGAGGACATAGGCCGCCGAGGCGGTGAGCCGGCCCGGCGCCCAGGCCACAGACAGCAGGGCCGCGGCCGCGGTCAGTACCGCCGCACGCATGACGGCGACGGGACCCGAGCGGCGTACGGCGGCCAGGCCTGCGAAGCTGCCGGCGCCCGCGGCCAGCGTCAGGGCGATCGTGAGCGCGGTCATCGCCAGGGACGACAGCCGCAGATGGCTCTCCACGGCGGGCACGGTGGTGGACACGGCGGCCACCGCCACGCCCTGGGCGGCGAACACGGTGGCTGTGACCCGACGGGCTCCTGCGAGCGGGCCTCTTCTCACGGGCCGAGGCGGAGCCGTCGCTCCGAGGGACGCGGTCATGGTGGCCTCTTCCTGTCACGGACCGTGGGCGGGCCGGGGTGCGCGAATTGGAGCAACCGTAGGAAGGCGGACCGGCACGCCGGAGGACGCCGACGGCCACACGGAGGACCCTGGCGGCCAGGCGGGTATGGCCAGGGCGGTCAACGGGCTGGCCGCTGCGGCCCCCTTTGTGGCCGCACAGGCCAGTCCGCGGGCGCTTGCACGCTGCCTAAGTTCCTCTCACGCCGAACGTGGCGACGAGAGGAGGTGGACTCGTGAAGGAGTCCGAATACGACACGTGTGTCATCGGTGCGGGTCCTGCGGGGCTGGCAGTGGCACGGGCGCTCGGCGAGCGGGGGCTTCCCTACACGCACATCGAGCGTCACACGCGTCCGGGCGGTCTGTGGGACATCGACAACCCGGGCAGCCCTATGTACGAGTCGGCCCATTTCATCTCCAGCAAGACCCTCTCGGGCTTCGGCGGCTTGCCGATGCCCGACCACTTCGCCGACTACCCCTCCCGGCGGCAGATCCTGTCGTATCTGACGTCCTTCGCCGACGCGTACGGCCTGACGGAGCGGATCGAGTTCGGCACCGAGGTCCGTGACGTGGCGAAGAACCCGGACGGCACCTGGACGGTCACCCGGTCCGACGGAACGACCAGCCGACACGGGCAGGTCGTGGTCTGCACCGGCTCGCAGTGGCACCCCAACATCCCCGATATCCCAGGTGACTTCGGCGGCGAGATCCGGCACGTGGTCGGTTACCGCAGCAGCGACGAACTGCGTGGCAAGCGGGTCCTCGTCGTCGGTGCGGGCAACTCCGGCTGCGACATCGCCTGCGACGCGGCCCGCGCCGCCGACCACGCGGAGATCAGCATGCGCCGCGGCTACTGGTTCATCCCCAAGCATCTGTTCGGCAGGCCGGTGGACACCCTCGAAGGCGTCGGCCCCCGGCTGCCGAAGTGGCTCGAGCAGAAGCTGTTCGGCACACTCCTGCGGATCGTCAACGGTGATCCACGGCGCCTCGGCCTGCAGAAGCCGGACCACAAGCTCTTCGAGACCCATCCGTCGGTCAACTCGATGCTGCTCCACCACCTGCAGCACGGCGACATCACCGCGAGGCCCGGCATCGTGCGCGCCGAGGGCCGCACCGTCCACTTTGCCGACGGCAGCAGCAACGACTTCGACCTGATCCTGCTGGCGACCGGCTACGTCCACAAAGTGCCCGTCGCGCAGCGCTACTTCGGCGACGAGCAGCACCCCGATCTGTACCTGTCGTCGTTCTCCCGCGAGCACGAGGGGCTGTTCGGCGTCGGCTTCGTCGAGACCAACGCCGCCGCCTACAAGCTCTTCGACGCCCAGGCGCAGATGATCGCCGGATTCGTCCAGGACAAGCGCCGGGGCATGCCGAACGCAGAGCGGTTCGCCCGCATGATCCGGGACGACCGCCCGGACCTGTCCGGCGGCCTGAAGTTCGTGGACTCCCCGCGCCACACCGGCTACGTCGACAGCGCCGCGTTCACCAAGTACCTCACCAAGGTCGCCGCCGCCATGGGCTGGCCCGCCGAGGGACGCCCCCCGGCCGTGCCGGCCGTCCGCAGCAAGGAAACGGTGGCATGAGCGGCTACGACTACACCGGCAAGGTGATGCTGGTGACCGGCGGCGCGGGCGGCATCGGCAGCGCGCTGTGCAGGCGGTTCGCGGTCGGCGGAGCCGTGTGCGTCGTCGTCGACATCGACGGTGAGCGCGCGCACCAGGTCGCGGACACCCTGCCCGGCGCCGGCCACCTGGGCCTCGGCTGCGACCTGCTGGACCGGGCCGGGGTGGCGGACCTGTTCGAGCGCGTCGCCTTCGCCTTCGGCCGCCTCGACGTGCTGGTCAACAACGTCGGAATGACCAGCAGCGAGCGATTCGACGTGCGCGCGGTGGAGACCATCGAGCGGGAGATCGACCTGAACCTGGTCTCCCCGCTCGTCGCGACCCGGCTCGCCATCCCCCTGCTGAGGGCCTCCGCGGACCCCCGAGTCATCACCACGGTGTCCCTCGCAGGCATCTTCCCCCAGGGCGAGACCCCCATCTACGCGGCGTCGAAGTTCGGGCTGCGCGGCGCCATGCTGTCCATCGCGCTCGACCTGGGCGACAAGGGCATCCGAGTCGGCTCCGTCCTGCCGTCGGCCACCGACACCCAGATGCTGCGCCAGGAGGCCGTCGACGGCGGCAACTCCCTGCAGTTCCAGGACCCGCCGCAGCAGCCGTCCGACGTCGTCGCCGCAGTGGTGAGCCTGCTGGAGCGACCGCGGCTCGAAGCGTATCCACGCGCCGGCGAATCACGCCTGGTCCGCTTCTCGATGCTGGTGCCGAACCTCCTCCCCAGGCTCCTTCCGCTCTTCCGCAAGCGCGGCGAGCGCGGCCTGGCCAGGTACCTGGAGGACCTGCGTCGCAGAGGACTGGCCCGGCACGTCGACGGCCGCTGGGAACTGGTGAAGGAGGCATGACCGTGACCACGGACACGAACGACCGCCTGCTCAGGGTCGTCAACCCGGCCACCGGAGAGACGCTCGACACCCTGCCTGCCGCCACCGTGGACGAGGTGGACGCAGCCGTGGAGCGGGCCCACGGCGTCTTCGACAGCGGGGTGTGGTCGGGCCTGCCGCCTCGGGAGCGGGCCGCGGTGCTGCTGCGCCTCGCCGACCTGATGGAACGCGACGCCGAGATCCTGGCCCGCCTGGACTGCGAGGACGCGGGCAAACCCATCACGGAGTGCCGCACCGGTGACGTGCCCGGCGCGATCGAGTCGATCCGCTGGTTCGCGGAGGCGGCCGACAAGGTCTTCGGCCGCGTCGCCCCCACCGGCCCCGACCACTTCGGCCTGATGAGCCGGGAACCCGTCGGGGTGGCCGCCGCGATCCTCCCCTGGAACTACCCGCTCGCCATGGCCGCCTGGAAGATCGGCCCCGCCCTCGCCGCGGGCAACAGCCTGCTGCTCAAGCCCGCCGAGGCGACACCCCGCTCGGTCCTCCACGTGGCTCGGCTGGCGACGGAGGCGGGTCTGCCGGACAGCACGCTCACCGTCCTGCCCGGCTACGGCACGGAAGCCGGCCGGGGGCTCGCCCGCCACCCCGGGGTCGGCGCACTGTCGTTCACGGGTTCGACGTCGACCGGACGGCGGATCCTGGCCGATGCCGCGGAGACCAACTTCAAACGGGTCTCCCTGGAGATGGGCGGCAAGAGCCCCCAGGTCCTGATGCCGGACGCGCTCGACTTCGGCGTGGAACTCATCGACGACATGATCGACGCCGCGTTCCTGACGATGGGCCAGAACTGCACGGCCGGCTCCCGGATCCTGGTCCACGAGGACATCGCCGCCCAGGTCGTCACGCGGTTCACGGCCGCCGCCGGGGCCCTGGTCATCGGTGACCCCGCCAAGCCGGACACCCGGACGGGACCGCTGATCAGCATCGCGGCACGAGACCGGGTCGCCGGCGCAGTGGACGAGGCGGTCGGCGCCGGAGCCGTGGCACACACCGCCGGGCTGCCAGGAGGCCTGCACCCGCACGGCGCCTACTACCCGCCCACCGTGGTCGTCGGCGCTCCCGACGGCAGCAGAGTCCTCACCGAAGAACTGTTCGGACCCGTGGTCACCGTCCAGACCTTCGCCTCCGAGCAGGAAGCGATCCGGACGGCGAACGCCACCCCTTACGGCCTCGCCGCCTCCATATGGACCCACGACCTCGACACCGCCTTCCGCCTCGCCCGCGGCATCCAGGCCGGGGTGGTCTCCGTCAACGCCTACAGCGAGGGCGACATCACCTCCCCCTTCGGCGGCTGGAAGCAGTCCGGATTCGGCGGGGCGGAGCGATCCACCGACGCCTTCGCCCAGTGGACCAGGGAGAAGACGGTATGGATCCGCACCCGCTAGTACGGCCGAAACCGGACGCGAATGCCTAAAGTGGTCGCCAGTACGGCCCTGGAGAGAAGCCATGCCCGAGGCACCCCGTCCGGAGAACGGCACCACACGCAGCACGTCGGCGACGATCGCCCCGGGCATCCTGCGCTACCTCAGCCAGATCTCCAGGGAGTACGGCGTCGACCTGCGGCCGGAACTGACACAGGTCGGTCTCACCGAGACCCTGCTGCGATCGGCGGCCCTGCGCGTCTCCTACCGCCAGGGCAGTGCCGTCATCCGACGCGCCGTCGAACTCACCGGGGACGAGAACCTGGGCCTGCGGGTAGGAGCAGCACAGCACCTCACCGCCATCGGTCTCGCGGGCTTCGCCATGCTCGCCAGCGACACACTCCAGATGGCCATCGAGACGGGCGTGCGCTTCCAGAACCTGTCCGGGGCCATGACGGTCTGGTCGGCCGGCCGGGAGGGCCCCGACTACGTGGTGCGGGCCGACCTCCCGGATCCGGTGGTCGACCCGAACGTCGCCGTCTTCCTCGTCGAGGAGGCGTTCTCCAGCGTCGTCACCCTCGGCCGCCTCGCCGCCGGCGCCGGCCTCGCACCCCAGGAGATCCACTTCGCCTTCCCCGCTCCGCAGGACGTCCAGCCGTTCCGCGACCTCTTCCGCTGCCCCCTGCACTTCGGCGCCTCCCGCAACCGGATGGTGGTGCCGCAGGCATGGATCAACCGGCCGATGCCGGGCCGCGATCCCGTCACCTACGCCTCGACGCTCGAACTGCTCGAAGCGCAGATGGCCTCGCGGCGCCGGCAGCAGGACCTCCTGGAAGTACTGGAGATCTCCGTCGCGCAGAGCCTCCCGGTCGTCCCCTCCTTCTCCGAACAGGCCCGCACACACGCGTCGAGCGAACGCACCCTGCGCCGCCGCCTGGCCGACTGCGGCACCTCCTACGAGGCGATCGTCGAGGGTGTCCGCCGCGAACGCGTCGAACAACTCCTGCACCGTCCTCACCTGACCCTCCGAGAGGTGGCCCGCCAGGCCGGCTTCTCCGACGAGAGAGCCCTTCGGAGGGCAGTCCGCAGATGGCACGGCATGGCGCCGCTGCAACTACGCGAAGGGTTCCTCAGCGCCCCGTAGGGCGCGGGGCCGTGTTCGATCTGCGGCTCCGCCGCGTGGGCGCGACCAGCCCCAACGGACTCGCAGCCCCCCACCACCGAACCCGGCAGACGCTTAGTGCACGTCGTTCGTAGCCTCGATCTTCTTCCAGGACTTCGGCTGAGCAACGGCACCCAATGCCTTCGCCGCAGGCGCCACCGGCTTCGACGGCTGGAACAGCCACGCGTCGAACAAGGCCGACAGCGACTTGCCGGACACCTTCTCGGCGTACTCCTCGAAGTCGCTCACCGAAGCATTGCCATACGCATGCTCCTTGGGCCACCCCTTCAGAATCGCGAAGAACGCGTCGTCACCGACCGCGTTCCGCAGCGCCTGCACGGCCAGCGCCCCCCGGTCGTACACGGCGATGTCGAACTGGTCGTCCGGCCCCGGGTCCCCCGGCTTGACCGTCCAGAACGCGTCGTCGGCCGGATGCGACGCGTACACGTAGTCGGCGAGTTCCTGCGTCGTGCCCTCGCCCTCGTGCTCCGACCACAGCCACTGCGCGTACCGCGCGAACCCCTCGTTGAGCCAGATGTCCTTCCAGCCCTTGAGGGAGACGTCGTCGCCGTACCACTGGTGCGCCAGCTCGTGCACGACCACCGACGTGTTGGAGCCGTTGGCGAACTGCTTGGGGCTGTAGTACACGCGGGTCTGCGTCTCCAGCGCGTACCCGGTGGTGGTGTTCGGCACGTACCCGCCGGCCGAGCTGAAGGGATACGGCCCGAAATAGCCGCTCAGCCAGTCGACGAGCTCCCCGGTCCGCTCCACGCTCGCCCGCGCCGCCCCGTCGTTGTCGCCGAGGTCCTTGCTGTAGGCGTTGACGACCGGCACCCCGCCCTCGGAGGTGCTCGTCGTGATGTCGAACCTCCCGACCGCGAGAGTGGCCAGATAGGTCGCCTGCGGCTTGTTCTGCCGCCAGTTCCAGCGGGTCCAGCCGAGCTTCGAACTCGTCGACTGGAGCAGCCCGTTGGAGATGACCTGGGTGCCGTCCGGCACGGCCACCGAGACGTCGTACGTCGCCTTGTCCAGCGGGTGGTCGTTGCTCGGGAACCACCACCACGCGGCTTCCGGCTCGTCCGCCGCGACCGCCCCGTCGGGGGTGCGGTGCCAGGTGGTGAAGCCGTACGCGCTCTTCGTCGACGGCACCCCGCTGTAGCGGACGACGACGGTGATCGGCGTGCCCTTCGCCAGCGGGGTCTTCGGCGTGACGACCAGTTCGTGCTGACCGGAGGTGGCGAAACCGGCCGTCGTCCCGTTGACCCGCACCTCGCTGACGTCCAGCAGGAAGTCCAGGTCGAAGCTGGACAGGTCCTCCGTGGTCCGCGCCAGGATCGTCGCCGTGCCCGACAGTTCGTCGGTCGCGGGCTGGTACTGCAGCCGGAGGTCGTAGTGCGAGACGTTGTAGCCGCCGTTGCCGTAGTCCGGGTAGTAGGGGTCGCCGATGCCCGGCGCGCCGGGGCTGTGGCTCGCGGCCGACGCCGGGATCGCCAGCAGCAGGGAGGCCGCCGCGAGGACACCCGGCGCGAGGATTCTGCGGTGCAAGAGAACTCCAGATCGGTAGGGGGGCCGAGACGCACCCGCCACACCGCGACGGGGAACGCCAAGTCGATGGAGCACCAAACTGTTCGGAGCCTATTCAGTCCCTGTGTCCCTCTACCTGTCCACGGCCCCTGCTGTCACACGATCGCCATTCGGCCGCAATCAGCTCCGCGTGTCCCTCAGGTGCCCCCTTCTGTACGGGAGTTGACCGGGGTAGCGTCCGCCGCATGCCGAAACGCACGCGCTTCACGATCTGGAGACCGCTCGTCCTCGCCGCCGTCGCCACCCTGATGGCCGCCTTCCTCAGCCCGGCCGCGGCCCAGGCCGCCGGCGGCGCCCCGCGCGAGAGCCGGCCCGTCTACTCGTACGCGAACGCCATCCGCGAGGCCGTCTGGGTGGACACCGGGCTCGACTCCGACGGCGACGGGAAGACCGACCGGGTCGCCGCCGACATCGTCCGGCCCGCCGAACCCGCCGCGCAGGGCCACAAGGTGCCCGTCATCATGGACGCCAGCCCCTACTACTCGTGCTGCGGCCGGGGCAACGAGAGCCAGCTCAAGACGTACGACGCCGCCGGTAACGTCGTCCAGATGCCGCTGTTCTACGACAACTACTTCGTGCCCCGCGGCTACGCCTTCGTCGGCGTGGACCTGGCCGGCACCAACCGCTCCGACGGCTGCGTCGACGTCGGCGGCCGCTCCGACATCCAGTCCGCGAAGGCCGTCGTCGACTGGCTGAACGGCCGCGCCAAGGCGTACAGCAGCCGCACCGGAACCACCGCGGTCAAGGCGAGCTGGACCAACGGCAGGACCGGGATGATCGGCAAGAGCTGGGACGGCACCATCGCCAACGGCGTCGCCGCCACCGGCGTCAAGGGCCTGAAGACCATCGTCCCGATCAGCGCCATCTCCTCCTGGTACGACTACTACTTCGCCCAGGGCGCCCCGCTGTACGACTCCGGGCCGGACTGGCTGGCCGGCGCCGTGGAGAGCGACGCGGCCTACGCCAAATGCGGTGCCGTCCAGCAGAAACTGATCGACGGCGCCCCGCGCAGCGGTGACTGGACCGGTCTGTGGACCGAGCGGGACTACGTCAAGGACGCGGCCAAGGTGAAGGCCAGCGTGTTCCTCGTGCACGGCATGCAGGACCTCAACGTCCGCACCAAGCACTTCGGCCAGTGGTGGGACGCCCTCGCCAAGAACGGCGTCGAGCGCAAGATCTGGCTCTCCCAGACCGGACACGTCGACCCCTTCGACTACCGGCGCGGCGCCTGGGTCGACACCCTGCACCGCTGGTTCGACCATGAACTCCTCGGCTACGACAACGGCATCGACCGCGAGCCGATGGCCGACGTCGAGCGCCACCCCGACCAGTGGGTGACCTCCGCCGTCTGGCCGCCGAGCGGCACCCGGACCACCACCCTGCGCCCGGCCACCGGCACCGAGGCCGGCGTCGGCACCCTCGGCCTGCGCCGCGGCTCGGGCACCGAGACCTTCACCGACGACCCGAAGCAGAGCGAGACGGACTGGGCGGCCCAACTCGCCACCCCGACCGCGGACAAGGCCGGCTTCCTCACCGCGCCGCTCACCCACGACCTGCGCCTGTCCGGCTCCTCCAAGGTCACCGTCACCGCCACCCCGACCACCTCGACGGCCCACCTGACCGCCGTCCTGGTCGACCTCGGCCCGGACACCATCCGGGACTACGCGGACGACGCCGAGGGCATCACCACCCTCGCCGACCGCACCTGCTGGGGCGAGAGCACGGCAGGTGACAGCGCCTGCTTCAAGAAGACCGAGGCCAGGACCAAGGCCGTCGGCTACACCGTCTTCAGCCGCGGCTGGGCCGACCTCGGCACCTACGCCGACCCCGGCAAGGGCGTCCCGCTCACCCCGGGCAAGGCCTACACGATCACCCTCGACCTGGCCGCCACCGACCACGTCGTCCCCAAGGGGCACCGCCTGGCCCTGATCGTCGCGGGCACGGACAAGGACCTCATCGATCCGCCGTCCACCACCCCGACGCTCACCCTGGACCTGTCCCGTACGGCGGCCCGGGTCCCGCTGGTCGGCGGCGCCGCCGCGTTCGACCGGGCCACCTCCGGCAGCACCTGGACAGCCCCCCGGGCGAACTCCCTGGACGGGGTCCGTACCCCGCGCGCCGTCCAGCGCGTCCCCGCGAGCTGACCCTCCCTCAGGCGGCCGGGCCCGGATCCACCAGCCCGGCCGCCTCCCGGGCACACCCCCAGGCCACCGTGACACCGGCCCCGCCGTGCCCGTAGTTGTGCACCAGCACCCCGCCGTCCGGCCGGACCTCACGCGCGATGCGCACCGCGTCCCGGACCGGCCGCAGCCCCACCCGGTGCCCCAGCACCCGCGCCCCCGCGATCTCCGGCCGCACCGCCGCACAACGCGCCACGATCCCCGCCGCGATGTCCGGATCCGGCTCCAGGGACCAGGCGTCCTCCTGAGCCGTACCCCCGAGCAGCAGACCGCCGGGCTGCGGGAAGAAGTAGGCGGAGGCGCCCCCTTCGTCCTCCCCCTCGTCCTCCTCCTCGGACGTGTACCAGGTGGTGATCCCCGGGTTCTCCACCACGACCAGCTGCCCGCGCACCGGACGCACCGCCGGATCCGGCACGAGCGAACGGGCCCCGAGCCCGGTGCAGTTGACCACGACCGGCGCGGGCACCTCGGCCAGCCCGCTCACCACCCGCTCCTCGACCGTCCCGCCCGCCTTGCCCAACCGCTCACGCAACCAGGCCAGATGGACCGGCATGTCGATCAACGGCAGCCGCGCCGAGAGACCTTCCCCCGTCTCGGCCAGCCCCGGCACCCGGGCCGCCCACGGACCCAGCCCGTCCAGCCGCAGTCCGCCGTGTACGCCCTCGACCAGGCGTACGCCCGTCTCCTCCGGCCGGTCCGCCAGCTCCCCGTACACGGCGAGCGAGGTGAGCGCCCATTCCCCGACCGACGCCTCCGGTTCGATGCGGTACGGCCACCACAGCGCACCGGCGACCGCCGAGGTCGTACGCCCGCCGGTCTCCCGCGCCCACACCCGCACCCGGCGCCCGGCCTCGGCCAGCACCACCGCCGTGGCCAGCCCGACCACCCCGGCGCCGACCACGATCACCTCGTCACTCCGGTCACTGCCCATGCCGGGACGTTAGCGGAATATGTCATGCCGCGCTCAGATCGTCCCGCTCTGGGGATACTCACAGCATGTCTGCCGCATACGCGACCTTCGGCCTGGCCCCGGCGATGCGCGCCGGCGGTGTCCGCGCCGACGGCGGCTACCAGGTCCACCGGGACTTCGTGGACTTCCTCGTCGACGGACGTCCGCTGCTGTTCCAGCTCTCCGACCTGGACGCCGTCTCCCCCCTCGCCTCCGACGTCCCACCCGCGATCTTCACCGCCCAGGTCCGCAGCCTGTTACTGGAGTCCGACGCCCCCCTGCCCGACGACCGGTACGTCATCTACGGCTGCCCCGAGTGCGAGGACCTGGCCTGCGGCGCGGTCACCGCGGTCATCGAACACGACGGCGACGACTACATCTGGCGCGACTTCGCCTGGCAGACCGCCGAGCACGCCGACCTGGAGCTCAACGGCTACCACGGCATCGGTCCGTTCCGCTTCCACGGGCCCGAGTACCGCGAGGCGCTCGGCGCCCTCCTGGCGGACTCCGGTCCCGCGCCCGCCCGCCGGGTCCTGCTGATCGGCGCCCGCGTCGCCCTCCTCGCCAAGCTGGCCGCCGCCCTGCGCACCATCGGCATCGGCGCCGACATCACCCGCGACGCCGACGGCGTCCCCGCCGAGGAACTGCGCGGCTACGGAGCCGTCGCCTTCGGCCCCGCGGTCGGCGAGGCCGAGCGGGCCGCCGTCCGCGAGGCGTTCGCGCGGGCGGGCGTGGAGGCCACCTACGTCGAGGGACTCGCCCCGATCGTCCCCCTCCTCGTCGCCCAGATCGAGCACGCCCTGGACCGCAGCCCGCTCCCGCAGCGCCGGCTGACCCGCCTGGTCGCCACCGACGGCACGGCCGGCGTCGAGGTCACCTCGCCCTGCCGGGTACGGCTCACCGCGTACCGCCTCGACCGGCTGTCCCGGCCCCGCACCCACGAGCTCTTCGACGGCGTCCTCGAACCCGGCAGCCACCGCATCCCCCTCGACGGCCGGGCGGTCAAGGGCGCGTCCTATGTCGTGGCCCGGACCTCCGGCAGCGTCCTCGTGCAGGCGATGGCGCGCTGACCGGGGCGAAACCGGGCTGAGGGCGCCCCGCCCGGCACACTAGGATCGGCGTTCTGATGACTGCCACCCTCGTCGCCAAGAACCTCGCCGCCGGGCACGGCGACCGCTCGCTCTTCTCCGGGCTCGACCTCGTCGTCGCGCCCGGAGACGTGATCGGTCTGGTCGGTGCCAACGGCGCGGGCAAGTCCACCCTGCTCCGGCTGCTCGCCGGGCTCACCGCCCCCGAGCAGGGCGAACTGCGGCTCTCCCCGCCGACCGCCAGCGTCGGCCACCTGCCCCAGGAACCGGAACGGCGGCCGGGGGAGACCGTCCGCGCCTTCCTCGCCCGGCGCACCGGCGTCGCCGAGGCCCAGCGCGTGATGGACGAGGCGACCCAGGCCCTGGTCGACGGGGCGCCGGGGGCCGACGACGCGTACGCCACCGCTCTGGAGCGCTGGCTCGACCTCGGCGGCGCCGACCTGGAGGAACGCGCCGAGGAGACCGCCGACTCCCTCGGCCTGGCCGTCGACCTCGACCAGCCGATGACCTCCCTCTCCGGCGGCCAGGCCGCCCGCGCCGGCCTCGCCTCCCTCCTCCTCTCCCGCTACGACGTCTTCCTCCTCGACGAGCCGACCAACGACCTGGACCTCGACGGCCTGGAACGCCTCGAACGGTTCGTGACCGGCCTCCGTGCCGGCACGGTCGTCGTCAGCCACGACCGCGAGTTCCTCACCCGCACGGTCACCAAGGTCCTCGAACTCGACCTGGCCCAGGGGCAGATCAACCTCTACGGCGGCGGCTACGAGGCCTACCTGGAGGAACGCGACGTGGGCCGCCGGCACGCCCGCGAGGACTACGAGGAGTACGCCGACAAGCGCGCCGCCCTCCAGGACCGCGCGCAGATGCAGCGCTCCTGGATGGACAAGGGCGTCAAGAACGCCCGGCGCAAGGCGTCCAACGACAACGACAAGATCGGCCGCAAGTTCCGCAGCGAGGCCAGTGAGAAGCAGGCCGCGAAGGCCCGCCAGACCCAGCGCATGATCGAGCGCCTGGACGTCGTCGAGGAGCCTCGCAAGGAGTGGGAGCTGCGCATGGAGATCGCGGCGGCCCCGCGCTCCGGCGCCGTCGTCGCCACCCTGCGGGACGCCGAGGTCCGGCGCGGTGACTTCACCTTCGGGCCGGTCTCCCTCCAGATCGACTGGGCGGACCGGGTCGCGGTGACCGGCGCCAACGGCGCGGGCAAGTCCACCCTGCTCGCCGCCCTGCTGGGCCGGCTGCCGCTGGACGCCGGGCACGCGGCCCTCGGCCCCGGTGTACTGGTCGGCGAGGTCGACCAGGCCCGCAAGCTGTTCCACGGCACGGAATCCCTGCTGGACGCCTTCTGCGCGGCCGTACCGGACACCGAGCCGGTCGAAGTCCGCACCCTGCTGGCCAAGTTCGGCCTCAAACAGGACCACGTACTCCGGTCGGCGACCACCCTCTCCCCGGGCGAACGCACCCGCGCCGCCCTCGCCCTCCTCCAGGGCCGCGGCGTCAACCTCCTCGTCCTGGACGAGCCGACCAACCACCTCGACCTGCCCGCCATCGAACAACTCGAGTCGGCCCTCGACGCCTACGAGGGAACCCTCCTCCTCGTCACCCACGACCGCCGCATGCTCGACGCCATCCACGTCACCCGCCGCCTGGAGGTAGCGGCAGGCAAAGTCACGGAACGCTGAAAGCGCCCCGTCAGGGGCGCGGGGAACTGCGCGCTCAGCCACAACGAACCCGCACCCGCCACACAACCCGTCGAGGCACCCTCCACGGCGCCCTCCCCGTACGCTGCGATCACCGTCGGACAACGGCAGGGAGGGACCATGGGCACACCGAAGCGCCCGGCCTTGCGGATCGTGAACGAACAGGACGTCCTCGTACAACTGCGCGGCACCCAGGACCGCATCGCGGACGCGATCACCGCCTTCGCCGGAACCATGACCTTCGTGTACCTGCACGCCCTGTGGTTCACGGTCTGGATCGTCTGCAACGAGGGCGTGTTCGGCGAGGGCGCGATCTGGGACCCGTACCCCTTCGGACTGCTCACCATGATCGTCAGCCTGGAGGCGATCTTCCTGTCCACCTTCGTGATGGTGAGCCAGAACCGCCAGGCCGCCCGCGAGAACGTCCGCGCCGACCTGGACTTCGAGACCAACGTGCGCTCGGAGGTGTGGTCCATCCACATGGGCCGTGCCCTCGGCGTCGACCCCGTCGAAGTGGAGCGGCGCGTCCAGGAGTTGCTCGCGGAGAACCGCGCCCGGATGAACGGCACCGCGACGAACGCCACCCCCCAGCCGCCCGAAGGCAAGTGATCCGTCGGCGGGCCCGGAGCTGGGACCGACGGGACGCCACTCCTCGTCGAGGCCCCGCCGCCACCGCGCTGCCGCCCGGCCCGTGCGGCACACTGCTCGGCGTGTCCTGCTGCGCCACCCCGCCGACCCCGGCGAGCGGGCACCGCTCGGTGCCGCCGAGCAACCCACCGACACCCTGGCGCTGCGCCCCGACCACATCCTCGTCGGTCGTGGGAGTCCACAGGCCCTCGTCGTCTCCCGTTCACCGTCCGCGCCGCCCGGCCTCCGTGGCCGCCCGCTCCACCCGGTCCCGGTGCTCGGCCCAGGCCGTCGCGTCGCCGGGGGCCATGTTGGCGCCGCTCGCCCGCTGTCCGGTCGCCCCGTCGACGAGTTCGCGCACGATGTCGGCGTGACCGGCGTGCCGTTGGGTCTCCGCGACCATGTGGGTGAGGACGCGGTGCAGGGTGATCTCCTTCGGCCGGTCACCGGGCAGCTGCCCGACCGCGTCCAGAGGCAGCGCGCCGATCGTCTCGTCCGCGTGGGCGCAGGCCCGCCGGTACAGCCCGACCGTCTCCTCGCGCGTCTCGTCGGCGCGCGCCCACAGGTCCGCGTTGGGCTCCGCATCCCCGGTGATCCACAGGGCGGTCCCGGCGAAGGGCCGCCCGAAGGTCGCCCCGAAGTACCAGGCCTCGGCCCCGGCGAGATGTTTGACCAGGCCGAGCAGATTCGTACCCGTGGGAGTCAGCGGCCGTCGTATGTCGTACTCGGACAGCCCCTCCAGCTTCCACACCAGCACGGCACGGGCGTCCTGGAGGTAGGTCTGGAGATCGGCCTTGAAGTCGGATGTCGTCATGAGCCCAGTCTCCGGACCCATGGATCTTCGTCCACCCCATTAAGGGGCCCCGGGTCAACGCGCCCCGTGAGGGGCGTGGGGAACTGCGCGACCAGCCACAACGGCCCCGCAGCTCCCCACGACCTCCTCTAGCTGTCGTCAGCGCTTCCCGTTCTTCCCGTCCAGCAACCCGGCCCGGCGCAACGCGTCAGCCATCGCACTGTTCGCCGGCGGCGGCGCGGCCGCCTGACGTGCGCCGCCCCCCTGGCGCTGCTGCTGTTGCCGCTGCTGAGGCGGACGTCCACCGCCGCCCCGCTGCGGTCGGCGCTCACCGCCGGAGGCCGGCGCCGCCGCCTCGTCGTCCAGCCGCAGCGTCAGCGAGATCCGCTTGCGCGGGATGTCGATGTCGAGGACCTTCACCTTGACGATGTCACCCGGCTTCACGACGTCCCGCGGGTCCTTGACGAACGTCCTGGACATCGCGGAGACATGCACGAGGCCGTCCTGGTGCACACCGATGTCGACGAACGCGCCGAACGCCGCCACGTTGGTGACGACCCCCTCCAGGACCATCCCGGACGACAGGTCGGAGAGCTTCTCGACGCCCTCCTTGAAGGTCGCCGTCTTGAAGGCCGGACGCGGGTCGCGCCCCGGCTTCTCCAGTTCCTTGAGGATGTCGGTGACCGTCGGCAGACCGAACGTCTCGTCCACGAAGTCCGCCGGCCGCAGCGAGCGCAGCACACCCGTGTTGCCGACGAGCGCGGCCACCTCCTGCCCGGACGTCTTCACCATCCGCCGGACGACGGGGTACGCCTCCGGGTGGACACTCGACGCGTCCAGCGGGTCCTCGCCGCCGCGGATGCGGAGGAAGCCCGCGCACTGCTCGTACGCCTTCGGGCCGAGCCGGGCCACGTTCTTCAGCTGGCCGCGGGAGGTGAACGGGCCGTTGGCGTCGCGGTGGGCCACGATGTTCTCGGCGAGCCCGGAGGTGATGCCGGAGACCCGGGCGAGCAGCGGAGCGGAGGCGGTGTTGACGTCCACCCCGACACCGTTCACACAGTCCTCGACCACCGCGTCCAGCGAGCGCGACAGCTTCACCTCGGAGAGGTCGTGCTGGTACTGGCCGACACCGATCGACTTGGGGTCGATCTTCACCAGCTCGGCCAGGGGGTCCTGGAGCCGCCGCGCGATGGAGACCGCGCCGCGCAGCGACACGTCCATGTCGGGCAGCTCCTGGGAGGCGAAGGCGGACGCCGAGTACACGGAGGCGCCGGCCTCGGACACCATCACCTTGGTGAGCTTCAACTCGGGGTGCTTGGTGATGAGTTCACCCGCGAGCTTGTCGGTCTCGCGGGACGCCGTGCCGTTGCCGATCGCGACCAGGTCGACCGCGTGCTCCTTGGCCAGGCGGGCCAGCTTGGCGATCGCCTCGTCCCACTTGTTCGCCGGGACGTGCGGGTAGATGACGTCGGTGGCGACGACCTTGCCGGTCGCGTCGACCACGGCGACCTTCACGCCGGTGCGGAAGCCGGGGTCCAGGCCCAGCGTGGCGCGGGTGCCGGCCGGGGCGGCGAGCAGCAGGTCGCGCAGGTTCGCCGCGAAGACGTTGACCGCCTCGTCCTCGGCGGCCGTGCGCAGCCGCAGCCGCAGGTCGATGCCGAGGTGGACGAGGATGC
Source organism: Streptomyces sp. NPDC007901 (assembly GCF_042959465.1). NCBI lineage: Bacteria > Bacillati > Actinomycetota > Actinomycetes > Kitasatosporales > Streptomycetaceae > Streptomyces > Streptomyces sp. NPDC007901. The sequence continues at coordinate 78,487 of NZ_JBIBKW010000024.1, read as the reverse complement.
GGGTGCGCCAGGCCCAGCGGACCGTGTCCGACAGCCACTTGTCGGCGGCCCGCCCCCGGTCGGTGATCTCGAACTTGTGGGCGATGATGCCCTCGAACGAGGACGGCCCCTCCGTCGGCTCCTCCGGCTCCAGGACGAGGTCGAGGATCTCCTCCTTCTCGCCGCGCAGCATCGCGAGGATGCGGTGCGAGGGCAGGTCGGTGAACGGCTCGGCGAACTCGAAGTAGTCGGCGAACTTCGCGCCCGCCTCCTCCTTGCCGTCCCGCACCTTCGCGGCGAGCCGGCCGCGCACCCACATGCGCTCACGCAGCTCGCCGATCAGGTCCGCGTCCTCCGAGAAGCGCTCGGTGAGGATCGCGCGGGCGCCGTCCAGGGCGGCCTGCGGATCGGCGACGCCCTTGTCGGCGTCCACGAACGCGGCGGCCGCGGCCAGCGGTTCCACCGTCGGGTCGCCGAGCAGTCCCTCGGCCAGCGGTTCGAGGCCGGCCTCCCGCGCGATCTGCGCCTTGGTCCGCCGCTTCGGCTTGTACGGCAGGTAGATGTCCTCCAGGCGCGCTTTGGTCTCCGCGCCCCGGATCTGTGCCTCCAGCTCGTCGGTGAGCTTGCCCTGCTCGCGCACCGACTCCAGGATCGCCGTCCGCCGCTCCTCCAGCTCCCGCAGGTAGCGCAGCCGTTCCTCGAGCGTGCGCAGTTGCGCGTCGTCGAGCATCTCGGTCGCTTCCTTGCGGTAGCGGGCGATGAAGGGCACCGTCGAACCGCCGTCGAGCAGCTCCACGGCAGCCTTGACCTGCCGCTCCCGTACGCCGAGCTCCTCGGCGATCCTGCCTTCGATGGACCCTGGAACCAGGGACCCGGGTGTCGTCACGATCCCGTACCGCCTTCTCCACTGAGGTTGCGCGGCAATTGTGGCAGGTGACACCGACAACCGGGCCGCAGGGCGCCCCTCCACGACACGGACTCCCCACAAAACCCGCCCCGCCCCCGAACCCGTGGCTCTCCCACCGCGCTGCGGGGACCACGACGACGCTGTCCGGCGGTGCCGATCCGGCCCGTGCCCCGAACGCCCCCGTCAGCCCTTTCCGATCAGGTCCGCGGGAAACGCTCCCGTGGCCACCGCCGCACCCGTGAAACCGGCCGCCAGTTCGGTGAGTCGGGTCACGGCCTCGGGGCCGAGGTGTTCGTAGGGGGCGCGGTCCAGGCGGTCGGTCTCCGACTCGACGTGGGCCCGCAGGGCCACCCCCGCCTCCGTCAGCTCGCCCGCCGCATCGAGGATGCCGCGCTCGCGCAGCCGTCGTACCGCCGCGTCCCAGTCGTCCTGGCTCCAGCCGCGCGTGGCGAAGACCCACTTCGGGTTCATGCCCTTGCCGGTCGCCGTGTGGGTCACCACCGCCTCCAGACCGTCGAGCCCGGCCGCGAGCAGCGCCGCGAGATGGCCGTCGCCGCGGTGCTCGCGCAGCAGCGTGCCCGCGTACCAGTAGGCGAGGTGCGGCTGCTTTGGCGCCGGCAGGTCCGCGTGGGCCGCGTACAGCGGGCGGCCCGAGCGGGAGCACGCCTCGGTGGCGCGCAGCGCGAGCCGCGCGGCCTCGGCCATCCCGTCGGAGACCACCGCGTCGGCGCCGAGCAGCCGTCGCAGCGACGCGTCGACGGCACGCAGGCGCGCGGCGAGGACGTCCTCGGGGGCGGCGATCTCCCAGACCGCCGGTACGTGCCGGGCCACCAGCTCGTACTTGTAGTTGTAGAACGTCGCCGTCACCGTGCCCGGCCCGACCGGCCCCAGCGCGGCCGCCCGCACCGCGAAGTTGACGGCGCGCGGATGGGTGACCCCGAGCGCGGCCAGCTCCTCGGCCAGCTCGGGGCTGAAGAAGTGGGTCGCGTGCAGCGAGTTGAGCATGGTGTGGCAGCGGCGGCCGGCGCGCGGCTCCAGGGCGGCGGTAGTCATGGCGAACAGGTTACTGACTGGTCGGTACGTCCTCCAGGGCTCGGCCCGTCAGGGCGGAAGTCATGGCAGAAAAGGTGGGGAACTCGTCGTTGCGGCCATCGGGCGGCCCGCGAAGAATCGACGGCATGGCGCAGCGAACCGTCCTCGTCGTCCTCTTCGACGGCGTCCAGAGCCTCGACGTCACCGGCCCCGTGGAGGTGTTCACGGGCGCCGAGACCCAGACCCCGGGCAGCTACCGCATCCGTACGGCCTCCCTGGACGGCGCACCCGTGCGCACCTCCAGCGGGCTCACCGTCGTACCGGACGCGGCGCTGACCGAAGCGGCACCCGAGCCGCACACGCTGCTCGTCCCCGGCGGGCAGGGCACCCGGCGCCCCGACCCGGAACTGGTGGAGTGGCTGCGGGTGCACGGGCCGCGCGCCGGACGGCTCGTCTCCGTCTGCACGGGCGCCATCCTGCTCGCCGAGGCCGGACTGCTCGACGGCCACCGGGCGACCACCCACTGGGCGTACTGCGACAAGCTCGCCCGTGACCACCCGGCCGTCGAGGTCGACCCCGACCCGATCTACGTCCGGGACGGGCAGATCTCCACCTCGGCCGGCGTCACCTCGGGCATCGACCTGTCGCTCGCCCTCGTCGAGGAGGACCTGGGCCGGGCCGTCGCGCTCACCGTCGCCCGGCACCTGGTGGTGTTCCTGCGCCGGCCCGGCAACCAGGCCCAGTTCAGCGCCCAGCTCGCCGCCCAGACCGCGCGGCGCGAGCCGCTCCGGGAAGTCCAGCAGTGGATCACCGAGCACCCGGAGGGCGACCTCGGCGTCGAGGCCCTGGCCGCCCGTGCCGCCCTCTCGCCCCGCCACTTCGCCCGTGCCTTCCAGGCCGAGACCGGGACGACCCCCGGCCGCTATGTCGACCGGGTCCGGCTGGAGCACGCCCGCCGGCTCCTGGAGGACACCGGCGACGGCGTCGAGGCGGTCTCCCGCGCCAGCGGCTACGGCACGCCCGAGGCGATGCGCCGCGCCTTTCTCAAGGCCCTGGGCGCGACCCCCGCCGAGTACCGGCGCAGGTTCCGCCCGGCCCCCGTCAGCCAACCCGGTTAGGAGAGCCATGCAGATCGCGATCGTCCTCTACGACCGCTTCACCGCCCTGGACGCCGTAGGACCCTACGAGACCCTGGGCCGTCTCCCGGACGCCGAGCTCGTCTTCGTCGCCGAGCGGGCCGGCCCGGTCCGCACGGACAACGGCAACCTCGCGCTGACCGCCGAGAAGACCTTCGCCGAGGTGCCCGGCCCCGATGTCGTGGTCGTCCCGGGCGGCCCCGGACAGACCCCGCAGATGGAGAACCAGGCCCTCCTGGAGTGGATCCGTGCCGCCGACGCCACCAGCACCTGGACCACCTCGGTGTGCACCGGCTCCCTGCTGCTCGCCGCCGCCGGGCTCCTCGCCGGGCGCCGCGCGACCTCGCACTGGCTGGCCCTCGACGAGCTGCGGAGGTTCGGCGCGGAGCCGACGGGGGAGCGGGTCGTCCTCGACGGCAAGTACGTCACCGCGGCCGGTGTCTCCTCCGGCATCGACATGGGGCTCACCCTGATCGGCCGGATCGCCGGGGACGTCGTCGCCCAGGCCGTACAGCTGGGCATCGAGTACGACCCGCAGCCGCCCTACGACGCGGGATCCCCCGAGAAGGCGCCCGCCGAGGTCGTCGGCCTGCTCCGCTCGTCGAGCCGGTTCATCCTCGGCCGGGAACAGCCCAGCTGAACCGCGGCCGACGGCGCTCCAGGAACGCGGCGACGCCCTCGGCGGTGTCGCCGCTGCCCCGCGCCTGCTCGCTCCAGTGGGCGTCCCGGTCGGTGCGGCCGTTCGCGAACTCCTTCGCGGCGGCCTGCGTCAGCTGGGAGCGCGCCACCAGGGTCCGGGTGAACTCGGCCACCCGCTTGTCCAGCTCGCCCTCGGGCAGCACCTCGTCGACCAGGCCGGTGCGCAGCGCCCGCTGCGCGTCGATCAACTCGCCCGAGAAGAGCAGGTACTTGGTGGTGGCGGGGCCGACGAGGGAGACCAGGCGCCGGGTGGAGGAGGCCGGGTAGACGATGCCGAGCTTGGCCGGTGTCACCCCGAACAGCGCGCCCTCCTCGGCGAACCGCAGATCGCAGGCGGCGGCGAGCTGCGAGCCGCCGCCGACACAGTGGCCGCGCACCGCCGCGAGCGTCGGCTTGGGGAACGCGGCGAGCGCCTCCTCGGCGGCGCCGGCGAGGTGCTGCGCCTCGGCGGGGGAGTCCCGGAGGGTGGAGATGTCGGCGCCGGCGCAGAAGGTGTCCCCTTCGCCGGTCAGCACGAGGGTCCGTACGGCGGGGTCGGCGGACAGCTCGTCGAGGAGGGGCGGGAGGGCTCGCCACATCGCCGCGGTCATCGCGTTGCGTTTGGCGGCGTTGCCCATGACCACGGTGGCAACGGCGTCTTCGACCCGGTGGGTGAGGCGAGGCTCCATGATGCGGGATGGTATCCGCGTCCGGGAGGGAGTTCCCCGCACCCCCGGCGGGGTTGCAGTACAACCCGAATAGTTCGCGAAGTCGGCTTTTGCAGGGACAGGATCGGTCCCTCACGTGACGTTGTCATACGCCAACGGTCAGATCCGCTCGATAGTAGCTGACTTGTGTTCAGTCATCCGGAGCGGCGCGGGTCGTTACCAACACTCGACGTGTGGTGACAATCGAGCGCGAGGGTGGCGACCGGACGATGGAGAACCACGGGCGCGGGCACGACCCGCGTCCAGAGGCGGGCGGCGCGCCGCCGGATCCGCTGCCGTACGAAGGAGTCTGGCGGTTCACCGCCGCCGCCGTGGACGCCTCGGTCCCGCAGGCGCGGCGCGCCGTACGGGACCTGCTCCAGCGCCAGGGCGTCCCGATCTCGGACGACCTGGGGTACGGGCTGTTGCTGATCGTCTCGGAGCTGGTCACCAACGCGGTCAAGCACGCGGCGCTGCTGTCGCCGGTGCTCGCCGTCGAGGTCGCCGTCGGCGCCGAGTGGGTGCGGGTGTCGGTGGAGGACAACCACCCCTACCGCCCGACCGCCCTGGAGGCCGACCACGGCCAGCTCGGCGGCCGGGGGTTGCTGCTCGTCCGGGAGGTGGCCCGGGAGGCGGGCGGGGTCGTGGACGTGGAGCACACGTCGAGTGGCGGCAAGGTGATCTGGGCCGCCCTGCCGCTCAAACCCGCGGTGCTGCCCTGAGGGGCCGGGTGAGGATTCTCACCAGCCCGCGGACGCGCCCGTCAGCTCCCTGACCGCCGGACGGGCCGCGTCCAGCACGGTCATGAACCAGGAGGAGAAGGCGTCCCGGGCGTGCCGCTCGGACAGCTCGGCGGCCGTCACGAAGGCGGTCGCCTCCACCTCCTCCGGGTCCGGCGCGAGCGGCGCCTGCACCATGCCGACGAACAGGTGGTTGAACTCCTGCTCGACCAGGCCGGAGGCCGGGTCCGGGTGGTTGTAGCGGACCGTGCCGGCCTCGGCGAGCAGCGAGGGGGAGACCCCCAGCTCCTCGAAGGTGCGGCGGGCCGCCGCCGCGAAGGGGGCCTCACCAGGGTAGGGGTGACCGCAGCAGGTGTTGGACCACACACCGGGGGAGTGGTACTTGCCCAGTGCCCGCTGCTGGAGCAGCAGCCGGCCGTGTTCGTCGAAGAGGAAGACGGAGAACGCCCGGTGCAGCTGCCCGGGTGGCTGATGCGCGGCCAGCTTCTCCGCGGTCCCGATGGTCACACCCTTCTCGTCGACGAGTTCAAGCAAAATCGCGTCTGCGGTGCCCTCCGACGTGCTGTGCGTCGCGGTGGCAGGTGTGATCGGCATACCCATCCTTCGCCTCGGTCTTCGCACCAAGTCTGCCGTACGAATCCGACACTCCCGGCACTTCCCGGCACGGGCACGCCGGAAGAGGGACCCGGTAGTTGATCGTGCCCTACGGGTACGAACGGGAACCGCTCGGGGGCCTCGAACACAAGGACGCCGGGGGAGTCCGGACCGATGCGTTCCGGACGGTGGCCGCCGGGCCGTCAGTGGCAGAGCCGGGCCTCGTGCTCCGCGTGCCCGCTCGGCTCCAGCTGGAAGGTGCAGTGCTCCACGTCGAAGTGGTGGCCGAGACAGCCCTGCAGCTCGTGCAGCATCTTCTCGTGCCCGATGGCGTTCAGCACGTCCGAGCCGACCACCACGTGCGCCGACAGCACCGGCATCCCCGAGGTGATCGTCCAGGCGTGCAGATCGTGCACGTCCCGTACCCCGTCCAGCGCCAGGATGTGCGTCCGCACCTCCGCCATGTCGACGTCCTTGGGCGCCGACTCCAGCAGCACGTCGAGGGTCTCGCGCAGCAGCTTCAGCGTCCTCGGCACGATCATCAGGCCGATGACGAGGGAGGCGACCGGGTCGGCCGCCTGCCAGCCGGTGGTCAGGATCACCACCGCCGAGACCAGCACCGCCAGCGAACCCAGCGCGTCCGCCGCCACCTCCAGGAAGGCCCCGCGCACGTTCAGGCTCTCCGCCTGCCCGCGCACCAGCAGCGTGAGCGAGATCATGTTGGCGACCAGACCGATCAGACCGAACACGATCATCAGGCCGCCCTCGGTGTCCGCGGGCGTGACGAACCGCTGGACCGCCTCGTACAGCACATAGCCGCCGACCACGAGCAGCAGCAGACAGTTGGCCAGGGCGGCCAGGATCTCGGCGCGGGCGAGGCCGAAGGTGCGGTGGGCGCTCGCCGGGCGGTTGGCGAAGTGGATCGCGAGCAGCGCCATGCCGAGGCCCAGCGCGTCGGTCGCCATATGGGCTGCGTCCGCGATCAGCGCCAGCGAGTCGGCGAGCAGGCCGCCCGCGATCTCGACCACCATCACCCCGAGGGTGATGGCGAGCGCCACCCGCAGCCGCCCGCGGTACGCCGCCGCTGCCGTGCCGGTGGCCGGAGCGTGCGTGTGGGTGTGGCCGTGGTCGTGCCCTGCCCCCATGGGATACGCCTCCTCGGTTCCGCTCCTCTGTGCCGCCCGGGATCACAGTGAACTACGGGTGGGGGGTATCCGGCAACGCGGCACTGAACACCGTTGTCATATGCCCTGACCTGCAGAAACGAACCCCAGGTCAGGGCACCCTCAGCTACCCGCCGTGAGTGGGCGGGGATTCCGGGTGGCCCGTCGGGGCCGGCCGCGCGGCCCTCGCCGCGGTGTCCCCAATGCCCGTTCTGCGAGCGCGGTTTGTGGCCCGGGGCCCGGATCACGGATGATGATCTCGGCAAAGGCCGGGGCAGACTGGGTCGACCGTGCCATGAACGGCCGGTGAACAAGCAGTCCTCACCATCCGCTAACCTCTGCCGAATGCCGCCCGGGGGCCACCAGTCACATCGCGCCCCACCACGCAGGAGAGACCGGCGTCCCACGCGCCGCACCCAGGGAGTGAGTTCGGTTGTCGACCGCCATCGTCACCGGTCAGCCCGTCCCCGGATCGTCACTGGAGAGCGATCTGCGGGCGCTCGGCTTCGAGGTGCTCACGGCCTCCGACGCCACCGACACCGAGAACCTCCTCGCGGCCGTACCCGCCGACCGGCGCGTGGCCGTCGTCGACGCCCGCTTCGTCGGCCACCTGCACGCCCTGCGCCTCGGCCTCACCGACCCGCGCTTCCCGCTCGCCGCCATCCCCGGCGCCGTCACCGCCCAGCCGGCCGGCCGCCAGGCCCTGAGCCGGGCGCTGACCCGGGAGGCCGCCGCGGGCGGCTCCACCGACCTCGCCGTCGACGGTCTCGTCACCGCCCTGGACGCCGACGTCCACCGCCCCGAGCTGGGCAGTCTCGTCGCCGCCGTCCCCGCCGACCCGCAGGCCCGCAACGAGGCGCGGCAGGCCGTCGCCGCCGTGGACGACGAGGCCGTACGCCTGAAGTCGGCCGTGAAGTCCCGCGACGGCTTCTTCACCACCTTCTTCATCAGCCCGTACTCCCGCTACCTCGCCCGCTGGTGCGCCCGGCGCGGACTGACCCCCAACCAGGTGACCACCGCCTCCCTGCTCACCGCGCTGGTCGCGGCGGGCTGCGCGGCCACCGGCACCCGGATCGGCTTCGTCGCCGCGGGCGTCCTGCTGATCTGCTCGTTCGTCCTGGACTGCACCGACGGCCAGCTCGCCCGCTACTCCCTGCAGTACTCCACGCTCGGCGCCTGGCTGGACGCCACCTTCGACCGGGCCAAGGAGTACGCCTACTACGCCGGCCTCGCCCTCGGCGCCGCCCGCGGCGGCGACGACGTGTGGGCCCTGGCGCTCGGCGCGATGATCCTGCAGGCCTGCCGGCACGTGGTCGACTTCTCCTTCAACGAGGCCAACCACGACGCCACCGCCAACACCAGCCCCACCGCCGCGCTCTCCGACCGGCTCGACAGCGTGGGCTGGACGGTCTGGGTGCGCCGGATGATAGTCCTGCCCATCGGTGAACGGTGGGCACTGATAGCCGTGCTGACGGCGGCCACGACCCCGCGGATCACCTTCTACGCCCTCCTGATCGGCTGCGCCCTGGCCGCGACCTACACCACGGCCGGGCGGGTCCTGCGGTCGCTGACCCGGAAGGCGATGGGGGTCCCCCCAGGCGTTAAGCACTGGGGGAGCACCGACCGGGCGGCCCAGGCGCTGGCCGACCTGGCCGACAACGGCCCCCTCGCGGGACTCGTGTCCCGCACCAGGCGCGCCCCGCTCGGCTCCCCGCTCCTGCTGGCGCTCTGCGGAGTGGCGGTTCTCACCGCCTCCCTCTTCTCCGGGGCGACCTGGGCCCCGGTCGTGGGCGCGTTCGTCTACGCCGTCGCTTCCGGCCGGGCCCTCGCCGCCCCGCTCAAGGGCGCCCTCGACTGGCTGGTCCCGCCCCTCTTCCGGGCCGCCGAATACGGCACCGTCCTGGTCCTCGCAAGCAAAGCCGGGGTGAACGGAGCCCTTCCCGCGGCTTTCGGCCTGGTGGCCGCCGTCGCCTACCATCACTACGACACGGTGTACCGCATCCGCGGTGACGCCGGGGCGCCGCCGGCCTGGCTGGTACGCGCCATCGGGGGGCAGGACGGGCGAACGCTCCTGGTCACCGTGGTGGCCGCGGCGCTCACCGCCACGCAGTTCAAGGTCGCGCTCACGGTCCTCGCCGTGCTCGTGGCCGGGCTGGTGCTCGTCGAGAGCATCCGCTTCTGGGTGTCCGCAGGGGCCCCCGCCGTACACGATGAAGGAGAACCCGCATGATCGGCCTCGTGCTGGCGGCCGGCGCCGGACGGCGTCTGCGCCCCTACACCGACAGCCTGCCCAAGGCGCTGGTGCCGGTGGGGCCTGCCGGTATAGAGGACTCGATCACCGTTCTCGACCTGACCCTCGGCAACTTCGCCGAGATCGGCCTGACCGAGGTCGCGATCATCGTCGGCTACCGCAAGGAGGCCGTCTACGAGCGCAAGGCGGCCCTGGAGCAGAAGTACGGCCTCACGCTCACCCTCATCGACAACGACAAGGCCGAGGAGTGGAACAACGCCTACTCCCTGTGGTGCGGCCGGGACGCCCTCAAGGACGGCGTGATCCTCGCCAACGGCGACACCGTGCACCCGGTCTCCGTCGAGAAGACGCTGCTCGCCGCCCGCGGCGACGGCAAGAAGATCATCCTCGCCCTCGACACCGTGAAGTCGCTGGCGGACGAGGAGATGAAGGTCGTCGTCGGTGACGGCCAGGGCATGACGAAGATCACCAAGCTGATGGACCCGGCCGAGGCGACCGGTGAGTACATCGGCGTCACCCTCATCGAGGGCGACGCGGCCCCCGAGCTCGCCGACGCGCTGAAGACGGTCTGGGAGACCGACCCGCAGCAGTTCTACGAGCACGGCTACCAGGAGCTGGTCAACCGCGGCTTCCGCATCGACGTCGCGCCCATCGGCGACGTCCGGTGGGTCGAGATCGACAACCACGACGATCTCGCCCGGGGACGGGAGATCGCGTGCCAGTACTGACCCGGCTGATCCCCTCGCCGGTCGTCGTCGACATCCGTCCGGGTGCCCTCGACGACCTCGCCGGCGTGCTCGCCGACGAACGCATCTCGCACTCGGGCCGGCTGGCCGTCGCCGTCAGCGGCGGCTCCGGTTCCAAGCTGCGCGAGCGCGTCTCGCCGAGCCTGCCCGGCGCCACCTGGTACGAGGTCGGCGGCGGCACCCTCGACGACGCGATCCGGCTGGCCGGCGACATCAGGGCCGGCCGCTTCGACGCGGTCGTGGGCCTCGGCGGCGGCAAGATCATCGACTGCGCGAAGTTCGCGTCGGCCCGGGTGGGCCTGCCGCTGGTCGCCGTGCCGACCAACCTCGCCCACGACGGCCTGTGCTCGCCGGTCGCCACCCTCGACAACGACGCGGGCCGCGGCTCCTACGGCGTGCCGAACCCGATCGCGGTCGTCATCGACCTCGACGTCATCCGGGAGGCCCCGGCGCGCTTCGTGCGCTCCGGCATCGGCGACGCCGTCTCCAACATCTCGGCGATCGCGGACTGGGAGCTGTCCCACCGCGTCACCGGCGAGAAGATCGACGGTCTGGCGGCCGCCATGGCCCGGCAGGCCGGCGAGGCGGTGCTGCGCCACCCCGGCGGCATCGGGGAGAACGACTTCCTCCAGGTGCTCGCCGAGGCGCTGGTGCTCAGCGGTATCGCCATGTCGGTGTCGGGCGACTCCCGCCCGTCCTCCGGCGCCTGCCACGAGATCAACCACGCCTTCGACCTGCTGTTCCCGAGGCGTGCCGCCAGCCATGGCGAGCAGTGCGGGCTCGGCGCGGCCTTCGCGATGTACCTGCGCGGAGCCCACGAGGAGTCCGCGTACATGGCCGATGTGCTGCGCCGGCACGGACTGCCGGTGCTGCCGGAGGAGATCGGCTTCACCGTGGACGAGTTCGTCCGGGTCGTCGAGTACGCCCCGGAGACCCGCCCCGGCCGCTACACCATCCTCGAACACCTCGACCTCAAGACCCACCAGATCAAGGACTTCTACGTCGACTATGTCAAGGCCATCGGTAGCTGAACTCCGTCCGGTCGTGCACCCCGCTGGGGTCAAGGACCGGCGCAGCGGTGAGCACTGGATGGGGCGCCTCTACATGCGTGAGGTGTCCCTGCGGGTAGACCGCTACCTGGTGAACACCAGGGTCACGCCCAACCAGCTCACGTACCTGATGACCCTCTTCGGCGTCCTCGCCTGCCCGGCCCTGCTGGTGCCGGGCGTCTGGGGCGCCGTCCTCGGCGTGGTGTGCGTCCAGATGTACCTGCTCCTGGACTGCGTCGACGGCGAGGTCGCGCGCTGGAAGCAGCAGTACTCGCTGGGCGGGGTCTACCTCGACCGGGTCGGCGCCTATCTGACCGACGCGGCCGTCCTGGTCGGGCTCGGGCTGCGCGCCGCCGACCTGTTCGGCAGCGGCCGTATCGACTGGCTGTGGGCCTTCCTCGGCACCCTGGCCGCGCTCGGCGCGATCCTGATCAAGGCCGAGACCGACCTGGTCGGCGTGGCCCGCCACCAGGCCGGTCTGCCCGTGGTCAAGGAGGCCGCCGCCGAGATGCGGTCCTCCGGGATGGCGCTGGCCCGCCGGGCCGCCGCCCTGTTCCGGTTCCACCGGCTGATCCTCGGCATCGAGGCCTCGCTGCTGATCCTGCTGCTGGCCGTCGCCGACCACTTCCACGGCGACCTGTTCTGGACCCGCCTCGGCACCGCCGTGCTCGCCGGGATCGCGCTGCTGCAGACCCTGCTGCACCTGGTCTCCGTCCTCGCGTCGAGCAGGCTGCGGTGAGCGCCGGGCTGAAGGTCGGCGCGGTCGTCATCACCATGGGCAACCGCCCCGACGAACTGCGCGCCCTCCTCGACTCGGTCGCCAAGCAGGACGGCGAGCGGGTCCAGGTGGTCGTCGTCGGCAACGGCTCGCCGGTCCCGGAGGTGCCGGACGGCGTCCGTACCCTGGAACTGCCCGAGAACCTCGGGATCCCCGGCGGCCGCAACGTCGGCATAGAGGCCTTCGGCCCCAGCGGCCGCGATGTCGACATACTGCTCTTCCTCGACGACGACGGTCTGCTCCCCGAGCACGACACCGCCGAGCTGTGCCGGCAGGCCTTCGACGCCGACCCGAGGCTCGGCATCGTCAGCTTCCGCATCGCCGACCCGGACACCGGCGTCACCCAGCGCCGGCACGTGCCGCGGCTGCGGGCCTCCGACCCGATGCGCTCCTCCCGGGTCACCACCTTCCTCGGCGGCGCCAACGCCGTCCGCACCCAGGTCCTCGCCGAGGTCGGCGGCCTGCCGGACGAGTTCTTCTACGCCCACGAGGAGACCGACTTGGCCTGGCGGGCGCTGGACGCCGGCTGGATGATCGACTACCGCTCCGACATGGTGCTGTACCACCCCACCACCGCCCCCTCCCGGCACGCGGTCTACCACCGGATGGTCGCCCGCAACCGGGTCTGGCTGGCCCGCCGCAACCTGCCCGCCCCGCTGGTCCCGGTCTACCTCGGCGTGTGGATGCTGCTCACCCTGGTGCGCCGCCCCTCCCGTCCGGCCCTGCACGCCTGGTTCGCCGGCTTCCGGGAGGGCTGGACCACCCCCTGCGGACCCCGCCGCCCGATGCGCTGGCGGACCGTGTGGAAGCTCACGCGACTGGGCCGTCCCCCGGTGATCTGACAAGCTCGAAGGTGTGCGCCGTCCGCGTGCGTGGCACGCGGACGCCCCTGGGCCGTGTCCGATGGCGGATACCTGTCGCGTCCAGTAGCACAATTCCGTAAGACGAACGTAAGACGAATCTGAGGACGAAGGCTCCGACCCTTGAGTGAGACAACGCATGACGGCGGGATCGCGGTGAGCGCGGTGCCGTCGCCCGACGAGGGCCTCACGGCGGCGCAGCTCGCCGCCAAGTACGGGCTCGCGGTGAGCGGCGCCCGGCCCTCGCTCGTCGAGTACGTACGCCAGCTCTGGGGACGCCGGCACTTCGTTCTCGCCTTCTCGCAGGCGAAACTCACGGCCCAGTACAGCCAGGCCAAGCTCGGCCAGCTCTGGCAGGTGGCCACCCCGCTGCTGAACGCGGCCGTGTACTACTTCATCTTCGGCGTCATCCTGCACGCCAGCCGCGGTATGCCGCAGGACATCTACATCCCGTTCCTGGTCACCGGCGTGTTCACCTTCACGTTCACCCAGAGCTCGATCATGACCGGTGTGCGCGCGATCTCCGGCAACCTCGGTCTGGTGCGCGCGCTGCACTTCCCGCGTGCCGCGCTGCCGGTCTCCTTCGCGCTCCAGCAGCTCCAGCAGCTGCTGTTCTCGATGATCGTCATGGTCGCCGTGGTGGTCGGCTTCGGCAGCCGCCCGGGCCTGTCCTGGGTGCTGGTCGTCCCGATCCTGTTCCTGCTGTTCCTCTTCAACACCGGGCTGGCCCTGATCGTGGCCCGGCTGGGCGCCAAGACGCCGGACCTCGCGCAGCTGCTGCCGTTCGTGCTGCGGACCTGGATGTACATGTCCGGCGTGATGTTCTCGATCACCAAGATGATGGAGGGCCGCCCGGAGTGGGCGCGCACGCTCCTCCAGGTCAACCCCGCCACCGTCTTCATGGACCTGATGCGCTTCGCGCTCATCGACGGCTACGGCGCCTCGAACCTCCCGCCGCACGTCTGGGCCGTCGCCCTGTCCTGGGCCGTGGCCGTGTTCGTGGGCGGGTTCGTGTACTTCTGGAAGGCTGAGGAGCGCTACGGCCGTGGCTGAGCAGACCATCGGGGAGCGGATCCCCACCGTCATCGCGGAGGACGTGCACATCGTCTACCGCGTCAACGGCGCCAAGAGCGGCAAGGGCAGCGCGACCTCCGCCCTCAGCCGGATCGTCAAGCGCGGCGACGACCGCGGCGTGCGCAAGGTGCACGCGGTGCGCGGGGTCTCCTTCGTCGCCTACCGCGGCGAGGCCATCGGCCTGATCGGCTCCAACGGCTCCGGCAAGTCGACGCTGCTGCGGGCCATCGCCGGCCTGCTGCCCGCCGAGAAGGGCCGGGTCTACACCAATGGCCAGCCCTCGCTGCTCGGCGTCAACGCGGCCCTGATGAACGACCTCACCGGCGAGCGGAACGTCATCCTCGGCGGTCTCGCCATGGGAATGACCCGTGAGGAGATCAAGGACCGCTACGAGGAGATCGTCGAGTTCTCCGGCATCAACGACAAGGGCGACTTCATCACCCTGCCGATGCGCACCTACTCCTCCGGCATGGCGGCCCGGCTGCGCTTCTCCATCGCCGCCGCCAAGGATCACGACGTCCTCATGATCGACGAGGCGCTGGCCACCGGTGACGCGGCCTTCCGCAAGCGCTCCGAGGACCGGATCCGCCAGCTGCGCGAGCACGCCGGCACGGTCTTCCTGGTCAGCCACAACAACAAGTCGATCCGCGACACCTGCGACCGGGTCCTGTGGCTGGAGCGCGGTGAACTGCGCATGGACGGCCCGACCGAAGAGGTGCTCAAGGAGTACGAGAAGTTCACCGGCAAGTAGTCCGCCACGCCCAGGGCCCCGCCGGAACCTTTCCGGCGGGGCCCGGCGTCTGCAAAGGAAACGTCAACTCCGGCTCGCCTTAGGAATCTTGACACCAATCGGTGTGTTGTTGTGATCTGCGGGACACCCCGACGAACCTCGACGCGTTGTACAACGTAAGCTGTACCGGTCCCGGAAAGCGGCAAGTGGGGCGATAATGCGCGACACCCTCCGCCGGGCCGCCCCGTGGATTGCTGGGCGGCGTGTCCGAAATAGTGTGTATTGGGTCGGCAGTGTAGAACGGGAGATGTGACGGCAATGGCTACGGAAACTCCCCAGCTCAACGCAGGCCGCGCCGTCCCCGCCCCGGGCAGCGAACGGTGACGGCGACCGCCTCGGAGCGCACCGCGGACGCGGAGCGCGGCACCCTCGACAAGGCCGCGGACGAGAACTTCCCGGTGGCCCCTTTCTTCCTGCCGAAGGCCTGGCGCGACGACCTGATGGCGGTCTACGGCTTCGCCCGTCTCGTCGACGACATCGGCGACGGCGACCTGGCCCCCGGCGGCGCCGACGCCCGCCTGCTCGGAGTGCCCGACGCGCAGGCCGAGGACCGGCTGGTCCTCCTCGACGCCTTCGAGGCCGATCTGCGCCGCGTCTTCGACGCCACCCCGCACCACCCCCTGCTGCGCCGCCTGCAGCCCACGGTCCGCCGCCGCGCGCTGACCCCCGAGCCCTTCCTCGGCCTGATCGCCGCCAACCGCCAGGACCAGCTCGTCAAGCGGTACGAGACCTACGACGACCTCCTCGCCTACTGCGAGCTGTCCGCCAACCCCGTCGGCCGCCTGGTCCTCGCTGTCACCGACACCTCGACCCCCGAGCGGATCGGCCTCTCGGACGCGATCTGCACCGCACTCCAGATCGTCGAACACCTCCAGGACGTGGCCGAGGACCTCGGCCGCGACCGGATCTATCTGCCCGCCGAGGACATGAAGCGCTTTCACGTCCAGGAGGCGGATCTCGCCAGGAAATCCGCGGGCGCATCGGTGCGTGCACTGGTTGCATATGAAGCACAACGCGCCCGCGATCTCCTGAATGAAGGCGCCCCCCTTGTGGGTAGCGTCCACGGCAGGTTGAAGCTGCTGCTCGCGGGGTTCGTGGCGGGGGGAAGGGCGGCGGTCCACGCGATCGCCGCCGCCGAATACGACGTACTTCCCGGCCCGCCCAAGCCCGGCAAGGGCCGGTTGCTGCGTGAGGTGGGCGTGACTCTGCGAGGAGAGGGGTGATCCGGACCGTGGACTCTCCCACACCTGTGTCCGCACCGGTACTCGCCGCCTACAGCTACTGCGAGACCGTCACCGGACAGCAGGCACGGAACTTCGCCTACGGCATCAGGCTGCTGCCGACGTCCAAGCGGCGCGCCATGTCCGCGCTCTACGCCTTCTCCCGGCGCGTCGACGACATCGGCGACGGCGCGCTGGCCGACGAGGTGAAGGTGGCCCGCCTGGAGGACACCCGGGCACTGCTCGCCCGGGTCCAGGAGGGCGCGGTCGCCGAGGACGACACCGACCCGGTCGCGGTCGCCCTCGCGCACTCCGCCCAGGCCTTCCCGATCCCGCTGGGCGGCCTGGACGAGCTGATCGACGGCGTGCTGATGGACGTCCGCGGCGAGACCTACGAGACCTGGGACGACCTCAAGGTCTACTGCCGCTGCGTGGCCGGCGCCATCGGCCGGCTCTCGCTCGGTGTGTTCGGCACGGAACCGGGGGCGCGCGGCGCCGAGCGCGCGCCGGAGTACGCCGACACGCTCGGGCTCGCGCTCCAGCTCACCAACATCCTCCGGGACGTCCGCGAGGACGCCGGCAACGGCCGTACCTACCTCCCCGCCGACGACCTCGCCAAGTTCGGCTGCTCGGCCGGGTTCCACGGGCCGACCCCGCCGGAGGGCTCGGACTTCGCGGGCCTGGTGCACTTCGAAGTACGGCGCGCCCGTGCCCTTTTCGCCGAGGGCTACCGGCTGCTGCCCATGCTCGACCGGCGCAGCGGCGCCTGTGTCGCCGCCATGGCCGGGATCTACCGCCGCCTGCTCGACCGCATCGAGCGCGAACCCGAGGCGGTGCTGCGCGGCCGGGTCTCGCTGCCCGGGCGCGAGAAGGCGTACGTCGCCGTGCGCGGCCTCTCCGGGATCGACACCCGGCGTCACACCTCCCGCCTGACCGTCAGGAGGCGCGCCTGATGGACAAAGTGGGCCAAGGTGACTCCACCGGAGAAAAACGGCAGGCAACCCTCCGGTGCGGCGCCGCGTCCCTGACTGCGACGGCCCGCCCTGTCCCGTTCCGCAGGGGCGGCGGGCAGGCGGGGGAGGGCGCACGATGACCGACGGCACGGGATCCCGACGGACGCAGGACGACATCACGTCCGGGCGCACCGCCGTCGTGATCGGCGGCGGGCTCGCCGGGATCACGGCCGCGCTCGCGCTCGCCGACGCGGGCGTCCAGGTCACCCTTCTCGAAGGCAGGCCGAGGCTCGGCGGACTCGCCTTCTCCTTCCAGCGCGGCGAGCTGACCGTGGACAACGGCCAGCACGTGTACCTGCGTTGCTGCACCGCCTACCGCTGGTTCCTCGACCGCATCGAGGGCACGGAGCTGGCACCGCTGCAGGACCGCCTCGACGTGCCCGTGCTCGACCTCGCCAAGCCGGAGGGGCGGCGCCTGGGCAGGCTCCGTCGCGACCCGCTGCCCGTACCCCTGCATCTGGGGCGCAGCCTGGCCGCCTATCCGCACCTCTCGCTCGCCGAACGGGCCAGGGTGGGGCGTGCCGCGCTCGCGCTCAAGGGGCTCGACCTCGCCGATCCGAGCCTGGACGCACAGGACTTCGGCAGCTGGCTGGCCGCCCACGGCCAGTCGGCGCGTGCCGTCGAGGCCCTGTGGGACCTGGTCGGGGTCGCCACCCTCAACGCGGTCGCGGGCGACGCCTCGCTGGGGCTCGCCGCGATGGTGTTCAAGACCGGTCTGCTGTCCGACCCGGGCGCGGCCGACATCGGCTGGGCCCATGTGCCGCTGGGAGAACTGCACGACCGGCTCGCCCGCAAGGCGCTCGACTCCGCGGGCGTGCGTACCGAGGTCCGTACACGCGTCACCTCCGTCTCCACCAACGAGAACGGGACGTGGAGCGTTCAGGTTCCCGGCGAGACGCTCACGGCCGACGCCGTGGTGCTCGCCGTGGCCCAGCGCGAGGCCCACGACCTGCTGCCGGCCGGCGCCCTGGACGCCCCGGAGAACCTGCTGGAGATCGGCACCGCGCCGATCCTCAACGTCCATGTGGTCTACGACCGTCAGGTGCTCACCAAGCCGTTCTTCGCGGCCCTGGGCACCCCGGTCCAGTGGGTGTTCGACCGCACCCACGCCTCCGGGCTGCGCGCGGGCCAGTACCTCGCGCTGTCCCAGTCGGCGGCCCAGGACGAGATCGACACCCCCGTGGCCGACCTGCGCGAGCGCTATCTGCCCGAGCTGGAAAGGCTGTTGCCCGGCGCGCGCGGCGCCGAGGTGTCGGACTTCTTCGTGACCCGGGAGCGCACCGCGACGTTCGCCCCCACCCCCGGCGTCGGGCGGCTGCGGCCCGGCGCCCGCACCAGAACACCCGGCCTGTACCTGGCCGGAGCGTGGACCGCCACCGGGTGGCCCGCGACCATGGAGAGTGCGGTCCGCAGCGGTGTCCTCGCGGCCGACGCCGCGTTGAACACCCTGGGTCGGCCCCGCCCCCGTCGCCTCTTCGAGTTCGAGGAGGCGGCGTGACGCTCGATCAGCAGGCGGCAGGCCCCCGCACCCCCGGTACCGCAACAAGAGGAGAAACTGTGCCCACTGTGCCACCGGCCGAGACGGCTGCCGACGCGGTGGACGTGACCGCGCTCCTGGAGCGCGGCCGGACCCTTGCCACACCGGTACTGCGGGCGGCCGTGGACCGCCTGGCATCTCCCATGGACACCGTGGCCGCCTACCACTTCGGCTGGATCGACGCCGAGGGCAACCCCGCCGACGGCGACGGCGGCAAGGCCGTACGCCCCGCGCTCGCGGTCCTGTCGGCCGAGGTCACCGGGGCCGCCCCCGAGGTCGGCATCCCCGGCGCCGTCGCCGTCGAACTCGTCCACAACTTCTCGCTGCTGCACGACGACCTGATGGACGGCGACGAACAGCGCCGGCACCGCGACACCGTCTGGAAGGTGCACGGCCCGGCCCAGGCGATCCTGGTCGGCGACGCCCTGTTCGCCCTCGCCAACGAGGTGCTCCTCGAACTCGGCACCGTCGAGGCCGGCCGCGCCACCCGCCGGATCACCACCGCCACCCGGGCCCTGATCGACGGCCAGGCGCAGGACATCTCCTACGAGCACCGCGACCGGGTCAGCGTCGAGGAGTGCCTGGAGATGGAGGGCAACAAGACAGGCGCCCTGCTCGCCGCCTCCAGTTCCATCGGCGCGGTGCTCGGCGGCGCCGACGACCGCACCGCCGACACCCTGGAGAAGTACGGCTACCACCTGGGCCTCGCCTTCCAGGCCGTCGACGACCTGCTCGGCATCTGGGGCGACCCGGACGCCACCGGCAAGCAGACCTGGAGCGACCTGCGCCAGCGCAAGAAGTCCCTGCCGGTCGTCGCCGCCCTCGCCGCGGGCGGGCCCGCCTCCGAGCGGCTCGGCGAGATCCTCGCCGCCGACGCCAAGAGCAGCGACTTCGAGAACTTCTCCGAGGAGGAGTTCGCCGCCCGCGCCGCCCTCATCGAGGAGGCCGGCGGCCGGGAGTGGACCGCCGAAGAGGCGCGTCGTCAGCACACCATCGCCATCGAGGCCCTGCACGCGGTCGAGATGCCCGACCGGGTACGGGCGCAGTTCACGGCGCTGGCCGACTTCGTCGTCGTACGAAAGAGATGATCACTATCGGTCGAATAGCCCTCGCGTAGTCGCCGGCCGGTGCGAGCGCGCAGCCAGCACCGGCCGACGGCGGACCCACAGCAGAACGATTTCGTACGACTGCAAGAAGGGGAAGCCATGACAGCGACGACCGACGGAAGCACCGGGGCCACCGTTCCGCCCCGGGCCGACTCGGCCACCACCGACCTCACCACCCCCGTGGCGGCCGGGGTACAAGAAGCCGCCGAACGCGCCGTCCGGCGCGCCACCGACCACCTGCTCGCCCAGCAGGACGCGCAGGGCTGGTGGAAGGGCGACCTGGAGACCAACGTCACCATGGACGCCGAGGACCTGCTGCTCCGTCAGTTCCTCGGCACCCTCGACGAGTCGACGGCGTCCGCCGCCGCCCTCTTCATCCGCGGCGAGCAGCGCGAGGACGGCACCTGGGCCACCTTCTACGGCGGCCCCGGTGAACTCTCCACCACCATCGAGGCGTACGTCGCCCTGCGGCTGGCCGGGGACGCGCCGGACGCCCCCCACATGGCGAAGGCCGCGGCCTGGATCCGTGAGCGCGGCGGGATCGCCGCCTCCCGGGTGTTCACCCGGATCTGGCTGGCCCTGTTCGGCTGGTGGAAATGGGAGGACCTGCCAGAACTCCCCCCGGAACTCCTCTACTTCCCCAAGTGGTTCCCGCTCAGCATCTACAACTTCGGCCAGTGGGCCCGGCAGACGATCGTGCCGCTCACCGTCGTCTCGGCCAAGCGCCCGGTGCGCCCGGCCCCCTTCCCGCTGGACGAGCTCCACACCGACCCGGCCGTTCCGAACCCGCCGCAGCCCCTGGCCCCGGTGGCCAGCTGGGAGGGTGTCTTCCAGCGGCTCGACAAGGTTGTCCGCGGCTACCGCAAGGTCGCGCTGCGCCGGCTGCGCGGCTCCGCCCTGAACTCCGCCGCCCGCTGGATCGTCGAACGCCAGGAGAACGACGGCGCCTGGGGCGGTATCCAGCCCCCCGCCGTGTACTCGGTGATCGCCCTGTACCTGCTCGGCTACGACCTCGAACACCCCGTGATGCGCGCCGGGCTCGAGTCGCTGGATCGTTACGCCGTGTGGCGCGAGGACGGCGCCCGGATGATCGAGGCCTGCCAGTCGCCCGTCTGGGACACCTGTCTGGCGACCATCGCGCTCGCCGACGCCGGGCTCCCCGCCGACCACCCGCAACTCGTCAGGGCCGCCGACTGGATGCTCGGCGAGCAGATCGTCCGGCGCGGCGACTGGGCCGTGAAGCGCCCCCAACTCCCGCCGGGTGGCTGGGCGTTCGAGTTCCACAACGACAACTACCCCGACATCGACGACACCGCCGAGGTGGTCCTCGCGCTGCGCCGGGTCCGGCACCACGACCCCGAGCGGATGGAGAAGGCCATCGGACGCGGGGTGCGCTGGAACCTCGGCATGCAGTCGAAGAACGGGGCCTGGGGCGCCTTCGACGTCGACAACACCAGCCCGTTCCCCAACCGGCTGCCGTTCTGCGACTTCGGCGAGGTCATCGACCCGCCCTCGGCCGACGTCACCGCGCACGTGGTGGAGATGCTCGCCTTCGAGGGCATGTCCCACGACCCGCGCACCCGGCGCGGCATCGAGTGGCTGCTCGCCGAACAGGAGGCGGACGGCTCCTGGTTCGGCCGCTGGGGCGTCAACTACGTCTACGGCACCGGCTCCGTGGTGCCCGCGCTCACCGCGGCCGGGCTGCCCGCCTCGCACCCGGCGATCCGGCGCGCGGTGACCTGGCTGGAGAACGTCCAGAACGACGACGGCGGCTGGGGCGAGGACCTGCGCTCCTACAAGTACGTCGGCGAATGGAGCGGGCGCGGCGCCTCCACCGCCTCCCAGACGGCCTGGGCGCTGATGGCGCTGCTCGCGGCGGGGGAGAAGGACTCCAAGGCCGTCGAGCGGGGTGTCCGGTGGCTCGCCGAGACACAGGCCGAGGACGGCTCCTGGGACGAGCCGTACTTCACCGGCACCGGCTTCCCCTGGGACTTCTCCATCAACTACCACCTCTACCGACAGGTCTTCCCGCTCACCGCGCTCGGCCGCTACGTCCACGGCGAGCCGTTCCCCGAGGCCGAGAGGAGCTGAATTGAGCACCACGCCCGTTCCGGCCCCGCTGCTGATCGCCTGCGCGCTCGGCATCGAGCACCTCGCCCTGCGCGCCGGCGAACGCGGGGGTGCGGACGGGCCGGTCACCGTGCTGCGCACCGGCATGGGCCCCAAGGCGGCGGAACGGTCCGTCACCCGGCTCCTGGCCGACCCCGCGTTCGCCGGCGCGGCCGTGCTGGCCACCGGCTTCTGCGCGGGCCTCGCCCCCGGGATGCACCCCGGCGACCTGGTCGTCGCCGAGGAGACCCGGGACCCGCGCGGCAGCGTGCCCTGCGTCGCCACCGAACTCCTCGTCAAGGAGCTCGTGCGGACCGTACCCGGCCGCACCGTCCACACCGGCCCCCTCACCGGCTCCGACCATGTCGTCCGCGGTCACGAACGGTCCGACCTGCTCGCGACCGGCGCGATCGCGGTCGACATGGAATCGGCGGCCACACTCCTGAGCGCCGTGCGCGCGGGCGAGCGCCCCGTTGCGGCCGTCAGGGTGGTCGTGGACGCTCCTGAACATGAACTCGTCCGGATCGGCACGGTCCGCGGTGGAATATCTGCTTTCCGCGTTCTTCGATCCGTTCTTCCAGCTTTCTTCGAATGGCACCGTTCTTTGCTGCTCCCCCGGAGGTGAGCCCAGATGGCCATGCCGCTGCGCCAGTCGATCAAGGTCGCTACCTACTTGGCTGAACAGAAGCTTCGCAAGCGGGACAAGTTCCCGCTGATCGTGGAGCTGGAACCCCTCTTCGCATGCAACCTGAAATGCGAAGGCTGCGGCAAGATCCAGCATCCCGCCGGGGTGTTGAAGCAGCGCATGCCGGTCGCCCAGGCCGTCGGGGCGGTGCTGGAGTCCGGTGCGCCGATGGTGTCCATCGCGGGCGGCGAACCGCTGATGCACCCTCAGATCGACGAGATCGTCCGGCAGTTGGTGGCGAAGCGGAAGTACGTCTTCCTGTGCACCAACGCGATGCTGCTGCGCAAGAAGATGGACAAGTTCACGCCCTCGCCGTACTTCGCCTTCGCGGTGCACATCGACGGGCTGCGCGAGCGGCACGACGAGTCCGTGGCGAAGGAGGGCGTGTTCGACGAGGCGGTGGCGGCCATCAAGGAGGCCAAGCGGCGCGGCTTCCGGGTGACCACCAACTCCACCTTCTTCAACACGGACACCCCGCAGACCATCGTCGAGGTGCTCAACTTCCTCAACGACGACCTCAAGGTCGACGAGATGATGATCTCGCCCGCCTACGCCTACGAGAAGGCCCCCGACCAGGAGCACTTCCTGGGCGTGGAGCAGACCCGCGAGCTGTTCAAGAAGGCCTTCGCGGGCGGCAACCGGAAGAAGTGGCGGCTCAACCACTCCCCGCTCTTCCTGGACTTCCTGGAGGGCAAGGTCGACTTCCCCTGCACGGCCTGGGCGATCCCCAACTACTCGCTCTTCGGCTGGCAGCGCCCCTGCTACCTGATGAGCGACGGGTACGTGCCGACGTACCGTGAACTCATCGAGAAGACCGACTGGGACAAGTACGGCCGCGGCAAGGACCCGCGGTGCGCCAATTGCATGGCGCACTGCGGCTACGAGCCCACCGCCGTCCTCGCCACCATGGGGTCCCTCAAGGAGTCCCTCCGCGCCATGCGCGAGACGGTCTCCGGGAACCGGGAGTGACCGCATGACCGCCATTCCCCTGGGCCTCCCCGAGGTCCCGGCCCGCCCGGTCGCCGAGCGCCGCGTGTCCCGGCGGATCCAGGTCGGGCCGGTGGCGGTCGGCGGCGGTGCCCCGGTGTCGGTGCAGTCGATGACCACCACCCGCACCTCGGACGTCGGCGCCACTCTCCAGCAGATCGCCGAACTCACCGCGTCCGGCTGCCAGATCGTCCGCGTCGCCTGCCCCACGCAGGACGACGCGGACGCCCTGGCGACCATCGCGCGCAAGTCCCAGATCCCGGTGATCGCGGACATCCACTTCCAGCCGAAGTACGTGTTCGCCGCGATCGAGGCCGGCTGCGCGGCGGTCCGCGTGAACCCCGGCAACATCAAGAAGTTCGACGACCAGGTACGGGAGATCGCGCGCGCCGCCAAGGACCACGGCACGCCGATCCGGATCGGGGTGAACGCCGGCTCGCTCGACCGCCGGCTGCTGGAGAAGTACGGGAAGGCGACGCCCGAGGCGCTCGTGGAGAGCGCTCTCTGGGAGGCCTCGCTCTTCGAGGAGCACGACTTCCGGGACATCAAGATCTCGGTCAAGCACAACGACCCGGTCGTGATGATCGAGGCGTACCGGCAGCTGGCCGCCCAGTGCGACTACCCGCTGCACCTCGGCGTGACCGAGGCGGGCCCGGCCTTCCAGGGCACGATCAAGTCGGCGGTGGCCTTCGGGGCGCTGCTGAGCCAGGGCATCGGCGACACCATCCGGGTCTCGCTGTCCGCGCCGCCTGCCGAGGAGGTCAAGGTCGGCATCCAGATCCTGGAGTCGCTGAACCTGCGGCAGCGGCGCCTGGAGATCGTCTCCTGCCCGTCCTGCGGGCGCGCCCAGGTCGACGTCTACAAGCTGGCGGACGAGGTGACGGCCGGTCTGAAGGGTATGGAAGTGCCCTTGCGCGTGGCCGTCATGGGATGTGTGGTCAACGGCCCCGGCGAGGCGCGGGAGGCCGACCTCGGGGTCGCCTCCGGCAACGGCAAGGGCCAGATCTTCGTCAAGGGCGAGGTCGTCAAGACCGTGCCCGAGTCGAAGATCGTGGAGACCCTCATCGAGGAAGCGATGAAGATCGCCGAGCAGATGGAGCAGGACGGCGCCGGGTCCGGAGCACCCGCCGTCACCGTGAGCTGATCAGCACGGACCGAGAGGGGGCCGAGCGTGACGATTCTGGAGAAGATCCGGGGACCACGCGACCTGAAGGCGCTGTCCGAGGCGGAACTCGGTGAACTGTCCGAAGAAATACGCGAGTTTTTGGTGCACGCGGTCGCCAGGACCGGCGGTCACCTCGGGCCCAACCTGGGCGTCGTGGAACTGACCGTCGCGCTGCACCGAGTCTTCGAGTCCCCGGTGGACCGCATCCTCTGGGACACCGGCCACCAGAGCTACGTCCACAAGCTCCTGACCGGCCGTCAGGACTTCTCCAAGCTGCGGGGCAAGGGCGGCCTGTCCGGATATCCCTCGCGCGAGGAGTCCGCGCACGACGTCATCGAGAACAGCCACGCCTCCACCGCGCTCGGCTGGGCCGACGGCCTCGCCAAGGCCCGCCAGGTGCAGGGGGAGAAGGGCCATGTCGTCGCGGTCATCGGCGACGGCGCGCTGACGGGCGGGATGGCCTGGGAGGCGCTCAACAACATCGCGGCCGCCAAGGACCGGCCGCTGATCATCGTCGTCAACGACAACGAGCGGTCGTACGCGCCGACCATCGGCGGCCTCGCCAACCACCTGGCGACCCTGCGGACGACCGACAGCTACGAGAAGGTACTGGCCTGGGGCAAGGACGTCCTGCTGCGCACCCCGATCGTCGGCACCACCATCTACGAGTCCCTGCACGGCGCCAAGAAGGGCTTCAAGGACGCCTTCGCCCCGCAGGGCATGTTCGAGGACCTGGGCCTGAAGTACGTCGGCCCGATCGACGGCCACGACATCAAGGCCGTCGAGTCGGCGCTGCGGCGCGCGAAACGCTTCCACGGGCCGGTGCTGGTGCACTGCCTCACGGAGAAGGGACGCGGCTACGAGCCCGCCCTCGCCCACGAGGAGGACCACTTCCACACCGTCGGCGTGATGGACCCGCTCACCTGCGAGCCGCTCGCGCCGTCCAACGGGCCTTCCTGGACCTCGGTGTTCGGCGACGAGATCGTCCGGATCGGCGAGGAGCGGGACGATGTCGTCGCGATCACCGCGGCCATGCTGCACCCGGTCGGCCTCGGCAGGTTCGCCGAGCGCTTCCCGGACCGGGTCTGGGACGTCGGCATCGCCGAACAGCACGCGGCGGTCTCGGCGGCGGGGCTGGCGACCGGGGGGCTGCATCCCGTCGTCGCCGTCTACGCCACGTTTTTGAACCGTGCCTTCGACCAGGTGCTGATGGACGTGGCGCTGCATCACTGCGGGGTGACGTTCGTACTGGACCGGGCGGGGGTGACCGGGGTCGACGGTGCCTCCCACAACGGCATGTGGGACATGTCGATCCTGCAGGTGGTCCCGGGCCTGCGGATCGCCGCCCCGCGCGACGCCGAGCAACTGCGCCTCCAGCTGCGGGAGGCGGTCGCCGTCGACGACGCGCCGACACTGGTGCGCTTCCCGAAGGAGTCGGTGGGACCGGAGATCCCTGCGGTCGACCGGGTCGGCGGGGTCGATGTCCTGCACCGCGGGGAGGACGCGCGGGTGCTGCTGGTCGCGGTCGGTGTGATGGCGCCGGTGTGCCTGCAGGCCGCCGAACTGCTGGCGGCGCGGGGCATCGGCTGCACGGTGGTGGATCCGCGGTGGGTGAAGCCGGTGGACCCGGCGCTGCCCGTGCTGGCGGCGGACCATGAGCTCGTGGCCGTCGTCGAGGACAACAGCCGGGCGGCCGGCGTGGGCGCGGCGATCTCGCTGGCGCTCGGCGACGCCGAAGTGGACGTGCCGGTACGGCGGTTCGGGATTCCGGAGCAGTTCCTGGCACATGCCAAGCGGGGGGAGGTACTGGCCGACATCGGGCTGACGCCGGTGGAGATCGCGGGGCGGATCGGGGCGAGCCTCGCGGGGCGGGGGGCCGACGCCAAGGGGGGTGCGGCGGGGGGTCGTTCGGCGGGTGCGGCGCCGTCCGGGCTGGTCGCGCAGTTCCCCGCGCCCCTGCGGGGCGCTGATGCCGAGGGCGTTGACAAGGAGAGGCAATGAGTACGGAGTTCGACCTCGGTGCGCTGCTCGCCGAGCGTGGTGGTGAGCGGTACGAACTGCACAGCAAGTACCTGAACCACCAGCTCCCGCGCATGCTGCACACCATCGGGTTCGACAAGGTCTACGAGCGGGCGGAGGGTGCCCACTTCTGGGACGCCGAGGGCAACGACTACCTGGACATGCTCGCCGGGTTCGGGGTGATGGGCCTGGGACGCCACCACCCTGTCGTCCGCAAGGCCCTGCACGACGTGCTGGACGCCCAGCTCGCCGACCTCACCCGCTTCGACTGCCAGCCGCTGCCTGGTCTGCTCGCCGAGCGGCTCCTCGCCCACAGCCCGCACCTGGACCGGGTGTTCTTCGGCAACAGCGGCACCGAGGCGGTCGAGACGGCCCTGAAGTTCGCCCGGTTCGCCACCGGCAGACCGCGCGTCCTCTACTGCGACCACGCCTTCCACGGCCTGACCACCGGCTCGCTGTCGGTCAACGGCGAGGACGGCTTCCGGGACGGCTTCGCGCCGCTGCTGCCCGACACCGCCGTACCCCTCGGCGATCTGGACGCGCTCGCCCGCGAGCTGAAGAAGGGCGATGTCGCCGCCCTCATCGTCGAGCCGATCCAGGGCAAGGGCGTGCACGAAGCCCCGCCCGGGTATCTGCGTGCCGCCCAGGAGCTGCTGCACCGGCACAAGGCGCTGCTGATCGCCGACGAGGTGCAGACCGGCCTGGGCCGCACCGGTGACTTCTACGCGTACCAGCACGAGGAGGGCGTGGAGCCGGACCTGGTGTGCGTGGCGAAGGCGCTGTCCGGCGGCTATGTGCCGGTCGGCGCCACGCTCGGCAAGGACTGGATCTTCAAGAAGGTCTACTCGTCCATGGACCGCGTCCTGGTCCACTCGGCGAGCTTCGGCGCCAACGCCCAGGCGATGGCGGCCGGGCTCGCCGTGCTGTCGGTCATGGAGAACGACCAGATCGTGGCGGGGGCCCGGGCCGTGGGGGAGCAGCTCAAGTCCCGGCTCGCCGCGCTGACCGACAAGTACGAGCTGCTCGCAGACGTGCGCGGCCGGGGCCTGATGATCGGCATCGAGTTCGGCCGGCCCGGCTCGCTGAAGCTGCGCAGCCGCTGGACCATGCTCCAGGCCGCCCGCAAGGGCCTGTTCGCCCAGATGGTCGTCGTACCGCTGCTGCAGCGCCACCGGATCCTCACCCAGGTCTCCGGTGACCACCTGGAGGTGATCAAGCTCATCCCGCCGCTGATCGTCGACGAGGCGGACGTCGACCGCTTCGTCGACGCCTTCACGGACGTCATGGACGACGCGCACAGCGGCGGCGGCCTGATGTGGGACTTCGGCAAGACGCTGATCAAGCAGGCGGTGGCCAACCGCTAGCTTTTTGCCTCTGGGGCAAAGAAATTGCCGCAGAGGCAAAACTGCGGCTGAATGGAGGCATGAACCCCTCCGACAGCGAGGGCGCGGGCGGGCCGGTCACGGACCTGCCCGCCGTCGCCCCGCAGCTGCGCTCCCTGCGCCGCCGCGCCGGCCTCACCCTGGAGGCCGCCGCACGGGACGCCGGGCTGTCGCCCGCGCACCTGTCCCGGCTGGAGACGGGCCGGCGGCAGCCCTCGCTGCCGATGCTGCTCGCGCTCGCACGTGTCTACGGTACGACAGTCTCCGAGCTGCTCGGTGAGACCGTCGCCGACCGGGACGCGATCGTGCGCGCCGGCGACATGGAACCGACCCGCGCCGGTGGCTGGACCTACTGGCAGGCCGGGGCGTCCGGCCGGGGGATGCAGGCCCTGCGTGTCCGGGTGCCGTACGGCTCCCAGGGCGACATCGTGCGGGTGCATCCCGGCGAGGAGTGGCTGTACGTCCTGCGCGGCCGGCTCCGGCTGCGCCTCGGCGACACCACGCACCTGCTCGCGCCCGGCGACAGCGCGCACTTCGACTCGCTGACCCCGCACCGGCTCGCCGCCGAGGACCAGGACGGGGTCGAGCTCCTGTTCGTCCACACCCTGCTGCAGAGTCCCACGGCCACGCTGTGCCTGGGACCGATCACTGGAGAGCTGCCGTGAGCAACATCGAGGAGAAATTCCCCCGGTCCCTGTGGATCCGGCTGGTCATCTACCTGGCCGTCGGGCACGTCCTGGCAGGCTTCCTCTTTCTGTTGTTCTCCCTCGGCGGCAAGGGCTGAGCCGCTGCCCTCCGCCCGGCCTCAGTCGAGGAGACGCTGGCGCAGCCGCTCCCGGGTCTGCGCGGTGACCTTCAGCCCCTGCTCCAGGTACGTGTCGACATCGCCCCAGGTCTCGTCGATGCTCTCGAAGGCCGCCGTCAGGTACTCCGCGCGGGCGTCGAAGAGAGGGCTGAGCAGTTCCATCACCTCGGGGCTGTACGCGGACTCCCCGCCGCCGCTGCGCCGCACCTTGTAGCGCCGGTGCTTGGCGTTGGACTCCAGGTAGTCGGCGAGGATCGCGTCCCGTTCCACGTCCACCGCGAGCAGCGTCACGGCTATGGAGATGCCTGCCCGGTCCTTCCCGGCCGCGCAGTGCATCAGCGCCGGGACGCTGTCCTCGGCGACGGCGTGCAGCACGCGCGAGTGCTCCTCGGTGCGGTCCTTCACGATCGTGCGGTACGAGGTGACCATCCGGTTCGCGGCCTTGCCGTCGCCCAGGAGCGCGCGCAGCTGCTCGATGTCGCCCTCGCGGACCATCTTCCAGAAGTCGGCACCGTGCGCCGGGTCGGTCAGCGGCAGGTTCAGGTTCCGTACGCCGGGCAGCTCGACGTCCGGGCCCTCCAGCTTCTGGTCGGCCGTGTTGCGGAAGTCGAAGATCGTGTGCAGGCCGAGGGAGGCGAGGAACTCCGCGTCCGACTCCGTCGCGTGTGCCAGATGCCCGCTGCGGAAGAGCACGCCGTGCCGCACCCGCCGCCCGTCCAAGGTCGGCAGGCCGCCCACGTCACGGAAGTTGCGCACACCGGCCAGCTCGGGTTCGGTCGACGGGACCTGCTGCGTCACGGGGGCTCCTCCCGGCCGGCCCCGTCGGCGCTGCTCGTCGACGGGCACTGGACCGACCATACGACATCGGTTTCCGCGGGCAATGAGTTGTCCACAGGCGTTGCCTCAGGGGCGATAGACCTTGATGATGTTGGTGCTTGAGCGGATCTGTTGGCACCTGTGTGAGGTTTCTCGATGGTGGACATCGCCGAAAACGGTCGTACCTGGCTCCTGTCGGGCCCCGGCAGCAGCTACGCGCTGCATCTGACGGAGGCCGACGAGCTGCTCCACCTGCATTGGGGGCCCAGGATCCAGCTCGCCGACGCCGAGCAGCTCAGTACTCGGGCGCTGCCCGAGTACTGGCCCTTCGAGTCCCCGCTCGACGGCCGTGAGGAGTACCCGGTCGAGGGCGGCCCCCGGTTCGTGCGCCCCGCGCTGTCCGTGCGCACCGAGGAGCGCCGAGGCACCGAGTGGGCCTTCGAGGCGTACGAGGTCGAGGAGGACGAGCTCCGGCTGCGCTTCACGGACGACGGCATCGGCATCACCCTCCACTACCGGATGCGCGGCGATGTCGTCGAACGCTGGGTGACCGTCGGCAACGGGGGGCACGCGCCCCTGGAGGTGCTGCGCGCCGACCCCGCCACCTGGACGCTGCCCGACCGCGAGGGCTGGCGGCTCTCCCAGCTGCACGGCCGCTGGGCGGCCGAGTCCCGGCTGGTCAGCGCCCCGCTGACCTACGGTGAGAAGGTCATCGGCAGCCGCCGCGGCCACACCGGCCACCAGCACCTGCCCTGGGTCGCCCTCGACATCGACGCCACCGAGGAGCGCGGCGAGGTCTGGGGCTGTGCCCTCGGCTGGTCCGGCTCCTGGCGGATCGCCGTCGCCCAACTCCCGGACGCACACGTCCAGATCACCGGCGGCGCCGGGTACGACGACTCGGGCCTGCTGATGCTGGCCGAGGGCGAGTCGTACACCAGCCCGGTCTTCGCGGCCCTGTGGACCGACGGCGGCTTCGGCGGGGCCAGCCGCGCCTGGCACGCCTACCAGCGGGCGTACATCATCCCGGACGCCGACCGCGACCGGCCGGTGCTGTTCAACTCCTGGGAGGCCACTACCTTCGACATCTCCGAGGAGCAGCAGGCCACCCTCGCCCGGCGGGCCGCCGCGATCGGCGTCGAGCTGTTCGTGGTGGACGACGGCTGGTTCGGCGCCCGCACCAGCGACCGCGCGGGCCTCGGCGACTGGACCCCCAACCCGGACCGCTTCCCGAAGGGCCTCAAGCCCCTCGCCGACTATGTGCACGCCCTCGGCATGCAGTTCGGTATCTGGGTCGAGCCCGAGATGGTCAACGCGGACAGCGACCTGTACCGCGCCCACCCCGACTGGGTCCAGTACCAGCAGGGACGGAAGCGGACGGAACTGCGCAACCAGCTCGTCCTCAACCTCGCCCGCGAGGACGTCCAGGAGTACCTCTGGCAGCAGCTCGACACCCTGCTGTCCAGCGCCCCGATCGACTACGTCAAGTGGGACTTCAACCGCTGCTTCACCGACGCGGGCTGGCCCGGTGAGCCCTACCCGCAGCGCCTGTGGGTCGACCACGTGCGCGGGCTGTACGCCCTGCTCGACCGGATCCGCGCGGCCCACCCGAACGTCGCCATCGAGTCCTGCTCCGGTGGTGGCGGCCGGATCGACCTCGGCATCATGAGCCGTACCGACGAGGTGTGGACCTCCGACAACACCGACCCGCTGGACCGGCTCGCCATCCAGCACGGCTTCAGCCAGATTCACCCCGCGCGGGTGATGTCCGCCTGGGTCACCGACAGCCCGAACCACCAGCTCAACGGCCGGGTCAGCTCGCTGCGTTTCCGGTTCGTCAGCTCCATGGCCGGTGCGCTCGGCGTCGGCGGCGACCTCTCGCAGTGGACCGAGGAGGAACTCGCCGAGGCCGGTCGCTGGGTAGAGCTCTACAAGGAGATCCGGCCACTGGTACAGCGCGGCGACCAGTTCCGGCTGCGGCCGCCGGCCGGCGGGCTCAGCGCGGTGCAGTACACCCTCGGCGACGAGACGGTCGTCCTCGCCTGGCTCCAGGCGCAGAGCTACGGCGAACCGGCGCCGGCGCTGCGGCTGCGGGGGCTCGACCCGACCGCGTCGTACGAATGCCGCGAAACGGGCGAAGTGCACCGAGGTGCCGTTCTGTTGCATCACGGGCTGCGTACCGGCCTGAAGGGCGACCTGGATGCGACGGTGCTCCGACTGCGCCGCATCTGAGTCATCTGTCCGAATTAGAGCCTTCACCCCCCTTCATTCCAACTCGCTCTGGAATAAAGGGGGGTAATGGGCGGGTGCGTGAGAAGCGTCATATTCGTGACCGTCCGTCGCGCGTCATGTTCACGTAATTATCGGTTTTCGCTGAGGAATTGATAAACGCGGGCCGGTGGAATTCACGGAGGGTGACCGTGATTTCCCGTAACGGATCAAGCGAAACTCGGACAGAGGGAACCAGTCGCTTGTCCGGGTACGTCTTGCTCGCTTACGTTCGCCACGCATCCGGACGGAACGCCGAATCCTGCCGCCGTCCGGACTCCCCACACACTCACCCGTGCCCGGCAGGAGCGGGGGACCCACCAGGTACGACCGCCTGTTCCGGTTCCCGGGACGGCTAGGGGTGTAGTCACGCATTCACGTGTGGCCGGGCAGCTCCAGCCCGAACCCGACAGCTCACCTCGCAGGCGCCGGAGAGGA
The DNA here is from genome assembly GCF_042959465.1 of Streptomyces sp. NPDC007901. Classification (NCBI taxonomy): domain Bacteria; kingdom Bacillati; phylum Actinomycetota; class Actinomycetes; order Kitasatosporales; family Streptomycetaceae; genus Streptomyces; species Streptomyces sp. NPDC007901. The sequence continues at coordinate 46,456 of NZ_JBIBKW010000024.1, read as the reverse complement.
ATGCGCCATGCCCGCGAAGGGTAAGCACCGCCGTCCCAAGACCCAGCGAATCACCCGCTCGATGGCCGTCGCCGGAACCGGCGGCGCGGCGCTGGCGCTGCCGCTCATGGGGGCCACCGGTGCCCACGCGGCCACTGCGCAGTCCGTTCCCGAAAAGGCCGCGCAGTCGCTTCCGGGCGTCGAGAAGACGGCAATGAGGAAGACGGCGGCCGTGCGGAAGGCCGCCGCCGCGCATTCCGCGCACCGCACCTACACGGTGGTCCCCGGCGACTATCTCTCGAAGATCGCCCGCGACCAGAACGTCACCGGCGGCTGGTACCGGCTCTACGCCGACAACCGGCAGGCCGTCGGCGACAACCCCTCGCTGATCCACCCGGGTCTCAAGCTCACGCTCGGCGGCCGTCACGCCGCGACGACGGACGACAGCACGGACTCCGGCTACCGCTCCGAGGCGCGGTCCTCCGGCTCCTCTTCGTCCTCGCCGTCCTCTTCGTCCTCGCCATCCTCTTCGTCCGCGTCGTCCGCCGCGGACACGTCCGCGACGAACGCCTCCGGCTTCAGCCTCCCGGTCGTCGGCGCCACCGTCGGCACCGGCTACCACGTGGCCGGCGGCATGTGGTCCAGCGGCTACCACACGGGCGTCGACTTCGTCGTCCCGACCGGTACCCCGGTCAAGGCCGTCGGTGCCGGCACGGTCGTCACGGCCGGCTGGGGCGGCTCCTACGGCAACCAGGTCGTCATCCGGCTCGCCGACGGCTACTACGCGCAGTACGGCCACCTCTCCGCCCTCTCCGTCTCGGTCGGTCAGACCGTGGCCGCGGGCCAGCAGGTGGGCCTCTCCGGCGCGACCGGCAACGTGACCGGCCCGCACCTGCACTTCGAGATCCGCACCACCCCCGACTACGGCTCGGACGTGGACCCGGTCGCCTACCTCCGCTCCAAGGGCCTCGCCGTCGGCTGATCCGACGCCCCGCCGTCCTGACACACACTCCGAAGGCCGGACCCCCGATCCCCGGGTCCGGCCTTCGGCGCGTTGCGTTCTTGTGGCGGGAGCGCTCGGGGCATCGACAACGAAGGGGGTACGGCGGCACAGTGATCCCCTGGACTGCAAGCGCTTTCCATCCCTGCCCCTGACCTTGTGGCTGTCATGCCACTGTCACTGTCGCCCCGCCGGAAGGAATCCCGCGTATGACGACCACCCGCCGCGCCTTCGGAGCCCTGGCCGCCGGAGCCGCCCTCGCGGCCCTCGCTCCCGCCGCGTCCGCGAGCGCCGCGCCCCGGCACCGCCGGCTGCTCGCCCACGACGACTTCCGCCACGGCCTCGGCCAGTGGTTCGTCGAACTGGAACAGGGCGGTTCGGTCACCGCGTCGCACGGGATCCTGGAGGTCGACGTGCCCGCCGGCGCGACCGTCTGGTTCCGGCGCCGGCTCGAAGGGCCGTACGTCCTGGAGTACACCGCGACCCCGGTCTCGGCGGGCGGTCCCGACGACCGGGTCTCGGACCTCAACAACTTCTGGAACGCCACCGACGTCCGCTCCCCGGACGACCTGTTCGCCACCCCGCGCGGCGGCGCCCTCGCCGAGTACGACTACCTCACGACCTACTACGCCGGCTTCGGCGCCAACTACAACACCACCACCCGGCTGCGCCGCTACGTCGGCGAACCCGGCGTCCGGCCCCTGATCTACGACTACACCGAGCCGCTGCTCGTCGCGAACGAACCGAACCACGTCCGGATCGTCTCTGACGGCCCGACCGTGCAGTGGTGGAACAACGGCCGGCCGGTGTTCGACTACACCGACCCGGAGCCTTACACGGGTGGGCACTTCGCGTTCCGGACCACGTGGAGCCACTTCCGTGTCAGTGACTTCCGGGTCTGGGGATCAACCCGTCAACGTCCCTGATGGGAGCCTTATTCCAGGCTTGGCAAAGTATTTAAAAGTGTCTTATCTCACCGATCGTCAACCCCTTATTACGGTCGCGTAGGTCACACCTCAAGGGGAATCATGGCCCGACGTGGCAGACGATTCGAAGAGTGACATTGCATCAGTGATCGGGTCGTACGTGGCGGTGGGGGACAGCTTCACCGAGGGCGTCGGCGACCCCGGCCCCGACGGGGCGTTCGTCGGTTGGGCCGACCGGTTCGCGGTACTGCTGTCGGACCGGCAGCCCGAAGGCGACTTCAACTACACCAACCTCGCCGTGCGCGGCAAACTGCTCGACCAGATCGTGGCGGACCAGGTGCCGCAGGCCCTGGAACTCGCCCCGGACCTGGTCTCCTTCTGCGCGGGCGGCAACGACATCATCCGTCCCGGCACCGACCCCGACGAGGTGGCCGAGCGGTTCGAGCGGGCCGTGGCCCAACTGACCGAGGCCATCGGCACGGTGCTGGTGACCACCGGATTCGACACCCGGGGCGTGCCCGTCCTCAAGCATCTGCGCGGCAAGATCGCCACGTACAACGGGCATGTCCGGGCCATCGCCGACCGGTACGGCTGCCCGGTCCTCGACCTGTGGTCCCTCAAGACCGTGCAGGACCGGCGGGCCTGGGACGGCGACCGGCTGCACCTGTCCCCCGAAGGGCACACGCGGGTGGCGCTGCGCGCCGGCCAGGTGCTCGGCGTCGAGGTGCCGGCCGACCCGGACCAGCCGTGGCCCCCGCTGCCGCCCCGCGGCACCCTGGAGGTCCGCCGGGACGATGTGCACTGGGCCCGCGAGTACCTGGTCCCGTGGATCGGTCGGCGGCTGCGCGGCGAGTCGTCGGGTGACCATGTGACGGCCAAGGGGGCGCTCTCCCCGGACGACATCAAGATGCGGATCGCCTCCGTGGCTTGAGGAGGCGGCGCCGACGGGTAAGGGGTGGTCTCATTGCGGGCCGCCCCTTACTCGTGCTCGGGCAGTCCCAGTTCGCGCGCCAGCGCCTCGTCGACCCACTGCTGCGCCCGGGCCCGCGGTACGCCGCCCGGATACGACGTCAGCTGGACGGCGAGCCCGTCGAGCAGGGCGGTCAGGCGCAGTGCCGTGGCCGCGGGGTCCGGGCACCGGAACTCGCCCGCGGCCACCCCTTCGGCGATGACCTCGGTGAGCGCCGCCTTCCACTGCTGGTCCAGGCCCTTGGTGACGTCCCGCAGCGCGGGTTCGCGCAAGGCCACCGCCCAGCCCTCGATCCACAGCCGCCAGCCCTTGGCCTGCCCGGTCGGCGCGTACCAGCGCACTGCGGCCTGCAGTCGGCGCAGCGCCGACGTACGGCGGCCCAGCAGCTTGCCCAGATGCGCCAGATCGTCCTCGGCGGCATAGGTGAAGGCGGCGGCGACCAGCTTCTCCTTCGTCGAGAAGTGATACAGCACCAGCGCGTTGCTCACCCCGAGGGCCGAGGCCACATCGGCGATCCGCACCGCCGCCACGCCCCGCGCCTCGATCTGCTCGATGGCCGCCCGCAGCAGTTCCTCCCGCCGCTCGGCCACGCTCAACCGCACTCTCGCCACGCGGTCACCCTAATCGGTCGTCCCCCTGCCCGCGTCGCCGTCTCAGGCCAGCGGCAGCCGCATGAGCGTGAGGTCCAGCCAGCGGCCGAACTTGGTGCCCACCTCCCGGACCGTGCCGACGTGCTCGAAGCCGAACCGGTCGTGCAGCCGGATCGACGCGGCGTTCCCGGCCTCGATGCCGGCGATCATCACATGGTGGCCGGCCTCGCGCGCCGAGGCGATGAGCGGGCCGAGCAGCGCGGAGCCGATGCCGAGCCCGTGGCTGCCCTCGCGGACGTAGACGGAGTTCTCCACCGTGTGCCGGTAGCCGTCCAGCGCGCGCCAGGGGCCGTAGGTCGCGAACCCGGCCACCTCGCCCGGCGCGTCGGCGACTTCGGCCACGAGCGCCGATCCGCGCTCCAGGTGCGCGGCGAACCACACCGCGCCCTCGGCGGGGGACTGCGGGGTCTCCGTCCACAGGGCCGTGGAGTGCTCGATCGCGTGATTGCGGATCGCGCGGACGGCCTCCTGGTCCTCGGGACGGGCCGGGCGGACCGTCACCGCGCTTCTCTCGTATATTGGATTCATGTCCAACATAGTAGAACCATCGGCGGACCCGTTGGTGCGGCAGATCGCCGCCCGGGTCCGCACCGAGCGGGAGCGCCGCCGCTGGACGCTGGCGCAGCTCGCGGACGCCTCCGGTGTCTCCCCGGCGATGATCAGCCGGATCGAACGCGGCGAGAGCAGCCCCACCGCGGTCGTGCTCGGCAAGCTGTCCGCCGCCTTCCAGCTCAGCGTCGCCTCGCTGCTGGCCCTCGCCGAAGGCGCGCAGGGCGCGCAGGAGTCCGTGGCCGACACCCGGGGCGTGCGGCGCGGCGCCGACGCCGCCGAGTGGCGCGACCCCGGCACCGGCTACCGGCGCCGCCAGATCACCGGCCCGCGCTTCCCCGCGGAGATCGCCGAGATCCGGCTGCCCGCCGGAGCCCGGGTGCCGTACCCGGCCGCGGCCTTCGCCTTCGTACGCCAGCTCGTCTGGGTCCTCGACGGCCGGCTGACCTTCCACGACGGCGACACCGTCCACGAACTCGACGCCGGCGACACCATCGAACTCGGCGCACCCGCCGAGCGCGTCTTCGCCAACACCACCGACGCCGAATGCCGTTACGCCGTCGTCCTCACCCGCGACACCCAGCCGTGAGCCGGACGCTGCCCCGCGGCGGCACGCTCCTGCTGGCCGCCATAGCCGGCACGGCGATCGCGAACAACTACGCCGTGCAGCCCGCGCTCGCCGCCGTCGCCGCCGACCTGGACGTGCCGCTCTCCGTGATCGGCCTGGCGCCGACCGCCGCGCTCGCCGGCTGCATGACGGGCTTCGCCCTGCTGCTCCCGCTCACCGACCACCTCGCCCCCAGCCGCCTGGTCACCGCGCAGCTCACCGCCCTGGCCGCCGCCCTCGCGCTCGCCGCGACCGCGCGCGACGCGGTCGTGCTGCTGGCCGCCTACCTGCTCGTCGGCGCCGCCGCCAGTGTGGCCGCGCAGGCCGGCAACATCGCCGGCCGGCACGCCCGGCCGGGCCGCGGCGGAACCGGCGTCGCCCTGGTGGCCGCCGGCATGTCGGCCGGCATCCTGCTCAGCCGGATGGTGGGAGGCGCCCTCACCGACGCCCTCGGCTGGCGGCGGATGCTCCTCGTCTTCGCCGCCCTCGCGCTGCTCGGCGCGCTCGCCGCCGCCACGCTCCTGCCCCGGCGACGGCCGCACGCCGACCGCGGCTACCGCGCCACCCTGGCGGCCCTCCCGCCGCTGCTCCTGCACCAGCCGCGGCTGCGCCGCGCGGTGGCCACCGGAGCCCTCTGGTACTTCGCCTTCAACCTCGTGTGGATCGCCCTCGCCCTCGCCCTGGCCCAGCCGCCGCACTCGCTCGGCCCGACCGCCATCGGCCTCTACAGCCTGGCCGGGCTCCTCGGCTTCGCCGCGCTCCCGCTCAGCGGCCGCCTCACCGACCGGTACGGCCCGCGTACGGTGATCACCGTCGCCCTGCTTGCCGCCGCGGCCGGTACCGCCCTGCTGGCCACCGGCCTGGACACCCCCTGGCGCACCGCCCTCGGGCTCGCCCTCTTCGACGCCGGCTGCTTCGCCGCCCAGGCCGCGAACCAGAGCCGTGTCATCGCCCTCGACCCCGCCCGCTCCGGCAGCCTCAGCAGCGTCTACCTCGTGGTGTACTTCACGATCGGCGCCCTGGGCACGGCCGTCGCCGCACCCCTGCTCGACACCCTCGGCTGGCAGGGCACCGGCCTCACGGCCCTGGGCGCGCTGCTTCTCGCCGCGGCCCTGGGGCGCCGCTGACCCGTCACCGGTACCAGCCGAACCGTTCCGCGATCACCGGCAGCCGGTCGGTCACCAGGGCGTGGGCGGCGGCCCGCGGGGTCGTGCCGTCGGACTCCGCGCGGTCCAGCATCAGCTCCACCAGGGCCCGCATCGAACGCCGGGTGTGGGCGAACGCCTCGTCCGCGTCCGGGCCGATGTCGCCGAACAGGGTCCACCACCACCAGGCGTTGGTCCCCGAGTTGACCACCACGTCAGGCAGCACGGTCACCCCCCGCGCGGCGAGCCGCTCCTCCGCCTCCGGCAGTACGGGCATGTTCGCCGCCTCCACGATCCAGCGGGCGGTGACCCGGTGCTCGTTGGCCGCGTCGATCGCGTACGAGACCGCCGCCGGCACCAGCACCTCCGCGTCCGCGGACAGCCAGGCGTCGCCCGGCAGCTCCAGATCGCCGGGACGCAGCACCGCGCGGTCGACGGTGCCGTACGCGTCCCGCGCGCGCAGCAGTGCTTCCACGTCCAGGCCCGCAGGGTTGGCGATCGTGCCCTTGACGTCGGCGACGGCCACCACCGTGAGCCGCGCGCGGGTGAGGAACCGCGCCGTGGCCCCGCCCATCGTGCCCAGGCCCTGCACCGCGACCCGCGTCCCCGCGTACGGCACCCCGGCCCGGTCCAGCGCCGCCAGCGCCGACTCGGCGACCCCGCAGCCGCCCGCCAGCTCGTCGAGCCCGATGCCGTCCACCTCGACCGCGAAGGCGTCCGCCAGCCGCCGCCGGGCCGCGGCCTCGTCGTCCAGCAGCGGGTACACGGCCTGGATCGAGGAGACAAGACCCGCCTCGGCGGCCGCCCGGTCCACCAGGTCCTGGGTGAGTCCGAGGTCCTCGCCGGTGGTCCAGAAGCTCTCGATGTGCGGCCGCATGGCCCGCAGGTAGCGGACCAGCAGGGCGTACGACCCCGGGTCCTGCGGATCACAGTCGATGCCGCCCTTGGCGCCGCCCAGGGGGACGTAGCGGCCCTCGGGGTTGTAGTGCAGGGCCTCTTTCATCGTCATGCCGCGCGCGAGCCCGGTGACCTCCTCCAGGGTGCAGCCCGGCCGCATCCGCAGACCGCCGCTGGCCACGCCCCGCACCAGCCGGTCGACGACCAGGAAACCCCGGCGGCCGGTGACGTGGTCGGTCCAGACGAGGGACATCAGGGGAGCGGTCATGGAGTTTCCTCGCAGGAAGGCGCTGAGCGGGCGGCGAGCCGCTTCTTACTGAACAGTGGGTCAGTATCGGGAGGTGGGCGGTCCGGTGTCAACGCCGATTGTCGGAGGAGCCGACCATAATGGAGGACCTCAGCTACACCACTGGAGGTACCGTGACCGGTTCGAGTTCCCTGAGCTCCGGGCTCCGTGCGCTGCGGCCCGCCGCCTTCGGCGCGGACCCCGGCGGCGAGCGCCTGGCCCGCATCCAGGGCTCACCGCACTTCAAGGACGGTGTCTTCCAGAACCCGGGCGGTACCGCCCGGACCCGCCCCTCCGGTTCGATGCTCGAGTTCGCGAAGACCTACTTCGAGAAGGAGCAGCGCGCCCGCCGCGCCCCCCGGGGCACCGTCCCGGTGCACGCCACCACGCTCGCCGACCTCGCCAGGCCCGCCGTCGGCGGCCTGCGGCTGACGTGGACGGGCCACTCCAGCGTGCTCGCCGAGATCGACGGGCACCGCGTCCTGTTCGACCCCGTCTGGGGCGAGCGCTGCTCGCCGTTCCCGTTCGCCGGGCCCAAGCGGCTGCACCCGGTGCCGCTGCCGATCGCCGCGCTCGGCAAGGTCGACGTCGTGGTCATCTCGCACGACCACTACGACCACCTCGACCTGCCCACCATCAAGGCGCTGGCCGGCACGGACACCCTGTTCGCCGTGCCGCTCGGCGTCGGCGCCCATCTCGAACACTGGGGTGTCTCCGCCGACCGGCTGCGCGAGCTGGACTGGCACGAGGAGACCAGGATCGGCGGACTCACCCTGACGGCCACCCCCGCCCGGCACTTCTGCGGCCGCGGGCTGCGCAACACCCAGCACACCCTGTGGGCGTCCTGGGTCGTCGCCGGCGAGGAGCACCGGATCTACCACAGCGGTGACACCGGGTACTTCGACGGCTTCAAGGACATCGGCGCCGACCACGGCCCGTTCGACGCGACGATGATCCAGATCGGGGCGTACAGCGAGTACTGGCCCGACATACACATGACGCCCGAGGAGGGTGTGCGCGCCCACCTGGACCTCCAGGGCGGTGGCCCGCACGGCGTCCTGCTGCCGATCCACTGGGGCACGTTCAACCTCGCCCCGCACGCCTGGGCCGAACCGGGGGAGTGGACGAAGGACGCCGGGGACGCGGTGGGCCAGACGGTCGCGCTGCCGCGCCCCGGGGAGCCCTTCGAACCCTCCGGGAAGCCGCCCGTCGACCCGTGGTGGCGCGAGGTGTCGGCGCCGATCGCCCGGCCCTGGCGCCGCGCCCTGCAGCCGCGCGGCGAGGCCGGACCGGGCGACCTCGACCTGCCCGGCGACACGGTGGCACCGGACGCGGACGATCTTGTGAAGTAGTTGCGCCACCGTTGTGGCGGTGGCGTGAAAAAGGCGCGCATGCCCCTGCACAACCTGGGCAGGGGCATGGGCATGAGCCATGCACATATGCCAACCCCCGCCTTCTTACCTGGACTTGAGCTGTCCCGGCGCTTCTACACCGAGGCCGTGCGCCCGCTGCTGGAGGAGGCCGCCCCCGGAATACCCCACACGGCGGCCCGTATCGGCCCGGGCTCCGAAGTCCTCGGTTACGACACCGAACGCTCCGCCGACCACGAATGGGGCCCACGCCTCCAGCTCTTCCTCCACCCCCACGATGTGCCGCGCCACGCCGCCCGCATCAGACATGTGCTCGCCCAACACCTCCCGAAGACCTTCCACGGCTGGCCCACCCACTTCGCCGCCACCAAGGACCGGGACATCCGGGTCATGCAGGTCACCGACGGTCCCGTGCACCACCGTGTCGAGGTGACCGCCGTGTCGCCCTGGTTCCGGGCCGCCCTCGGCTTCGACCCGGCCTCGGGAGTCTCCCCGGCGCACTGGCTCGCCACCCCCACCCAGCTGCTCGCCGAGGCCACGGCCGGCGCCGTGTTCCACGACGGACTCCGCACGCTCACCCCGGCCCGGGCCGCGCTGCGCTGGTACCCCCACGACCTCTGGCTCCATGTCCTCGCCTGCCAGTGGCGGCGCATCGCCCAGGAGGAGGCCTTCGTCGGCCGCTGCGGCGAGGTCGGCGACGAACTGGGCTCCGCCGTCGAGGCCGCCCGCCTGGTCCGCGACCTCATGCGGCTCTGCCTGCTCATGGACCGGCGCTATCCGCCGTACGGCAAATGGCTCGGCAGCGCCTTCGCCCGCACTCCAGCGGCCCCTCGGCTCACCCCCGAGCTCACCGCCGTGTTCGCCGCCACGGACTGGCCCACCCGTGAGGGGCACCTGGCCCATGCCTACGAGATCGTCGCCCACCTGCACAACGAACTGGAGCTCACCGACCGGGTGGACCCCGGCACCCGCCCCTACCACTCCAGGCCGTTCCGCGTCCTGCGTGCCGATCGTTTCACCCGGGCCCTCATCGCCCGCATCAAGGACCCGGACATACGGGAGCTGCGGACGGCCGGGGCGGTGGACCAGTTCATCGACAGCACCGACGTCCTGAGCCGCCCGGCCCTGGCCGGGGCCGCGACCGACGCGGTGACGGGCGTCGACACCCAGCGAAGTCACCGTGAGTGATGTTCTGGGGGGTGATGGCAGGGGTATGGGGGCCGTGCGGGCGTGCTGCCGGGGCGGCCGAGGGCGCACGGGCGGGCGCTCGGTGCGCGGACGGGGAGCGTGGGGCGCCCCGGTCCTCATGTCCTGCGTGTGACCTTTTTTGAGCAGGTCGGATCGGTTGCCGCCTGTTCGGGGGCGAGGCGTCGAGGGGGTTATCGGTCTTTCGTGCGACGGCTCATACCAGAGCGGGTTCCTCTCCGGGGGACTTTGTCAACTGCCCACCGCACATGATGTGTCGGCGACTACTGTGAGTGTCCGTCGGACGGCGCGGGGCCGAATTCTTTTGCGGTCTCCTCGTCCGGCATCGCGATGGCGCATGCCCACCTCGCGCGCCCCGCGCGAGGAATCAGGCCCGACGGACCAGTACGAGGACGCAGATGTCTCACCTCCGTGCACCGGCCGCCCGCGCCGACCGCCGTGAGGGCGGCCGGCACGGACGTCCGGTCGCCCGACCCGTTCCCGCGCTGCCCGAGACCCACATACGGCCTCAGCTGATGCGTCTCGCCGTGCTGCCGCCGGTCGCGGTGGCGCTCAGCGGCTGCGCGGCCGTCCTGTTCACCGTCCGCTCCACCGGGGCGCGGCCCGGTCTCACCCTGCTGGCCGTGCTGGCCGGGGCGGTCTCGGTGACGGCCGCGGCCGTCGTGATCGCCGCCGTGGCCGCGGGCCGCGCCGCCCGCTCGGTCAGCGACCGCCTCGGCACCCTGCGCCGCAACGCCGCCCGCGGCGAGGCCGACCTGCTGGCCCTCGTCGACGCGCTGCGCCGCGGCGAGACCCCGCCGCACCGCACCCCGCGCGGCGGACCGCCCGAGGACGCCGACGACTTCGAACTGCTCGCCGCCGACCTGTCCCGCGCGCACGACGGCGCCGTCACCGCCGTCGTGCAGGCGGCCCAGCTCTCCAGCCAGGCCGGCAGCGAACAGAAGCTGGAGGTCTTCGTCAACCTGGCACGGCGGCTTCAGTCCCTCGTGCACCGGGAGATCTCGATCCTCGACGACCTGGAGAACGAGATCGAGGACCCGGACCTCCTCAAGGGCCTCTTCCACGTCGACCACCTGGCCACCCGCATCCGGCGGCACGCCGAGAACCTCGCCGTGCTCGGCGGCGCCGTCTCCCGGCGGCAGTGGAGCAACCCCGTCTCCATGACCGAGGTGCTGCGCTCCGCCATCGCCGAGGTCGAGCAGTACTCCCGGGTCAAGCTCGTCCCGCCGATCGACGGCGAACTGCGCGGCCACGCCGTCGCCGACGTCATCCACCTGCTCGCCGAACTCGTCGAGAACGCCACCGTGTTCTCCGCCCCGCACACCCAGGTGCTGCTCCGTGCCAACCTCGTCACCTCCGGCCTCGCGGTCGAGGTCGAGGACCGCGGACTCGGCATGCCCGTCGGCGAACAGTCCAGGATGAACGCCCTGCTCGCCGACCCCGACCAGGTCAACGTCGCCAGCCTGCTGGCCGACGGCCGCATCGGCCTCTTCGTCGTCTCCCAGCTCGCCCGCCGCCACGGCATCAACGTCCGCCTCCAGAGCAACATCTACGGCGGTGTCCAGGCCGTCCTCGTCGTCCCGCAGGGCCTGCTGGGTACGACACCGGGCTCACCCGGGGCCGTACCGCAGCCGCGTGACCCGGGGGCCGGAGGCGCCGTGCCGGGGGTACCGGGCGGTGCGCCGGGAGGCGGAGCCGCGCGGCCGTCCGACGGCACCGGTCCGGTGGAGGTCGTTCGCGGCACCGCCGGGCCGAACACCGGGGGCGCCGGGGGCCGGACGGCCGCCGCGGGCGGTGCAGGCAGTGCGGGCGGTGGGCCCACGGGTCGGCGGCCCGAGCCGCCCGAGGACCCGACCACGACCCCTGTCGGCGGGCGGCGTCGGCGCGCGCAGCAGGGGGGTGCGGGCGCCCCCACACCGCTGCCGGTACGCGGCTCCCAGGAGAGCCGGCCCAACCCCGCCGAGGCGCTGCCCGGCATCCGGCCCGAGGACCGGCCCGTGGTGGCCGAGCACGCGGGCACCGCGCCCGTCCCGCGCGTCGGCGCCGTGCGCGGCACCATGGGCAAACCCCAACTGCCGCGCCGCCGTGCCCAGGAACACATCGTCCCCCAGCTCCGCGGCGGTCCCGCGCCCCGCCAGGACAACGAGAACCCGGCCGGACACGACCCCGGCCTCATGGCCGCCTTCCAGCGAGGCATCGGTCTCGCCGAGGCCCAGCAGCACCTGGAGGCCACCCAGGGGGAGCCCGCGGTCGCCGACGGGACGGGCGGCGGGGCGCAGGGAGACTTCCTCCGCACCGGTCCCACCGACATGGGCTTTGCCGACATGGGCGCGGACGACATGAGCACGGCGGCCGGCCTGAGAAGCGAAGCGGCGACCAGCACGTCCCACGCCACACATGCCGACGCCACACACATGGAGACCGCACACATGGGGGCGACCCCTAGAGATCCCGCCCATGTGGATGCCGGGCACATGGCTCCGGAGCACACCACCCCGAACCACAGCGCCTTGGGCCAGAGCGTGCTGGACCAGTCGGCCGGGGAACCCATGGGACCAGAACACACGGGCGGCCCGGACCACATGGGCCCGGACTACACGGGCCGGGCATACACGGGCCCGGAGTACGTGGGCGCGGGCTACACGGGTTCGGCACACAACGTCCCGGATCACTCGCTCCCGAACCACCTGCCCGGGGACCACGCGGCCCCGGAGTACCTCGCCGGAGACCACATGGCCCCGGCACCCCAGAGCCGAAGCCACCGCGACCCGGCCGACCCCCGGTCAGCGTCCCGACCCCAGCCCCAGCCACACTCCCCGACCCTGCGCCCGGTGCACACCTCCGACTTCACCGCCCGGCCCGACGGGAGCGCACCGGCCGGATGACCAGCACCGTGTTCACCCTCACCCCCAGCGCTCCCGCAGACCTTCGTACCCCAAGGAGTCGATCCACCATGGCGAGCGATGCGCCGACCGCCCAGGTATCCGACCTCGACTGGCTGATGAGCGGCCTAGTGCAGCGCGTACCGCACACCACCAGCGCGGTGCTCCTGTCCTGCGACGGACTGGTGAAGTCCGTCCACGGCCTCGACCCGGACAGCGCCGACCACATGGCGGCGCTCGCCTCCGGCCTCTACTCGCTCGGCCGCAGCGCGGGCGTCCGGTTCGGCGACGGCGGGGACGTCCGCCAGGTCGTCGTCGAACTCGACTCGACGCTGCTGTTCGTCACCACCGCCGGCTCCGGCACCTGCCTCGCCGTCATGGCCGGCCGCGAGGCCGACGCCGCCGTCCTCGGCTACGAGATGGCGATGCTGGTCAAGAGCGTCCGCCCGTACCTCGTCACCGCGCCCCGGCAGCACGCCGTCGAACCCACGGCGATGAGGCCTTGAGGGTGGCGGCAGCCGGCGACGGGCCGTGGCTCGACGACGCGGCCGGACGCCTCGTGCGCCCGTTCACGGTCAGCAATGGCCGTACCGAGCCCAGCATCGCCCTCGACCTGATGTCGCAGGTGATGGCTACCGGGGCCACCCCGCTCGGCTACCTCGGCCCCGAGCACGCGCAGGCGCTCGACCTGTGCCGCGCGCCCGTCCCGGTCGCCGAGGTCGCCGCGCACCTCGAACTGCCCGCCGTGGTCACCAAGGTGCTGCTCTCCGACCTCGTCGACTGCGGGGCGCTGACCGCCAAGCCCCCCGCCTTCCACCACAACCCCACGGACCGGTCCCTACTGGAGGCAGTGCTCGATGGACTACGACGACAGCTCTGACCCCTTCCCCACCGCGCTGAAAATCCTGGTGGCCGGTGGGTTCGGGGTCGGCAAGACCACCTTCGTGGGCGCGGTCAGCGAGATCGCGCCGCTGTCCACGGAGGAACTCCTCACCACGGTCAGCGCCGCGACCGACAGTCTCGACGGCGTCGAGAACAAGGTCGAGACGACCGTGGCGATGGACTTCGGCCGCATCACCCTGGACGCGGAACACGTGCTCTACCTGTTCGGCACGCCCGGGCAGGAGCGATTCTGGTTCATGTGGGACGAGCTGTCCGAAGGCGCGCTCGGCGCGGTCATCCTCGCCGACACCCGCCGCCTGGAGGACTGCTTCGCGGCCGTCGACTTCTTCGAGGAGCGCGGCCTCGGCTTCATCGTCGCCATCAACGAGTTCGACGGCTCCTTCCGCTACGACCCCGAGGAGGTGCGCGCCGCCATCGACCTCGACCCGGAGATCCCGGTCGTCCGCTGCGACGCCCGGATCTCCAGCTCCGGCGTCCAGACCCTGCTCACCCTCGTCCGCCATCTCATCGCCCACGCTCCGGTCTCCGCGCCGAGCCACGGCGCCCACATGTGATCCCCACACACCCCTCACGGAGCCCGTATATGACCCACGTCCACAACGACGGAGCCCGCGCATGAGGTACGACCCGTCGCGCCCGGCCGGTCGTCTGCTGCTCACGCCGGAGGACAAGGAGGCACCCGAGCGCACCCGCCGCCTCGGCCAACTACGCCTGGGCGAGCGCCCGGAGCCCGAGCTCGACGTCTTCGCGGACCGGCTCGCAGAGGTCACCGGGGCGCCGTACGCCATGGTCAACTTCATCGACCGGGACCGCCAGTTCTTCGCGGGCCTGCACCTGCCGGCCGTGGCACCGCCCGTGGTGAAGCCCGACGGAACCATCCCCGTGCTGGGCCGTGAACTGCCCCGCGACCATGGTTTCTGCCCCCATGTGGTGGTCCGGCGCAAGGCGCTCGTCCTGGAGGACGTCTGCGACTACCCGCGGTTCGCGGGCAACCCGGTCGTCGACGAGTTCGGTATCCGCTCCTACCTCGGCGCCCCGCTCATCGACAGCACCGGGACGGTGCTCGGCACGGTGTGCGTGATCGACGTGGAGCCCCGGCCCTGGGGCCGGCCCGGTCTGGAGACCATCAAGGCGTCGGCGGCGGAGCTGGTGGCCCGCATCGAGCGCCGCGAGGCCGACGGCCTCCCGCTGTTGTGACGACGGGAACAGCCCCATCACTAGCCGACCGGTCTAGTACCTCCGTACTCTTGCGGTATGGGACGTACCAGTGACGCCAAGCGGAAGATCCTCGACGCCGCCCGGTCGCTGATCGAGGGGCGCGGCTACTCGGCGCTCGGCGTGGCCGAGATCTGCAAGGCGGCCGGGGTGCCGAAGGGGAGCTTCTACTACTTCTTCGACTCCAAGGAGTCCCTCGCGCTGGCCGTCGTCGACGAGCACTGGGCGGCCCAGAAACGCGACTGGACCCGGGCCCTCGGGAGCGACGCGGAGCCGCTGGAGCGGCTGCGGCGGCTGTTCGAGGAGACGGAGGCCGGTCAACTCGCCGTCCAGCAGGGCTGCGGCACGGTGGCGGGCTGTCTGTTCGGGAACCTCACCCTGGAACTGAGCAACCAGACCGAAGCGGTCCGCGGCCGGCTGCAGGAGATCTTCGACGCGCAGGTCGACATGGTGGAGTCCGTCGTCGCCGAGGCCCGCGAGCGCGGCGAGGTGGGCGTGACCGACACCCGGGAGGCGGCGCGGGCGGTGGTGGCCCAGCTGGAGGGCCAGGTGATGTTCGCCAAGCTGTACAACAGCACCCGGCGGCTGAGTCCCCTGTGGCACAACTGCCGGGCGCTGCTCGGCGTGACAGAGCCCCGGTGACGGTGTCCCAGTGACGGTGTCTAAGGACGCGTGACCTCGGCCGCCTGCCGCCGTCGTACCGGCGGGGTGTGGTCCCCGCCCATGTGGCCGGCCAGGTCGTGCGGGAAGCCGATCCGCAGGACGGCGGCGGCCGCGGCCGCGACGAGGACCACCAGGGCAGCCAGCAGCAGGGCCTGGTGGTAGCCGTGGCGCAGGAGCGGGGCGACGACCAGGGGGCCGAGGATCTGGCCGACGGAGTATCCGGCGGTCAGCAGGGCGACGGAGCGCGGGAAGCGCAGCTGCGCCCCCGTGGCCAGGGCGAGGGTGCTGACGCCCAGGAACGTGGCGCCGAACAGCACGGCCGAGCCCAGGGCGGCGGCGGTGCTCCCGGTCAGCGCGGGCAGGGCGATGCCGGCCGCCTGGACCGTGAGCGCGGTGAGCAGCAGGCCGGGGCGCGACCACCGGCGCCCGAGCCGGGCCCACAGCGCCGAGGACGGTACGGCGGCCAGTCCCACCAGCACCCAGGCGCCGCTGCCGAGCCAGCCGGGGGAGCCCTGGCCGATCGCCGCGACCAGGAAGGTACCGGCGACGATGTAGCCGACGCCCTCCAGGAAGTAGCTCACGAACAGGGCGCCGAACCAGCGGTGGCCGCGGGCCCGCGCCCCGCTTCCGGCCACCGGAGCGGCGGTGGGCGCCTCCTCGGGCCGTAGCCGCCACGCAGCCGCGGCCAGGAGCGCGGTGAGCGCGGCGGCGGACCACCAGGCGGCCCGCCAGTCGGCGATCGGCCGCAGGGCCAGGACCAGCAGACCGGACAGCGCGATGCCCGCGCCGACCCCGCCGAAGGCCCAGCCGGGCAGGTGCGCCGGGTGGTCCCGCAGGTGGTGCAGGAGGGAGGCGACGGCGACGACGAAGACCAGGGCGCTCGCCGCACCAGCCAGCAGCCGCAGCGCGCCCCACACGAACACGCTGTGGGTGAGGGGCATCGCGGCCGGCGTGGCGGTCAGCAGGAGCAGGGAGCCGCGCAGCACGGCGCGCGAGCGGACCAGCCCGGGGGCCAGGGTGCCCGCGAGCGCGCCGACGAGATAGCCGACGTAGTTGGCGGTGGCCAGGTTCGCCCCGGCACCCGCGGACAGCCCCGCCCGGGCGTGCATCAGGGGCAGGATCGGGGTGTAGACGAAGCGGCCGACCCCCATGCCCGCGGCGAGCGCGGCGGCGGCCCGGGCGACATGGGCCCGGGGGGACGGGGCGGCAGCGGGAGCGGTCATCGGGAGCCGTCGGCCCGGCCCGGGTCGTTGGGGTGGGACTCCAGCGGGGTGACCGTCAACGTCATCCAGGGGCGCAGCGGCAGGGTGCCGAGCACCTTCTCGTGGAGTTCCTCCTCGTCGGCGGCGCGCCAGATGCCGATGCTGCGCAACTCGCCCACGGGGCGCCACAGTCGGGCGAGCCGGCCGGCCTCGGCCAGTTCCCGCGCGCGGACGGCCTCCGCGGCCCGCCGCCGGTCGACCTCGTCCTGGTCCGTGCCCTCGGGGACGGTGGTGGTGATCTCCACCAGGAACTCCCGCACGATGTGCTCCCTCCGTTGTCGCTCACCTCATCGTGCTTCCGGCACCGGCGCCGGTGCCACGACCGGCTGCCTCGCTGCTGGGAGGCGCGGCCTCGCACCGCGCGTAGCATGGCGCGCGTGGAACTGCGCCAGCTGCGGTACTTCGTCGCGGTCGCCGAGGAACTGAACTTCGGCCGGGCCGCCGAGCGGCTGCTCATCGCCGGCCCCTCCCTCTCCCAGCAGATCAAGGCCCTCGAACGGGACCTGGGTGTCCGGCTGTTCGACCGGGACCGCCGCTCGGTCTCCCTCACCCCGGCCGGTGCCGCCCTGCTCCCGGACACCCGCGCCCTGCTGGAGCGGGCCGCCGACCTGGAGCGCCGGGCCGGGCGCCTCTCGGGTTCGCAGCCGGTACGGCTCGGCTACGTCAACTGGCTCCCGCCGGACCTGGCTTCGCGGACGGCCGCGGTGGCCCGGGTGCACATCGACGCCTGGGTCGCCCCGTCCCACACCCAGGCCGCCCGGGTCGCCGACGGCAGCCTGGACCTGGCCGTCTGCTGGGTGCGCACCGAGGACCTCGAACGGCTCGGACTGCGGGCCCGGCTGATCGGCGCCGACCGGCTGTACGCCGTCGCGAAGGGCACCGACACCGGCGACCTGGCGGCCCGGGACGTGGACGTCCTCATCGACGACGACATCACCTCCTGGGCCTCCTGGAACGAGTACGGCACGGAACTGGCGCAGGCCGTCGGGGCCCGCGAGGTCCGCATCTCCGACGGTGCCGTCACCGGCCCCGCCTTCTTCGACCACGTCCGCCGCTGCACCCGCCCCGTCCTCAACTCGCCCAAGGGGCAGACCGCTCCGCTCCCGTCCGACCTGGTCCGCCGTGAGGTCGTCGCGCCGAAGGTGTACTGGACCTGGTCCCTGGTCCGGCGCGCGAGCGAGGACCGGGCCGGTGTCCTGGCCACCGTCGACGCCCTGTGCGACGGCGTCGGAGACCTCGGGATCCACGCCCCGGACGCCTGGCTGCCGGCCGGCGACCCGTACGAGCTCCCGCGCTGAGCCGGGCCGAGCCGTGCTGGGAGGCTGTGGCTCCCAGCAGTGAGGAAACCGATCGTGGCGCCTCGGATCCACCCGGCCTAGCCTCCAAATAGTCGACCGGTCGGCTAGTAACCGGTCAGCCACTGGAGAGAAGGTCACCATGAGCACGCAGCAGCAGAAGGTCGCGATCGTCACCGGCGCCTCGCAGGGCATCGGCGCCGCCCTCGTCGAGGGCTACCGCAAGCTCGGCCACGCCGTCGTCGCCACCTCGCGCACCATCGCCCCCGTCGACGACGACGGCGTCCTCACCGTGCAGGGCGACATCGCCGACCCGGCGACCGCCGAGCGGGTCGTGGCAGCCGCACTCGAGCGGTTCGGCCGCATCGACACCGTGGTCAACAACGCCGGTGTCTTCGTCGCCAAGCCGTTCACCGACTACACGGCCGAGGACTACGCCACCGTGACCGGCATCAACGTCGCCGGCTTCTTCCACCTCACCCAGCGGGCCCTGCCGCACCTGCTCGCCCAGGGCGGCGGGCACATCGTCAGCGTCACCACCAGCCTGGTCGACAGCGCGGACGCCCGGGTCCCCTCCGTCCTGGCCTCGCTGACCAAGGGCGGTCTGCAGTCCGCGACCAAGTCCCTGGCGATCGAGTACGCCACCCGCGGCGTCCGCGTCAACGCGGTGTCGCCCGGCACCATCAAGACCCCCATGCACGCGGCGGAGACCCACGAGTTCCTCGCCGCCCTGCACCCGGTCGGCCGGATGGGTGAAGTGAGCGACATCGTCGACGCGGTGCTCTTCCTGGAGACGGCACCGTTCGTCACCGGCGAGATCCTGCACGTCGACGGCGGTATGAGCGCCGGTCACTGACCGTACGCCAAGTCTCTGACCAAGGAGCGGACATGACCACGACGACGGACGACACGGCGATCCTGAGCGGAGTGCTCGACCAGTGGAAGGCAGGCGTCGACGCGCACCGGCCCGACCGCGTCGCCGCCCTCTTCACCGAGGACGCCGTCTTCCAGGGGCTGCACCCCTACAGCGTCGGACGACAGGGCGTCGCCGACTACTACGCGTCCCAGCCCCTCGGCATGAAGGCGGAGTACCGCGTCCTGGAGACCCGGCGGCTCGCGGACGGCGTCGTCCTCGGCTATCTGGCCGTCGAGTTCTCGTTCACGGACCGGCCCCCGGTGGACGTGAAACTCTCCGTGCTCGTCACCCGGGTGGCCCAGGAGTGGTACATCGGTCACTACCAGGTCTCCCGCCTCGAACAGGCGTGACCCACAAGGCCGTCCGGGCGGCGTGAAGCGCAGCTGTGGCGGCGCTTAAGAAAACCTCGATGGACCCGGTGCGCCCGGTGCGGCAGATTGCTGTGCGACATACCACCCCCCATGCCCGGCCGCGGGCCGCTCCGGCGTGCCCGCGGCCGGGACCTCACGCACAGGAGCCGTAGCGTTGAAGGCGCTGGTCAAGGAGAAGGCGGAGCCCGGGCTGTGGCTCGCGGACGTGCCGGAGCCCACGGTCGGACCGGGTGACGTACTGATCAAGGTGGAGCGGACCGGTATCTGCGGTACCGATCTGCACATCCGGGCCTGGGACGGCTGGGCCCAGCAGGCCATCACCACCCCGCTGGTGCTCGGGCACGAGTTCGCCGGCGAGGTCGTCGGGACCGGCCGGGACGTCACCGACGTCAGGGTCGGCGACCGGGTCAGCGGCGAGGGCCACCTCGTCTGCGGGAAGTGCCGCAACTGCCAGGCCGGACGGCGCCATCTGTGCCGGGCTACGGTCGGCCTCGGCGTGGGCCGCGACGGCGCCTTCGCCGAGTACGTCGCCCTGCCCGCCGGCAACGTCTGGGTGCACCGCGTCCCCGTCGATCTCGACGTGGCCGCGATCTTCGACCCGTTCGGCAACGCCGTGCACACCGCGCTCTCCTTCCCGCTGGTCGGCGAGGACGTCCTGATCACCGGCGCCGGGCCGATCGGCCTCATGGCCGCCGCCGTGGCCCGGCACGCGGGCGCCCGGCACGTCATGGTCACCGACGTCAGCGAGGAGCGCCTGGACCTCGCCCGCAAGATCGGCGTGAGCCTGGCACTGAACGTGGCGCAGGCCGAGATCGCCGACGGGCAGCGGGAGCTGGGCCTGCGCGAGGGCTTCGACGTCGGCCTGGAGATGTCCGGCCGCCCCGAGGCCATGCGGGACATGATCGCCAACATGACGCACGGCGGCCGGATCGCCATGCTCGGCCTGCCCGCCCAGGAGTTCCCCGTCGACTGGGCCCGCGTGGTCACCTCGATGATCACCATCAAGGGCATCTACGGCCGTGAGATGTTCGAGACCTGGTACGCGATGTCGGTCCTCCTGGAGGGCGGACTCGACCTCACCCCCGTGATCACCGGCCGCTACGGCTACCGCGACTTCGAGGCCGCGTTCGCCGACGCGGCGAGCGGCCGCGGCGGCAAGGTCATCCTCGACTGGACCGCGTAATCCCCTAGGAGCTTCTGCGATGTTCGACTCCGTGCGCGACGACCTGCGCGCCACCCTCGACGAGATCCGCGCCGCCGGCCTGCACAAGCCCGAGCGGGTGATCGGCACCCCCCAGTCCGCGACCGTCGGGGTCACCGCGGGCGGCCGCCCCGGCGAGGTCCTCAACTTCTGCGCCAACAACTACCTCGGCCTCGCCGACCACCCCGAGGTGATCGCCGCCGCACACGAGGCCCTGGACCGCTGGGGCTACGGCATGGCCTCCGTGCGCTTCATCTGCGGAACCCAGGAGGTCCACAAGGAGTTGGAGGAACGCCTCGCCGCGTTCCTCGGCCAGGAGGACACGATCCTCTACTCCTCCTGCTTCGACGCCAACGGCGGTGTCTTCGAGACCCTCCTCGGCCCCGAGGACGCGGTGATCTCCGACGCCCTCAACCACGCCTCGATCATCGACGGCATCCGCCTCTCCAAGGCCCGCCGCTTCCGCTACGCCAACCGCGACCTGGCCGACCTGGAGCAGCAGTTGAAGGAGGCGCAGTCCGCCCGGCGCCGCCTGGTCGTCACCGACGGCGTCTTCTCCATGGACGGCTATGTGGCCCCGCTCCGCGAGATCTGCGACCTCGCCGACCGCTACGACGCGATGGTCATGGTCGACGACTCGCACGCCGTCGGCTTCGTCGGCCCCTCCGGGCGCGGCACCCCCGAGCTGCACGGCGTGATGGACCGCGTCGACATCATCACCGGCACCCTCGGCAAGGCCCTCGGCGGCGCCTCCGGCGGCTATGTGGCCGCCCGCGCGGAGATCGTCGCCCTGCTCCGCCAGCGCTCCCGCCCCTACCTCTTCTCCAACTCCCTCGCCCCGGTGATCGCGGCGGCCTCCCTCAAGGTCCTCGACCTGCTGGAGTCGGCCGACGACCTGCGCGTCCGGCTCGCCGAGAACACCGCCCTGTTCCGCCGCCGGATGACCGCCGAGGGCTTCGACGTCCTCCCCGGCGACCACGCCATCGCCCCCGTGATGATCGGCGACGCCGCACAGGCCGCCCGGATGGCCGAGCTGCTGCTGGAGCGCGGGGTGTACGTGATCGGCTTCTCCTACCCCGTGGTCCCGCAGGGCCACGCCCGGATCCGCGTCCAGCTCTCCGCGGCGCACTCCACGGACGACGTCGACCGCGCGGTGGACGCCTTCGTCGCGGCCCGGGCGGAACTGGCGGGCTGAGCGAAGAAGGCGGTCGGTGCGGCGGCGGCCTGGGCGAAGAAGGCGGTCGGTGCGGCGGCGGCCGGACCGGCAGCGGCCTGGGAGGCGGCGGACCGGCGGTGGCTTGGGCGGAGCCCGGGCGTCGGCGACTTGGTCGGCGCCCGGGCTCCGGCGGATCGACCGGCGGTGGAGGCGTCGGCGGATCGACGGGCTGCGGAGGCGGCCGTCCGGTCGACGCCGGAATCGCCGGTCCGGTCGACGCCGGAGCCGCCGGACCGAGCGGCGCCGACATATTGCGATAATCAATCCCATGATCGAGGCGCGGCGGCTCCACATCCTCCGTGCGGTGGCGGACCACCGCACGGTGACGGCGGCTGCCGCCGCGCTCTTCCTCACCCCCTCTGCGGTCTCCCAGCAGCTGGCAGCCCTCGAACAGGAGACCGGTCACCGCCTGGTCGAGCGCAGCGCCAAGGGCGTACGGCTGACCCCGGCCGGCGAGATCCTGCTCGCCCACACCAACGCGGTCCTCGCCCAGCTGGAGCGGGCCGAGGCCGAACTGGCCGCCTACGGCTCCGGCGAGGCCGGCACGGTCACCGTCGCCGCCTTCGCCACCGGCATCGCGCAGGTGGTCGCCCCGGCCGTGGCCCACCTCGCCCGCACCGCCCCCGGCATCCGCATCCGCGTCCAGGACGCCGAGGGCGACGCCAGTCTCCCGATGGTGCTGGACCGGCAGGTCGACGTCGCGGTGGCCGTCGAGTACCGGGGCGCCCCGCCCGCCGACGACCCCCGCCTGACCCACGTGCCCCTGTACGCCGAGCCCTTCGACGCGGTCGTCCCGCTCCACCACCGCCTGGCCGAGGCCTCCGAGGTCCCCCTCGCCGAGCTGGCCAAGGACCCCTGGATCGGCCCCTACCCCGGTAACCCCTGCCATGACGTGGTCGTCCTGGCCTGCGAGAACGCCGGCTTCCAGCCCCGCCTCGAACACTCCTCCGACGACTTCCGCGCCGTGGTGGCGCTGGCCTCGGCCGACGCGGGCGTGGCCCTCGTCCCCCGCTCGGCCCTGCGCGGCACGGACCTGACCGGAGTGGTCGTACGCCCCGTCGACGGCGTCGCTCCGACCCGCCGCGTGTTCGCGGCCGTACGACGCGGGGCCGAGGGCCATCCGCTGATCCGCCCGGTGCTGGAGGCGCTGGGCGAGGCCGCCCGGCTGTGAGCCTTCCGTAACGCGGCCCTTAACACGGATGTTTCATATCAGGGATAGTGTCCCGGATATGGAACGAGACGAGACGACGGCCCCTGACCCCGTCGACGCCCGGCTCGGCAGCCGCCTCGCCGAGCTGCGGGCCGAACACGGCTGGTCCCTGGGCGAGCTGGCGGAGCGCAGCGGCATCAGCAAGTCGACCCTGTCCCGGGCCGAGCGCGCCGAGATCAGCCCCACCGCCGCCCTCCTCAACCGGCTCTGCAACGTCTACGGCCGGACCATGTCCCAGCTGCTCAGCGAGGTCGAGGCGGAGCCCGCGCCGGTGCTGCGCGCCGCCGAACAGCAGGTGTGGGAGGACCGCGCCTCCGGTTTCGTACGACGGTCCGTGTCGCCGCCGCACGGCGGACTGCGCGGCGAACTCGTCGAGGGCCGGCTCGCGGTGGGCGCGGACCTCGCCTACGACCGTCCGCCCGTGCCCGGCCTGGAGCAGCACATCTGGGTGCTCGACGGGACGCTCGCCGTCACCGCGCAGGGGACCGAGCACCACCTGGACACCGGCGACTGTCTGCGGCTGCGGGTGTGGGGGCCGACGCGCTTCCGCTGCGCCGGGCCGCAGGAGACGCGGTACGTCCTGGCGGTGGTGCGGCCGTGACGGCGCTGCGGCTCGGGGCGGACCGACTGCCGGAGCGGGTGGGGGAGTTGGCCGACCTGCTCGCCGACACCGTGAACGCCGGGGCCTCCATCGGCTTCCTGGCGCCCTTCGAGCGGGAGCGGGCCGCCGCCTGGTGGCAGGGACGGGTGGACGCCGTGGCGACGGGGCGGCTCGCGGTGTGGGTGGCCCTGGACGGCGGGGACCGGGTGGTGGGGACCGTCAGCCTGTCCTTCCCCTTCCCCGACAAGCCCAACAGCCGGCACCGCGCCGAACTGGTCAAGCTGATGGTCCACCGCGACGCCCGGGGCCGTGGCCTCGGACGCCGACTGCTGGCCGTCGCCGAGGAGGCCGCGGCCGCCGCCGGGATCACCCTGCTGCACCTGGACACCGAGACCGGCAGCCCCGCCGAACACCTCTACCGCACGGCGGGCTGGACCCGGGCCGGGGTCATCCCCGACTACGCGGCCGACCCCGCCGGGGTGCTGCGGCCGACGACCCTCTACTACAAGCACCTGGACGTTCCGGCCGGGTGACTGTCAGTGCCAGGGGCTACCGTTCGTGGCATGCCGGAAGCCGAAGACGTTCGCCGTGTCGCCCTGTCCCTGCCGGACACCAGCGAGAAGGTCGCCTGGAGCATGCCCACCTTCCGGGTCGCCGGGAAGATGTTCGCCACCCTCCCCGAGGACGAGACCTCCATCGCCGTGCGCTGCCCGAAGGAGGAGCGCGACGAACTGGTGCTCGCCGAGCCGGGCAAGTTCTGGATCGCCGATCACGAGGCCCAGTTCGCCTGGGTCCGGGTGCGCCTCGCCGCGCTGGAGGACGAGGCCGAACTGCGCGACATCCTCGCGGACTCCTGGAGACAGGCGGCCCCGCCCCGACTCCTGGACTCCCACCCGGAGTTGGGGCTGCCCGGCGAGAGCTGATCACCCCGGCACCGGCGCCGCGACGAACCGTTCGATCCGCTCCCGCAGACTCCGCGCGTCCAGCCCGTGCGCGGTCACATGCTCCGCCACCGTCCCGTACCGCCGCAGCTCGCGCCGCCCCACGCCCAGCCCGAGCGTCCGGTGCGGCACGTCGGCGAGCGCCTCGGCCACGGCCGCCGTGGACGTCCCCGCCAGGTACGGCTCGACCAGCACGACATCGGTGCCCGCGGACTCCGTGGCCCGGCGCAGCGCGGCCCCGTCGAAGGGCCGTACGGTCGCCGCGTAGAGAACCGTGACGTCGAGGCCCTCCGTGGCCTCCAGAACGGCGTCCAGCATCGGCCCGACGGCGACGACCACGCCGGAGCGGCCCTCGCGGACCGTACGTGAGCACCGGCCGTCGACCGGGAGCGCCGACCGGTTCGACTGCGCGGACAGGCGGACGTACACCTTGTCGTCGCCCGCGGCGACCGCGTGCCGCAGCAGGGTCTCCGCCTCGTCGGGATGACCGGGCACGTGCACGGTCCAGCCGTCCAGGGTGTCGAGCAGGGCGACGTCACCGGGTGCCATGTGCGTGTAGCCACCGGCCGGCCAGTCGAACGAGGCGGCCGCGCTGACCAGCACCGCGCCGGCGCCCTGGTGGCCGAGATCCAGCTTGAGCTGCTCGAAGGGGCGCTCGACGAGGAAGGAGGCGAAGGTGTGCACGACCGGCCGCAGCCCGGTCAGCGCCAGCCCGGCCGCCGCCCCGACCAGGAGCTGTTCGCGGATGCCCACGTTGATCACCCGGTCCGGGTGCCGGCGGAGCGCCTCCTCGAAGCCGGCCGCGCCGATCTCCGCGAGGATCACCGCGACCCGGGGGTTCTCGTCGAGGAGCCGGGCGGCGACGGGGGCGAAGCGGTCACGCATGGTGTCCATGGACGTGGGTTCCCTTCTCGGTGAACCACCTGACGACTCAGGCGGACTTGGGCTCGACCCGGGCGACCACCACATGCGGGCGGCCCGGATGCGGGGCGGTGAACGCGGCGTACAGCGCCTCGTGGTCACGTCCGTCGACGGTCACCGCCGACCAGCCGGCCGCCTCGAAGCGGGCGGCGATCCCGCCCGGCCGGGCATGACGGGCGGAGGAGTTGTCGACGACGACGGTGCCCAGCCGCTCCAGCCCGGCCGGCCCGGCGAAGGCGATCGCCTCGTGGTTGCTGCCCTCGTCCAGTTCGGCGTCCCCGATCAGCACCCACACCCGCGGCTCGTCCAGCCCCTGGGCGTGCAGCCCGAGCGCGGTCCCGACGGCGATCGGCAGCCCGTGCCCCAGCGAACCGCTGCCGATCTCGACGCCCGGCACCAGCGTCCGGTCGGGATGGTGGCCGAGCGGGGAGTCGTAGGAGCCGAAGCCCGCCAGCCACTCCCGCGGCACGAACCCCTTCGCGGCCAGCACCGCGTAGTACGCCATCGGCCCGTGCCCCTTGCTGAGCAGGAACCGGTCCCGGGCCGGGTCGTCGACGCGCCCCGGCGTGAGCCGCAGCACCCGGTCGTAGAGCACCCACAGCACGTCGAGCGTGGAGGTCGCCGCCGGACCGTGCTTCTCGTCGCCGGTCATCAGGCTCATCAGGGCGGGCAGGTCCGCGTGGCCGAGTGGCCGTTCCTCGGTGATCGTCATGACTGCGATCGTCCAACCTCAACCAAACTTCAGGTCAAGCCGTCACCCGACCCGGACGAAACGCGTGCGCGACCACCGAGCCCGGTGCGGTATTGTTTCCTTGCGCGTTTCGACCGGGGAAACCCCAGGTCAAACGGCACCGGGACGTGGCGCAGCTTGGTAGCGCACTTGACTGGGGGTCAAGGGGTCGCAGGTTCAAATCCTGTCGTCCCGACCAGCTTTGTTGCAGGTCGGAGGCCGTTCTCTCGTTTGCGGGAGGGCGGCCTTTCGCGTTTCCGGACGGCTGGTGGTCGCAGTGTGGTCGCAGGCCGGGTTCGGGGCTGGGCTGCGGTGGCGCTGAAGGACGGCGGGGCGGGGGAGCGGAGCCGATGGAGGGCTTCGCGGAGCCGTTGGATGTGGTCGCGTGGTGATCGCAGCTGCTTCTGCCGGGCCTGCCGGTCGGCTCTCTGTTCGGCTTGTGTGAGGGTCCGCTCGATGGTGTCGACGGCTTTTCGGGCGGCTTGCTGGGTGAGGTGGCTGTATGTGTGGGCCGTGGTGGACAGGGTGGAGTGGCGCAGTGTCTTGGCGACCTCGGTGAGGGGACGCCGGCGGCGATGGTGTGGGTGGCGGCCAGGGGCTCAGGGGTGAGCGAGGTCCGCTCCCGGCTGTGGCGAGCCCGAATGGCCGGTGGCGGTGTCATGGGCGGTCACCGTGGGCAGGCCGTCAGACGGGCGGGGCACGCGCGTACGTTCCGCGGGGGTCCGGGTACGTCGGAGAGCAATGGTGCGGCGTCGTGCGCGGGCAAGGGCGAGTACAGGAAAGGATGCTCCTCGTCTTCGGGGACGTGACCGTCCCCTCCGCCCGCTCGGCTCGGCCTCGCCACGCCCTTCCCTCACCCAGCCCGTTCCCCGCTCACCCGTGCCAGTACCTCCCGGATCATCTCCGCGCTGATCATGAAGTGCTCCTGGGCGATCTCCTCCGCCCGCTCCGGCTCTCCCGCCGCGATCGCCTCGTAGAGGGCGGCGTGCCCTTCGCCCGCCCGGTGGAAGTGGCTGCGCTCGCCCTTTCCCCACGGCTCGATCGGGAAGCCGAGGCTGATCCGGGTCAGCAGTTCGCGACTGAGCCGGGTGATCTGGGGGTTATGGGTGGCCTCGCAGATGGCGCGGTGGAAGGCGCTGTCGGCGGCCTGCTCCTCGCGGGGCGTGCTCGCGGAGAGATGCGCGGACAGGGCCTCCCGCATCGGCGCCAGGTCCTCGGGCCGCCGGCGCCGGGCGGCCGTCGCGGCCACCATGCCCTCCACAAGCCCGCGCAGGTCGAAGAGCTGCTCGAACTCCTCCCAGCGGGGCAGCAGGGTCCGTCGGACCGCGGCCCCGGAGGACTCGCTCCAGCTGTCCTGCACGAACGCCCCGCCGTTGCGGCCCCGGCGGATCTCGATGATCCCGAGGGCCTGGAGCCGCCCGACGGCCTCGCGCACAGTGGGGCGGCTGACGTGCAGCAGCCCGGTGAGCTCGCGCTCGGCCGGGAGCCGTTCGCCGGGCAGGAAGTCGCCCACGGCGATCGCGGTGAGGAGCCGGTCGGCGACCTCGTCGACGGCCGAGGTCACCCGCACCGGGCGAAGCGTGGACGAGAGGCTGCCGCCGAGGAGGACGCGGTCGATCAGGCGCGCGTACTCATCACCGCTTCCCGAAGGCCCGAGCGAGTCAGGTGACTCTGCCGACTCTGATGCGGATGTCAGGTGTCCTCCCGAAAATCGTCGCTTCTGTAAACGCAGGCGACCCACGTAAACCCGCCGTTACGTCTTGCCCTGGCCCGACCAAAAGGTCTTGTGGGCTGACCTTTTTCCCCATCACTATCTCACTCATCCGTCACCCCCCAACGTTTTCAGACAGCGGTCGGCTGATTCCGGCCGGTCTGGGAGGCTTCCCCGTGGCGATCCCCGAACCGAACCACACCGGAACCGCCGACTTCAACGGCTATTCCACCTGGTACCGGATCACCGGCGAACCGGGCAGGACACCCCTAGTGGTCCTGCACGGCGGCCCCGGCGCCGGGCACAACTACACCCTCAGCATCGCGGGCATCTCCCGACAGGGCCGCTGCGTGATCCACTACGACCAGCTCGGTACCGGACACTCCACCCATCTGCCCGCCAAGGGCGCCGATTTCTGGACCGTCCAGCTCTTCCTCGACGAACTCGACAACCTGCTCAGGGAACTGGGCATCGCCGACGCGTACCACATCCTCGGCCAGTCCTGGGGCGGCATTCTCGCCGCCGAGCACGCGGTGCGCCGCCCAGCCGGGCTGCGAGGTCTGGTCATCGCCAACTCCCCCGCGTCCATGGAGCTGTGGCTCAAGGCGGCGGCCGAACTCCGCGCCGAACTGCCACAGGAGGTCCAGCGGACCCTGCTCGCCCACGAGGAGGCCGGGACCACGGACCACCCCGACTACCGGGCGGCCGAACAGGTCTTCAACAACCGCCATGTCTGCCGCCTCACCCCCAATCCGCCAGAGGTCCAGGCGACTTGGGACAACATCGAGGCCGACCCGACCGTGTACCACACGATGAACGGTCCGAACGAGTTCCACGTCGTCGGCACCCTCAAGGACTGGTCCGTCATCGACCGGCTGCACCTGATCGAGGCACCGACCCTGCTGGTGTCGGGACGTTTCGACGAGGCCACTCCCGAGACCCTCCGCCCCTTCGCCGACCGCATCCCCGATGTGCGCTGGCACATGTTCGAGCATTCGAGCCACATGCCGCACGTCGAGGAGGAGGAGCTCTACCTCCGGGTCGTCGGCGAGTTCCTCGACTCCACCGACTGATCCCCGACCGAGACCGGGAGAGTTCACCGCCATGCCTCGCAGCGCCCTACCGCACCGCGCCAGACGGAGCGGGTTCGCCGCCGCCACCGTCGCGCTCGCCCTGACCGCCGCCGCCTGTTCGTCCTCCGACGACGGCTCCTCCTCCGACCCGGGCAGCTCCGCCTCCGGCTCGAGTTCCGCCGCCTTCCAGTCACAGCACAAGGGCGGCACCCTGAAGCTGGTCGCCCACGCGGCGGCGGGCAGCTTCGACCCGCAGGTCAACTACACACTCCAGTACTGGCAGCTGTACCAGTCGATGTACGACGGACTGCTGGCCTTCAAGAAGGTGAACGGGCAGGAGTCCTTCACCGTCGTCCCGGACCTGGCCACCGCCATGCCGAAGGTCAGCAACGGCGGCAAGACCTACACCTTCACGCTCCGCAAGGGCGTCACCTTCTCCAACGGCAAGGCCCTGACCACCGACGACGTGGTGGCGTCCTTCGAACGGATCTTCAAGGTCTCCAGCCCCACCGCGGGCACCTTCTACAACGGCATCGTCGGCGCCGACGCCTGTCTGAAGACGCCGGCCTCCTGCGCCCTGCCCAAGGGCGTGATCGGCGACGCGAAAACGGGCACGGTCACCATCAACCTGACGGCCGCCGACCCGGAGTTCGCGTACAAGCTGGCCGTCCCGCACGCCAGCATCGTCCCGAAGGACTCGCCGGCGAAGGACGCGGGCACCAAGCCGCTCCCGACAACGGGCCCGTACATGGCAGCGTCGTACGACCCCAACCGCGCGCTGAAGCTGGTGCGTAACCCGCACTTCAAGGAATGGTCGCGCGAGGCGCAGCCGCAGGGCTACCCGGACGACATCGACTACACCTTCGGCCAGACGGTCGAGTCGGAGGTGACCGCCGTGGAGAACGGCCAGGCGGACTGGATGTACGACCCGCCGCCCGCCGATCGCCTCAACGAGATCGGGACCAAGTACGCCTCCCAGGCGCATGTGAATCCGCTGACCGCGTTCTGGTACGCCACTCTCAACGTCAACATGGCGCCGTTCAACAACAAACTGGCCCGCCAGGCGATCAACTACGCCGTCGACCGGTCCGCCGTCGTCCGCCTGTACGGCGGCGCGAACCTCGCCTCCCCCGCCTGCACGATCCTCCCGCCGGGCTTCCCCGGACACGTCGACACGTGCGACTACACCAAGGGCGGCGGCACCACCTGGAAGGCCGCGGACCTCGCCAAGGCCAAGGAGCTGGTGAAGAAGTCCGGTACGGCCGGCCAGGAGGTCGGGATCGTCGTCCAGGACGACGACGTCAACAAATCGATCGGGCAGTACCTCCAGAGCCTGCTCACCCAACTCGGCTACAAGGCGACGCTCAAGCCGCTGTCGGCGAACATCCAGTTCACCTACATCCAGAACACCAAGAACAAGGTGCAGCTGGCCCTCACGTCCTGGTACCAGGACTATCCGGCGCCTTCCGACTTCCTCAACGTCCTGCTGTCCTGCGCCAGTTACCACCCCGGCAGCGACTCCAGCATCAACATCTCCGGGTTCTGCGACAAGGGCGTCGACGCCAAGATGCAGACGGCGATCAAGACCGCGCAGACCGACCAGGCGACCGCGAACAAGCAGTGGGGCGCCATCGACCAGGAGATCATGGGTGAGTCGCCGGTGGTCCCGCTGATCAACCCGAAGTTGATCGACTTCACTTCGACCAAGGTGGGCAACTACCGGTTCAGCAAGCAGTTCTACATGCTGCTCGGGCAACTGTGGGTGAAATGACCCCCGCAGTCGCTCCCGCGGTGAACCCCGCCCCGTCGACCGGGGCCCGGCGCTCGCCGGGCCCCTGGCGGACGGCCGCCGCCGACCTGCTCCGCAACAGGCCGGCGCTGGCCGCCGCAGCGGTCCTGCTCCTCGTCGTGCTGGCGACCCTGTGCGCACCGTTGTACGCGGACCACATCGCCCACACCGACCCGTTCCAGTCCCATGTCTCCGGCACCACGGTCATCGACGGCAAGACCGTGCCGGTGCTCACCCCGAGCAGCACCGGCCTCGGCCTCGGCGTCACGCCCATCGGCCCGACCTGGGACCCCGCCCACTACTTCCTCGGCGCCGACAACCAGGGCCGCGACGTCATGGCCCGCCTTCTGTACGGCGGCCGCACGAGCCTGTTCATAGGGGTGACGGCGGCCCTGTTGTCCTGCGCCGTCGGGACGGCCGTCGGTGTGGTCGCCGGGTACGCGGGCGGGGTCGTGGACTCGGTCATCTCCCGGATCCTGGACGTCATCTGGGCGTTCCCGGTATACCTGCTGGCGATCTGTCTGTCGGTGGTCCTGCTCACGAACGGCCTCAAGCTGGGCCCTGTCACCGTGGAGGCCGGCAGCCTCTGGCTGCCGATCACGATCATCGCGGCGATCTACGTGCCGTACATCGCGAGGCCGTTGCGCGGTCAGGTGCTGGTGCTGCGGAACAAGGAGTACATCCAGGCGGCCATCGGCTCCGGCGCCCCCACCCTGCGCATCCTGCGCCGCGAGGTGCTGCCGAACGTCGTCCCCACGGCCATCGTCTTCGTGCCGCTGATGACCGCGCTGGCCATGCTGACCGAGTCGGCGCTGTCCTTCCTGTCGGTGGGTGTCCAGCCGCCCGACGCCAGCTGGGGCACGATCATCCAGGACGGCCTGGGACTGCTCTACACCCGTCCCACCGTGACCATCGCCCCCGGTCTGCTGATCGCGCTGACCACGGCCGCGCTCAATGTCCTCGGCGACGGGGTGCGCGACGCCCTCGACCCGGGCGCCCGGCTGCGCGGAGGGGGGTGACCATGCTCGTCTTCGCCCTCAAACGCTTCGGCTCGGCCCTGCTGGTGATGTTCGCGATCAGTGTGATGGTGTTCCTGATCTTCTTCGCCACCCCGGGCGTCGATCCGGCGGCCCGGATCGCGGGCCGCAACGCGGATCCGGCCACCCTCGCCCAGGTGCGGCACTCCTTCGGCCTGGACCGGCCGCTGCCCGTCCGCTATCTGCTGATGATGCGGCACCTGCTGATCGACCGGGACCTGGAGTCGTTCGTCAACCGCGGCTCCAAGGTGATCCCGCAGATCGTGCAGGCCACCCCGGTCACCCTCTCCCTGGTCGTCGGCGCGGCCCTGATCTGGATGACGGCCGGGATCCTCATGGGCACGGCGGCGGCGACCCTGCGCGGCAGGGCCGCCGACCCGCTGATCATGCTGGTCGGTGTCGTCGGCGTCTCCCTGCCGGCCTACTGGCTCGGCGAGGTCGTCAACCTCCTCACCCAGAAGCAGTTCCACGACTCCCTCTTCTCCTGGGTACCGCCGCCCGGCTACGTCGGCCTGAGCCAGAACCCCGGCCAGTGGGCACTGCGCATGCTCTTCCCCTGGCTGACCCTGGCCCTGCTGTACGCCGGGATCTACGCCCGGCTGCTGCGCGGCGAGGTCGTCACCGCGCTGGGCGAGGACTATGTCCGCACGGCCCGTGCCAAGGGCCTCTCGGAACGGCGGATCCTGCTCCGGCACGCGCTGCGCTGCTCCCTGATCCCGATCGTGTCGCTGTTCGGCCTGGACTTCGGCGCGCTCGTCGGCGGGGCCGCGCTGCTGACCGAGGTGGTCTTCGGACTGCCCGGCATCGGCAAGCTCACCTACGACGCCCTCCAGAACCTCGACCTGCCGGTGATCATGGGGACCGTGCTGTACGCGGCGTTCTTCGTGGTCCTCGCCAACGCCCTGGTGGACATCCTGTACGCGCGACTCGATCCGAGGGCCCGCCATGCCTGAACCCCTGCTGGACGTACGAGACTTGCGGGTACGGTTCCGCACCCGCCAAGGCCTGGTCACCGCCGTCGACGGACTCTCCTTCTCCGTCGCGCCCCGCGAGGTCCTGGGCGTGGTGGGCGAGTCGGGCTCGGGCAAGAGCGTGTCGATGCTGGCCGTACTGCGACTGCTCACCAATCCGAACGTCACCGTGTCGGGCGAAGTCCGCTTCCGGGGACGGGACTTGATGGCCCTGCCCGACAAGGAGATGCGGGCGGTGCGCGGCCGGGAGATCGCCATGGTCTTCCAGGATCCGATGACCGCCCTGACCCCCGTCTACACCGTGGGCTGGCAGATCGCCGAACAGATCCGGGCACACGAGAAAGTCTCCCGCAAGGAGGCCGGGGCCCGCGCGGTACGGCTGCTCTCCGACGTCGGCATCCCCGACGCGGCCTCCCGGGCGCATGCCTACCCGCACGAGTTCTCCGGCGGCATGCGCCAGCGAGCGGTCATCGCGATGGCCCTCTCCTGCGATCCCGCGCTGCTGATCGCCGACGAGCCGACCACGGCGCTGGACGTCACCGTCCAGGCGCAGATCCTCGATCTGATGCGGGAGCTGAACGCCCGCGGCTCAGCGATGGTGCTCATCACCCATGACATGGGGGTGGTCTCGCAGATCGCCGACCGGGTCCTCGTCATGTACGGCGGCCGGGCGGCCGAGGAGGGCCCGCGGCGGGCGGTGTTCCACGGCCCGCGGCACCCGTACACCTGGGGCCTGCTGGACTCGGTGCCCCGCGTGGGCGGCCCCCGGCTGCGGCGGCTGCCCACCATCGCGGGCGTGCCGGTCTCTCCCGGTGCCCTTCCGGAGGGCTGCGCGTTCGCCCCGCGCTGCCGGTTCCGCCACGACCGGTGCGCGGAGCGGCCCGTGCTGACTTCCGGCGGCGAGGACGCCTCGCACCTGGACGCGTGCTGGCTCGCACCGGACGACCGCGCGGGACTGCGGCTGACCGCACGAGCGGCCGACGGGAAGCAAGGCAGGGACCAGGACGCGGAGGTGGCGTCGTGACGACAGCACAGGACGGTACGACCGTCCCCGCGCACGACGTACTGCTGCGCGCCACGGACATCACCAAGCACTACCCCCTCCGGGGCGCGCGCCGGGTCCTGCGCGCCGTCGACGGTGTCTCTCTGGAGGTGCGCGGCGGCGAGACCCTCGGTGTCGTCGGCGAGTCGGGCTGCGGCAAGTCCACACTGGCCCGCTGTCTGGTCCGGCTCACCGAACTCACCGGCGGGCGGGTCGAGTTCGACGGGCAGGACATCTCCACCCTCTCCACGCGCCGCCTGCGCCCGTTGCGGCCGGGCATGCAACTGGTCTTCCAGGACCCGCAGGCCTCCCTCAACCCCCGCCGCCGCGCCGGGGACATCGTCGCCGAGCCGCTGCTCGTACACCGGTACGGCGACGCGGGCGCGGTGCGCCGGCGGGTCGCCGAGCTCTTCGACGTCGTAGGACTGGCGACGGCCCATCTGGACCGGTATCCGCACGAGTTCTCCGGCGGCCAGCGCCAGCGCATCGGCATCGCGCGGGCCCTGGCCACCAGTCCGAAGCTGATCGTCGCCGACGAACCGGTGTCCGCGCTCGACGTGTCGATCCAGGCCCAGGTGCTGAACCTGTTCGCCGACCTCCAGGAGGAGTTCGCCCTCACGTACGTCTTCATCGCGCACGACCTCGGAGTCGTACGGCACGTGTCGGACCGGATCGCCGTCATGTACCTCGGCGAGATCGTCGAACTCGCCGAGACGGAGGCGCTGTACACGGCCCCCGCGCACCCGTACACCCAGGCCCTGCTGTCGGCGGTCCCGGACATCGACGACGGAACGCTCGCGGACGACGGGCCGCCCCGAGAACGGATCGTCCTGACCGGGGAGGTGCCCAACCCGGTGGACAAACCCACAGGTTGCCCGTTCCGCACCCGCTGCCCCTACGCCCAGGAGCGGTGCGCGACGGAACGCCCACGGCTCGCACCGGGCGCCGCCGGCCGCCAGGTGGCCTGCCACTTCCCGCTGGACGGTTGAACGGAGCGATGGCCGCGATCAGGGACACCAGGGCGATGAGCTGCTCATCGTCGTGGTGCCTGGCGGCCATCGCGCGGACCTCGTCCGGGGCGTCGGTCCCGTCGGCGATGCGGACACCCTCCCGAGTGGCCCTGCAGCCGCCGCTGGTGACCACTGCCTTCACCTGGGCCCAGTCCTCCAGGTAGTCGGGGCCCATGGAGCGGCCGAAGCCGCTGTGCTTGTAGCCGCCGAAGGAAGCGCCGATGTCCCCGCTCGGTCATGTCTCGCGTCCACACGGTGGCGGTCAGTCCGTACCGGGTGCCGTTGGCGACCGCGACCTATCCGCTGTCGTACAGCTCGCCGGTGAGCTTGCCGCCCCTGACGACCACTTCGCCGCCTTCTTGCCGGCCGATCAACCAGGTAGTCCAGCACCCTCTTCTCCTGCCGGACGTTGATCAGGGGGCCCATGTCGACCGGCTGGTTCCACAACCCCACCCGCACCGAGCGGAAGGCGTCCGCGACCTCGGCGACGAGTGCTGCTGGCGAACGTCCATGCGCGCGCCCCCGCATCCGACTGCTGGACGGCCTTCGACGCCGGTGAACACCGCACCGCTCAGCATGGCCCAGCGTGTAACAGAAACGACCCGTCGCACGCCGCTCACGGACCACCCAACTGGGGGTCAAGGGGTCGCAGGTTCAAATCCTGTCGTCCCGACGGTGCTCACCAGCGGGTTTGCCGACATCGGCAGACCCGCTGGTTGCGTTTGTACGCCTCAGGCCGTGGACGCCGAGCGTCTTGTCGGGTCTGTCGGGCGGTCAGTCGACGCGGTCGGTCGGTGGTTTCCGGTGGGCGATGGTCTTGCGGAGACGGTCCTGCGCGTCGGCGGGGGCGTCCGCGGTCACCAGTGCCTGCGCGACCGCGCCCGCGACCGGGGCCACGTCGAGGACCACGGGACGCGCCAGCGGTGCCTCGGCGGCGAGGCGGGAGCCGATGTGGTCCCGCAGCAGCTGCTGATCGTTCTGCAGGGTGCCGCCGCCCAGGACCACCGGGGTCCCGGTGCGCAGCAGGCGGAGCCGGCGCAGCAGGGCGGTCACCATGGTGACGATCTCGTCGCCGAGGCGTTCCACGATGCCCCGCGCCACGGCGTCACCGCTCTCCGCGGCCGCGAAGACCACGGGCGACAGGCCGTGCAGAGCGGTCACCGGGATCTCGCCGGCGCTCACGGCCAGCGCGACGGCCTCCACGCTGTCAAGGCGGAAGCACACCGGCAGCTCCTGGCGCAGCCGGGTCGCCGGCCCCCGCCCGTCGCCCGCGCGCACCGCGGCGCCCAGGCCGGCCCGGGCCACCGCGAGCCCGCCGCCCCAGTCCCCGGTGATGTCGCCGAGCGAGAGGAACCGGGCCGAGCGGCCGCCCGGATGGACGGCGGCCGCGTTGATACCGGCACCGGACACCACCGCCACCCCCCAGCCGTCCGGCGCGCCGGCCCGCAGGACGGCCAGGGTGTCGTTGCGCACGAGGATGCGTTCCGCCGCACCCAGCCCGGTCAACTGGCGCAGCGCCAGCCGCTCCTGGGCCCGGCGGTCCACGTTCGCGAGGAAGTACGCGCCGACCGAGAGCGGGGTCGTCCCGGGCAGGCCCGCCTGCGCGAGCGCGTGCCGGCCGAGGCGGGCGAGCCGTTCCGTGGTGGTCTCCATGCCCTCGGTGTGCGGGCGGGTGCCCGCGCCGCGCACCCAGGACAGCAGCCGTCCCTCGGTGTCCGCGAGGACGAGGTCGGTCTTGGAGTTCCCGCCGTCGACGCCCACCACCAGCTCAGGCATCGGCGGCCTCGCTCGCGAAGAACCGGGGCAGATGGCGGCGGTTGGCCTCCAGCAGGGCGTCGAGGACTTCGGCGGCGAGCCCCCATTCGCGGACGAGCGGATGGGCCACCAGCGCTCTGCGAGCCACCGTACGGTCCCCGGTCAGGGCCGCCTCGACGGCGAGCGTCTCGTACGCGGTGACCGCCTGGACCAGCCCGAGCATCTCGGGCGGCAGCGGCGGCACCGGCACCGGGTGGGGTCCTGCGGTGTCGACGTCGGCGGCCACCTCGACCACGGCCTCGTCGGGCAGTCCGGCCAGCAGGCCGTCGTTGCGGACGTTGACGTAGTGGTGGGCGCCGTCGCCGGTGAGCAGGCTGGTGACCAGGGCGGCCGCGGCCTCGCTGTAGTAGGCGCCGCCGCGCTGCTCCAGCAGGTCGGGCTTGTGGTCGAGGGCGGGGTCGGCGTAGAGGGCGAGCAACTCCTTCTCGATGGCGAGGACCTTTTCGGCCCGGTGGCCGCCCGCCCGCTGGGCACGGACCTCCTGTTCCGTGCAGTAGAAGTAGTGGAGGTAGTAGGAGGGGACGGCGCCGAGGTCGCGCAGCGCCCCGGCGGGGACGCGGAGCTCCGCGGCGAGTCGGTCGAGGGCGGGCCCGGTCAGCAGTTCCGGCAGGCGGTCCACGCCGTCGACGGTGACCGAGCGGATCCAGGACAGGTGGTTGAGGCCCGCGTGGCCGAGGCGCACCCGGCCGGGGTCGGTGCCGAGGCGGGCGGCCAGCTGCCGCTGGAACTTGATCGCCACGTTGCACAGGCCGACCGCGCGGTGCCCGGCGTCCAGCAGGGCGCGGGTGACGATGCCGACCGGGTTGGTGAAGTCGACGATCCAGGCGCCGGGGCGGGCCCGGCGCCGTACCTCCTCCGCGATGTCGAGGACCACCGGCACCGTGCGCAGCGCCTTGGCGAAGCCGCCGGGGCCGGTGGTCTCCTGGCCGAGCAGGCCGAACCGGTTCGGGAGGGTCTCGTCGACCAGCCGGGCCGCCTGCCCTCCCACCCGCAGCTGGATCAGGACAGCGGCGGCTCCGTCGACCGCCTCGGCGAGGTCGGTCGTGGTGGTGAGCCGGCCGGGGAAACCCTGGCGGGCGAGGATACGGCGGGCCAGGCCGCCGATGACGGTGAGGCGTTCGGCGTCGATGTCGTGCAGGACGAGCTCGTCGACCGGCAGCACGTCGGCGCGCCGGGCGAAGCCCTCGATCAGCTCGGGTGTGTAGGTACTGCCACCGCCGACAACGGTGATCTTCACTCGTGCTCCCATGAGGTATGCGGGGGTCAGCCCTTGACGCCGGTGAGCGCGATGCCTTCGACGAAGACCTTCTGCGCCAGGAAGAACAGCACCAGGACCGGCAGCAGGAACATCAGCGAGGCCGCCATCTGCAGCTGGTAGGCGTTCTGGTGCCCGTTCTTGGCGAGCTGGCTGAGGGCCACCGCGAGGGTCTGGCCGGTGTCGCTGTTGCCCGTGTAGAGCAGCGGGTTGTAGAAGTCGTTCCAGGCGTAGAGGAAGGCGAACAGGCCGACCGCGGCGATCGCCGGCCGGGCCATCGGGATCAGCACCCGCCACAGGATCCGCAGTTCGCCCGCGCCGTCCACCCGGGCCGCCTCGGTGAACTCGTCCGGAATGGTGAGGAAGAACTGGCGCAGCAGGAAGATGCTGAACGCGTCGCCGAAGAACGACGGCACGATGAGCGGCTTGAGGGTGCCGACCCATCCGGCGTGCGCGTACATGACGTACAGCGGCAGGCTGGTGACCTGGGCCGGGATCATCATCGCGGCGAGCACGACGAGGAAGACCGCCTCCCGGCCGCGCCACTTCAGCCGGGCCAGTGCGTAGGCCACGGGCACCGAGGAGACGACGACACCGATCGTGGACAGCCCGGCGTACAGCATGGTGTTGAGCAGGTCGCGGCCGAACGGCATGGCCTTGAAGACCTCGCCGAAGTTGCCGAACTCCCAGGGCGAGGGCCACAGCGAGCCGGTGCCGGCCTGGTGCTGGGTCATGAACGCGGTGAGCACGCCGATCGTCAGCGGCAGCAGGAAGCAGAGCGCCACGGCGATGGCGGGCGCGTGTTCGGCGATCACGTACAGCAGGCGGCGCCCGGCACGGGGCCTGGTCAGGGGAACAGTGCTCATCGGCCACCGCCCGAGTAGTGCACGAAACGGCGCGAGGCGCGGATGAAGACCACGGTCGCCGCGAAGATGACGAGGAACAGCAGCCAGGCCATGGCCGAGGCGTAGCCGGTCTTGAAGTACGCGAAGCCCTGCCGGTACAGCTCGGTGGAGTAGAACAGCAGCGAGTTGGCGGGGTAGCCGATCAGGTCGTTGCTGGAGGAGGTGGCGTTCGCGGAGCTGGAGGCGACGAACGCCTCGGTGAAGTACTGGAAGGTGTAGATCATCCCGGTGAGCAGGGCGAAGAAGATCACCGGGGAGATGGCC
The DNA here is from genome assembly GCF_042959465.1 of Streptomyces sp. NPDC007901. NCBI lineage: Bacteria > Bacillati > Actinomycetota > Actinomycetes > Kitasatosporales > Streptomycetaceae > Streptomyces > Streptomyces sp. NPDC007901. The sequence continues at coordinate 7,672 of NZ_JBIBKW010000024.1, read as the reverse complement.
GGGAGGGTGACGCTGCGGAACTTCTGCAGCGTGCCCGCGCCGTCGAGTTCGGCGGCCTCGTACAGCTCGCGCGGTACGTCGAGCATGGCGGCGGAGAAGATCACCATCACGTTGCCGCTCGCCCACAGCGCCATCAGGACGAGGCTGGGCTTGGACCAGGCCGGGTCCGAGAACCAGCCGGGGCCGCTGATCCCCACCCAGCCCAGCAGCCGGTTGAGCGGGCCGACCGGGTTCAGCAGCACGATGAACGACAGGGCCGCGGCCACCACCGGCACCATCGACGGCAGGAAGAACAGCGTGCGGTACACCGCCCGGCCGCGCTTGACGCGGATGATCACCCAGGCGGTGAACATGGCCCAGGCGGTGCGCAGCGGCACCATGACGACGACCATCCACAGGGTGTTGCGCACGGCCACCCAGAACGTGTCGGACTGGCCGAACAGGGCGCGGTAGTTGCGCAGTCCGACGAACTGGACCGGGCGGTAGGAGCCCGCCTGGAAGTCGGTGAGCGAGTAGTAGAGCGTGGCGGCCACCGGGTAGAGCACGAAGACGCAGAACCCGATGACGAACGGGGAGAGGAAGGCCAGTACGACCCACCAGCGGGCCCCGCTCGCGCGCCGCCGCCCGCCCCGGGCGGCGCGCGTGCGCGCGGTGCCCGGGGCCTCGCCGACGGGGGCGAGAGTGGTCGTCATCCCTACTGCCCGCTCTCGGAGTTGAGGTCGTCGATCTTCTTCCCGACCCCGGCAAGGCCGCTCGCGGCGCTGCTCACCTTGCCCTGCTCGTAGTCGAGGAGGAAGGCCCGCCAGGTGTCCATGTCCTCGATGCCGGCCGGGGTGAGCGTCTTGTAGGTGGAGTGCGGGTTCTCGAAGATGTCGACGAACGGCTTCCAGTGCGGGTCGTCGCGTTTGTCCCAGGCCTTGAGCGCGGCGAACGTGGTCGGGATGTTGTAGACCGTGTCCGCGAGGGTGTTCAGGAACGTCGTGTCGGTGGTGAGCTGCTGGAGCGCGAAGAACGCCTCCTGCTTGTGCTGGGAGCCCGCCGACAGGTAGGCGACCGTGCCGAGCGTGCTGCCCGCGCCGTAGGTGCCCGACGACCCGTCCAGGACCGGCATCGGTACGACGCCGTAGTCGAAGTCCTTCTTCTCCGAGGCGATCTCGCCGACGTGCCACTCGCCGTCGTACTCCATGGCCGCGGCCCCGGTCAGCAGCGGGTTGCCGGCGTCGTCGGCGTGCGGCTGGTAACGGCCCACGAACTTCTGGACGTTCGCCTCGCCGTAGTAGCCGATGAGGTCCTGGTCCCACTTCAGCAGTTGCTGCCACTTGGCGTCGGAGGCGAAGGTGGTCTTCCCGTCCTTGCCGTAGAACTCGGTGCCGCTGTGCGCGCCGGTGAACAGGTAGCGGTTGACGTCGTAGTCGGAGCGGGGCACGAAGCCGTAGGTCTTGATCGAGCCGTCCGCGTTCTTGACGGTCAGCTTCTTCGCGGCGGCGGTGAGTTCGGCGAGGGTGGTGGGCGGCTTGGTGATACCGGCCGCCTTGAGCATCTGCTTGTTGTAGTAGAGCGCGAAGGCGTCGGTCAGCAGCGGCAGCGCGCACTGCTTGCCCTGGTAGCGGGTGTAGGCGAGGGTGGCGGCGGGGAAGGTCTTCGCCGTGTCGATCCTGGCCGAGGACAGGTAGGGGCCGAGGTCGGCGACCGTGCCGTTGTAACAGAACTTGGCCACGTTGTCGGGTGCCGAGCTGATGAAGACGTCGGGCGGGTCACCCGCGGCGACCGCCTTGGCATAGGCGGCGTCGTCCTTGTTGGGGACGAACTTCACGGTCAGCCAGGGGTACTTGGCGTGCAGCCGGCTCAGGGTCGCCTTGAAGGCGGCCACCTCGTTGGGGAGGTGGTTGAAGGTCCAGACGGTGACGGTGGTGGGCTGGTGCGAGGCACCCGCGGAGATGGCGGTGTCGGGCTCTGACGACGAGGCCCCGGTGGACGTGCAGCCGGCCAGCAGCAGCACTCCGGCGGCCGTGGCGGACACGGCCCCGGTGATAGGTTTGAACACTGATCGTCCTTCCTCGGAGACGGGATTCCCTGGGTGACGGATCGGTCGTCGGTCGACGGGCAGGGCAATGCCCGGTGACCTGAAGCGGCGGCGCTGTCCGGCAAGACGGCGTCGCCGCGGCGTTCCTCAGGACAGAGCCGAGGGCTCGGTCTGGGGGACAGGAGTGGTGGCGGCGGCGAAGGCGGCCTCGCGGGCCAGCTTCGCCGACATGGTGGTCGCTCCGGTGAGCACGGCGTCCTGGCCGAGCCCGGAGGCGACGACGGTCGGCCGGAACGTACTGAAATCGGCCAGGTGGCGGGCGACCGGTTCGAGCAGCAGATCGCCGTTGGCGCCGATGGCGCCGCCCAGCACGATCAGCGCCGGGTCGATCAGGGGTACGACACAGGCGACCACGTAGGCGACGCTGCGGGCGGTGTCGTCCACGATCTCCAGCGCGCCGGGGTCGCCGGCGCGGGCGAGCGCGAAGACGGTGAGCGGGCTGCCGTCGCCCGGCAGTCCCAGCCGCCGGGCCTCGGCGCTGATGTAGCGGGCGCCCAGGTGCTCCTGCACCAGGTCCCGGCGCTGTCCGGCCGGCGCGATCATGCGGTCGCTGGGCAGGTAGCCGGCCTCACCCGCGACCCCGGTGGCGCCCCGCCGGACCTTGCCGTCCACCACCAGCCCGAGGCCGAGTCCGACGCCCAGACTGACCAGGACGAAGTCGTCGGTCTCGGTGCCGAGGCCGTGGGTGCGCTCGGCCAGCGCCGCGAGGTTCACGTCGTTCTCCAGCACCAGCGGCACGGGGACCGCCCGCCCGAGCGCCTCGCCGAGCCCGCTCCCGGCGTCGGGCAGTCCGGTGGTGTACGACAGCTGCCGTCCGTCCGGGCCGACCGCGGCCGGCAGCCCGGCGACGACCTGGGCGATCTCCGGGAGCGCCCTTCCGACCTGTCCGGCCAGGTCCACGCACATGTCCAGGATCTGCCCGACGAACGCGTCGGCGCCCCGTTCCCCGTGCTGCTCGGTCTCGGCACGCCCGCGGATCCGTCCCGTGACGTCGGCGATCGCGGCGCGGATCCTGCGGTGCCCGACGTCCACGCCGATCCCGAAGGCGCAGTCGGCGTTCACGCCGTACTGCGCCGGCGCCGGGCCCTTGCGGCCGGTCGCCGGGCCCACCTCGGTGATGACGCCGCGCTCCAGCAGCAGCCCGACCGCGGCGGCGACCGTGGGCCGGGAGAGCGGGATCCGGCCCGCCAGGTCCGTGGTCGTGACGGGACCCGCCTCGTCGATCGCCTCCAGAACGGCACGGCCGTTGAGCGAACGCAGCAACCGCTGCGGGCCTGCTGGATAACGGCGGGTCACGGTGCCCTCATCTCGCCATCAGGACTCTGTAAGAAAGAAAGTTGCTTATTTATACGCTGGGGGGGTGGCCGGATTCAACCCTCCCGGCTGGAGTACTCTGACAAGTGAGAGTTTGAATTCTCAAACATTCGCTCATCGGAGAACGTCATGCGCGTCGCGATCACCGGCTCCACCGGACTCATCGGTTCCGCCCTCACCCGCTCCCTCCTCGCCGACGGCCACCGCGTGCTGCGTCTGACCCGCGCCCGGACCGCGCCACAGCGATCGGACGGGACCGAATCCGCGGTCTGGGAGCCCGGCGCCCGGCTGGACCCGGCCGTCCTGGACGGCGTCGACGCCGTGGTGCACCTGGCCGGCGCCGGGGTCGGCGACCGGCGCTGGACCCAGACGTACAAGCAGGAGATCCGGCTCAGCCGCCTCCAGGGGACCCGGACCGTCGCCGAGGCGTGCGCCGAGGCCGCCCGGCCGCCCCGGGTGCTGGTCTCGGCCTCGGCCGTCGGCTACTACGGCGACACCGGCGACCGTGTCGTCACGGAGTCCGACCCGGCCGGAGGCGACTTCCTGGCCTCCGTCTGCGTCGGCTGGGAGGCCGCCGCCGCGCCCGCCGAGCGGGCCGGCGTCCGGGTCGTCCACCCGCGCACCGGTCTCGTGGTCTCCGCCGACGGCGGCGCCTGGGGCAGGCTGTTCCCGCTCTTCCGGTTCGGCCTCGGCGGCCGGCTCGGCTCCGGCGACCAGTTCTGGCCCTTCATCTCCCTGCCCGACCACATCGCCGCCCTGCGCCACGCGATCGACCACGACGACATCGCCGGACCCCTCAACCTCACCGCCCCCGAACCGCTGACGAACCGTGAGATCACCCGGGCCATGGGTCGCGTCCTGCACCGGCCCACCCTCGCCGCCGTCCCCGGCTTCGCGCTGAGGATCGCCCTCGGCGAGTTCGCCGAGGGCATCACCGGCAGCTGCCGTGCCGTCCCCGCGGGCCTGCTGAAGACGGGCTTCACCTTCCGGCAGCCCGGCATCGACGAGGCTCTGCGCGCCGCGCTCTCGAAGGGCTAGCCGATCGGGTCCGCCGCCCCCGACGCCGTCAGGACCGCCGCGAGCGAGGAGCCCGGTTCGATCCGGTAGTCGTCGCCCATCGCCATCCGGTGCGCCGTGAGGATGTGGTCGCGGGTGGCGGCCACGGCGGCCTCCGGGTCCCGTCGTTCGCAGGCCTGAAGGATCGCCGCATGGTGGTGCCCGGCCGGGCTGTGCCGCAGGTCGAAGTGCATCCGGATGCGCTCGGCCTGGTCGGCGAGGCTCTCGATCTCGCGCAGCAGCACCGCGGACCCGGCGCGCTGGTAGAGGGTCATGTGGAAGCGGCGGTTGAGCTCGTTGAAGTCCCGCTGCGCATGCGCGCCGGACAGCGCGGCGTCCAGCCGCTCGTGCGCGTCCCGCATCGCCGCGAGGTCCTCGTCCCGCAGCCTCGGCACGGCGATGCGGGCGGCCAGCGTCTCCAGGTGGATCCGCAGCGCGGCCACCTCCTCCGCGAGCCCCAGATCCACCTCGGCCACCACCACGCCCCGGTACGGCAGCCGCCGTACCAGACCGGCACTGTCCAGCTGGAGGATGGCCTCGCGGACCGGGGTGCGGCTCAGCCCCAGGCTCGCGGCGATCTCCGTCGGGTCGAGCCGGTCCCCGGGGGCCAGCTCGCCGGACACGATGCGCTCCTGCAGGTGCTCGAACACCAGGTCAGCGGCGCGCCGCTGGATGCTGGGCATATCCACCCGCTCCTTCGTTCTTCCCTCTACCGACTGCGGACAACTTAGCGTCACGGCCTTGTCTGTACAGAATATCCAATGTTCAATGTCCAGAACATTGGATGCCAGTGCATTGGATGCCCTGACCGACCGCACATCCCCGACGGAGTACCCGTGACGATCTTTCTCACCGACGCCGACGTCCGAGCCGCCTTCGGCTGGCCCGAGGCCGTCGCCGCCCTGCGCGCCGCCTACTCCGCGCCGCCGGACGAGGCCCGCTTCCCGTCCCGCACGATGGCCCGCGGCGAGGGCCTGTGGTTGCGCACCCTCAGCGGGGTGCCGGGCGACGGTGCCCCGATGGGCGCCAAGCTGATCGCCGCCTCCCGGCGCGGCCGGCGCGCCTCGTATCTGATCCCGCTCTTCGACCAGGACACCGTCGAACTGCTCGCCCTCCTCGACGGCAACGCGATCACCGGCTTCCGTACGGCGGCCACCTCGGCGCTCGCCGCCGACGCGCTCGCCCCCGCCGGCCCCCTGAAGGTCGGCGTGATCGGCTCCGGCTTCGAGGCCGAGCACCACGTCCGCGCGCTCGCCGCGATCCGTGCGCTCTCCTCGGTCACCGTCTTCAGCCCCAACCCGGCCAGCCGCACCCGCTGCACGGACCGCCTCGCCGACCTGGGCGTGCCGTTGCACACGGCGGACAGCGCCGAAGCCGCCGTCGGGGACGCCGCCCTGGTGCTCTGCGCGGCCCGCTCCCGCGACGAACAGCCGACCCTGCGCGAGGTGCCGGCGGGCGCCACCGTCGTCTCGATCGGCTCCACGCTGCCCGAACAGCGGGAGCTGGGCGCGGAGGCGATCGAGCGGGCGGACCTGATCGTGGCCGACCAGGTCCACGAAGTGGCGTACGAGACCGGTGACCTGATCGCCGCGAAGGAGGCGGGCGTCGACTTCGCCGGGAAGCTGGTCCCGCTCGCCGACGTCATATCCGGGCGGACCCCAGGGCGTGCGGACCCGGACGCGACCGTCGTCTACAAGTCCGTCGGCTCCGCCGTCCAGGACCTCGCCGTCGCCGCGATGTGCGTCCGCCGGGCCGTCGCGCTCTCCCTCGGCACCGAACTGCCGGTCACCATCACCCCGGTCGCGAAGTGAGGACCCCCGTGCGCACCGAACTCGACGACCCTTCCCTGCTGAAGAGCGCCGCCTACGTCGACGGCACATGGCTGACGTCCCCGGACACCTTCGCCGTGCTCGACCCGGCCACCGGTGAGGTGCTGGCCCGGGTGCCCCTCCTGGACCGCGCGCGGTGCGCCGCGGCGATCGACGCGGCGCACCGCGCGCTGCCCGCCTGGCGCGCCCTGGCCGCCAAGGAGCGGTCGCGGATCCTGCGCCGCTGGTACGACCTCGTCACCGCGCACGCCGAGGACCTGGCCCGGCTGATCGTCCTGGAGGAGGGCAAGCCCTTCGCGGAGGCGCTCGGTGAGGTCGCCTACGCCGCCTCCTTCCTGGAGTGGTTCGCCGAGGAGGCCAAGCGGGTGCGCGGGGATGTGATGGCGGCGCCCGAGGCCTCGCGGCGGATCGTCGTCCTCAAGGAGCCGGTCGGCGTCTGCGCGGCGATCACGCCCTGGAACTTCCCGGCCGCGATGATCACACGCAAGGCGGGCCCGGCGCTCGCCGCCGGCTGCACCATGGTCCTCAAGCCCGCCGAACAGACCCCGCTGACCGCACTCGCCCTCGCCGAACTCGCCGAGCGTGCGGGCGTTCCCGCCGGTGTCTTCAACGTTCTCACCGGCGACCCGCGCGAGATCGGCCCCGAGCTGACCGGCAACCCCCTCGTCCGGAAGATCACGTTCACCGGCTCCACCGAGGTCGGCCGGCTGCTGCTCGCCCAGTCGGCGGCGACCGTCAAGCGGACCTCCATGGAGCTGGGCGGCAACGCGCCCGTCCTGGTCTTCGACGACGCCGACCTCGACCTGGCGGTGGCGGGCGTGCTCGCGGCCAAGTACCGCAACACCGGGCAGGCCTGCATCAGCGCCAACCGGGTCTACGTCCAGGACGGCGTGTACGACGCGTTCGCCGCGAAGCTGGCCGAGAAGGTCGCCGGGCTCGTCGTCGGGGACGGCTTCGAGGACGGCGTGCAGCAGGGGCCGCTGATCGACGAGGACGCCGTCGCCAAGGTCGAGGCCCATGTGGCCGACGCGGTCGCAAAGGGCGCCGAGGTGCTGCACGGCGGCCGACGGCACGCGCGCGGCGGGCTGTTCTACGAGCCGACCGTCCTCACCGGCGTCACCTCCGACATGGCCGTGACCCGGGAGGAGACCTTCGGCCCGCTCACCCCGCTGATCCGGTTCACCGACGAACAGGACGCGGTACGCGCCGCCAACGACACCGAGTTCGGCCTCGCCGCCTACCTGTTCGCCCGCGACGCCGAGCGCGTCTGGCGGGTCGGTGCCGCCCTGGAGGCGGGAGTAATTGTCAAGATGTGTGGATGAGCAGGCTTGGGCAGGGTGAGGTCCCGAGCTTGTCTCGCTATTCGGCCGTGAAGTTGCTCGATTCCTCC
>NZ_JBIBKW010000023.1:144815-159922 GCF_042959465.1 Streptomyces sp. NPDC007901 | reverse complement strand
CGTGGGTCACGACCGCTCATGATCGCGGAGGTGGTGACCCTCCGTTGCTCCGGCACCAAAAGTGATCCAGAACCACTTTTCAGCCGTCGCCGACAATCCCCATCCGCCTGGCCCGAGCAAAAGACACCGGCGCCTACGTCGTCGGCATCCCAGACACTGAAGCGCCGCAGCGTGATCGGCGCGCCGCAATGCCGGCGGCCTGACCGGGAGCTATGCGCTTCCAGGACGGTTCGCAGGCCACTTTGTCGGAGGTAGAGGACAGGGCGGGTCCTGTACTTCGGTGAGGATGGGCTGCATGCAGAAAACGTCGTCCCGGCTGCTCTCGCTGCTCTCGCTGCTTCAGACGCACCGGGACTGGTCGGGCGAGGATCTCGCCGAGCGCCTTGTCATCACCGTGCGCACCGTGCGCCGTGACATCGACCGCCTGCGCGAACTCGGCTACCTGATCAGCACGGTCAAGGGACCGGGCGGCGGATACCGCCTGGAGGCCGGCACCCAGATGCCGCCCATGCTCTTCGACGACGGCCAGGCCGTCGCCCTGGCCCTCGCACTGCAGGGCGCGGCCACCGACACCACCGTCACCGAGGACGCCGCCCGCGCCCTGGCCACCCTCCGCCAGGTCATGCCGCCCCGCCTGCGCCACCGCATCGACCTGCTGCGCATCACCGCCGTCCAGCCGCCAGCCACCGACGACACCCTTCAGGCCGGCGCGCAGGTCCTGGTGGACCTCAGCCGCGCCATCCACGCCCGCGAGGAAGTGAGATTCGACTACACGTCAGACCCGGGCGCCTCCGGTGACGTCCGGCGTGTGCAGCCCCATCACCTGGTCACCTGGCGTCACCGCTGGTACCTCGTGGCCTGGGACCTCGACCGCAAGGACTGGCGCACCTTCCGCGCCGACCGCATCCGCCCCCGCACACCCACCGGTCCCCGCTTCACCCCACGCGAACTCCCCGGCGGCAACGTCTCCACTTTCGTCACCAGCCGGTTCCGCGGAAATGACGGCACCACCACCGACTGGCCCTGCCGCGGCGAAGTCGTCCTCCACCTCCCGGCCGCCGAGGTCGCGCCCTTCGCCCAGGACGGAATCGTCGAGGAACTCGGCCCCCACCGCTGCCGGCTCACCCTCGGCTCCTGGTCCTGGACCGGACTCGCCGCCGCCCTCGGCTGCTTCGACACCGACATCGTCGTCATTGGCCCACCCCAACTGGCCAATGCATTCGCCAACCTCGCCACCCGCTACACCCGCGCCGCGGCAACAGGACCCGGGACCGGTTCGACGCCGTAGGAACCCAACGCACCACCCCGTCAGCCGTCGGTGGACCGAGCAGAGCCCCAGGGCCCTCGATCTCGTGAAGCTCAGGCCGGACGATGCGTGCCAGCTATGGTCATCGCCCGGCCTGGTCCCGGTCAGGATGGCGGGGCAATCAGGACGGCCTTGGCCGCCAGCCGGAGATTCCTGATCATCGGATTCGGGTCGCCCTTGCGGCTGACGGTGGTCTCGTGATCGCCGAACCCCAGCAGGCCGTGGCGCACTCCGCCCACGCCCTGGACGAGCTCAATGTGCCCGAGCTGGAAACGGTCCTGACCGAAGACGCCACCTGGACCTTCACGATGCCCGGACAGGGAGTGCTCGGCCCGGTCGCCGGACGCACGGCGGTGCTCGAGTTCATCCGTGACGGGCACACGGCCCAGACCGGAAAGGTGCGGCACCACCTGGGCAACGTCGTGGTCACGACGACGGACGCCGCACCGCCGAGGCGAGGGCCTACTTGCTGCAGACGAGGAACACTGGCGAGAGCATCAGGGCTGCCGTCGCACTCAGAGCTGCCTGTTCCGGAGTACCCACTCACCATCCCTGAACCTCAAACTCACTCAACTCTAGCAGCAAGGCGAAACGTGAACTGAGTCAAAGTCACACGCATAGTGTTCTTCAATCACTCATTATTGCCGCCTCCCTGCGCGAGTTGATGGTGGGACGGCGCCGCACACTGGCAGCACCCAGGATTCGTTCGAGCACGGCGAGCAACTCGGCAACGATGAGCGGGCGTTCCGGCAGGACAAAGGCTCCCCTTCGGCCCTTTGGGATCTGGCGAGAACAACTGCGTTGCGGCCACGCCCGCCCAGGCCGCGATTGCGACGACGTACAGTTCCATCGCTTCGGCCACGCGCCCGAGGACGAGCTCGGCGGTTGCCACGACGAACACCATCGTCCTCGCCACTGCCAGCCCCACGCACCGGCCTTCACCAGGAGCCGGACGACGCGCACGCACCAGGACCAGGACAACGCCCTGCTGCGCTGACGGCGCAGCCGGAGCCGCAGGGTGCGGGCTGCGCGCCGTACGCGGCTGGATTCGCGCTCGATCCGCGCGAGGACATTCTCCGGCCGGAAAGCGACCCGGCCGGGATGGGTGAGAGAGCGGACCGCACGAGACCCGTACCGAGACCAGAGCCCGGACAGTCACCCCCGACCGCAGCGAGCCTGTCCAGGACGGGGTCAGAAGAAGGTCATCAGCTCGACGCGCTTGTCCCGCGGATTGAACCGGAGTCCGATCGTGAAGGTCCGGTACCGGCCTTCCGCCTCGATGTCGACCAGCGCCGTGTAAAGCAGGTCGCCGTACTCGTTAAGGCGCAGGTTGTACAGGTGCCCCTGCGCCACCAGCTTGGTGACCGCGGCCTCCAATTCGGGCTGACTCAAGTGGAGGAGGCCAGCCTGCTCCATGGAGTCCCGGTGCCTGCCGTCCTGGAGGTACCCGTACCGGCCGGGGGTCATCCAGATGTCGGGTGACTCCAGGAACGCGGCGTCAGGGCTGAGCATGGCGAGCGCCAAGTCGTTGTCCTCGCGGTTCATACCGGTGAGGTGGCTGTTGATGCGGTAGCCGAGGAACGGCAGGAACTGCGTGTCGATCACTGCTGCGGGCGTGAACCCGAGTGCTTCAAACGGCAGCCCCGCGCCGTTTGGCGCGGCACCATTTTCGGCCACGCCTTCCAGGATCATGTCGCCCACGCGAAGGCCAGAGTTCATCAGGGACAGGCCCAGGAGCTCCTTGAAGGCGCTGCGATCGGTGCAGTCGGCGTACCCGATGTAGGCGGGGTGCTCTGCAGCGCTGGCGGTGAGCGTGTTGGCCTGCTCTTTCGACAGGTTCGTGACATATACGCAGTACACCTGCGAGGGGTGGATGACTGTGAACGGCTGCTGGTAGACGACGCTCTGGTCCATGGCCGCCTGCACCCCGTCGGCGGAGTCGTAGAGGATGTCGCCGCGCAGGATCGAGTTGACCGGGACTCCCTTCCGCGGTCGCGGCAGGCCTGCTATCCACGCCTCCGCCACGTGTATGCCGTAGAAGCCGCCAGAGCTCAGGGAAGCCACATCGGAGTCGAAGAGGAGAGCGATCTCCCTGCGGCGGTGATCCGGTACCAGCGCCTTGGCGAGGCCGTGGTAGGCGATGCCCAACTCGTCGAGGTTCCGGGTGAGCCGGAAGTAATCGGCGCGCATCTCCCGGTAGATCGCCTCGTCGGTCAGATCCAACGTGTCCCGCATCGCGGCGAGGACGACGCTGTTGTGGGTCGTGACCATGTGGATGTTGAACGGTCCGGCCAGCAGCTCATCCCATGTCGTCAGGCTGTCGTCGGCCATGCCTGCCTCCCTGTATCGGGGCCGCCGCATGATCGGCGGACAACGAGGCTATACGGCGCGGTACGCGCACAGCCCCTGATTTCGGCGGTCCTCGTCCCCGGTCAGCCACGCCCCAGCCCGATGCCGCCAGCTCGGTCGCGGTTCCGGCAGCGCCGACAGAGGTGCGCCTCGGTTCGGCGAGCTCAGACGAATCCGAGCCCACTCCGGTACCGTTCCGGGCGCACCATCTGCGAGTTCGGCTACAAGTCGCCTTCGGGGGACTCGAACCCACGGCCTTTTGCCATCCGCCTCAGCGCTTTGACGACTGCGCAGCAGTCCCCCAGTGCCCGATGGTCACCTTCCGGAAGCGGTTGCCACTGGCAGTCGTCCCAGTAGTCCGACCAGTCCCCCACCCATACGGAATAGGGATCCATCGCGTCTTCGAACCGAACGTTCTCGATCCATACCGCCGCCTGCGCCGTCGCATCGGCCGGCTCCTGCAGCGCCCCCGGCGCCACGTCGCCCGTTTCCATGATCGTCGGCGCGTCCTTCCCGGCCACGCGCTCGGCGTAGTACCGCGTCAGCTCGTACCGCAGCCGTCCCACGTCGAAGGCCTTGTTGTAGAGCACGACCCGTTTGCCGGCCAGCACGGCGGCCAGGCGGTCGACCACACCCGTGAACGCCGGCACACCGGCCTCGGGGACCATGGCTGAGGTGATGCCGACAATCGCCGTCGCCTCCACAGGGATCGGCTCGCCTGGGTCCACGAGCGTGTCCAGCAGCACTTCCCCGGACACCGCCTGCACACTGATCTCGACAATCCGTGCGGTCTTCTGCCGGCCCGTCGTCTCGGTATCCAGCACGACCGAATTCGGGTCCCCCAGGACCTCCCGCGCCCACGCGACCAGACTGAGTTCCTCACTGCGCCGTGCATCCGCGGCTTGCTCCCGGGCCTTCTCGCCCGCGAGCAGTTGCTCAGCGCGCTCGCGCTCATCCTTCTCCGCGCAGGGCGGGCACCAGCGCGGCCCCCGCCACGTTCCCGCCGCACACCCTGATTCGATCTCCTCGTCGGTGGACGTCACCACCCGACAGCCCCGGCCCGGGCATGTCCGCGCCCACACCGCCGGCCGCTCCTTCGCGGTCTGCTCCCGGATCCGCCGCCACAGCCAGCACGGCACGCAGCGCCCGGCCCGCTCCCCCGGGTGCACTGCCTGAGCGATCCGATAGCAGTTCACGCAGGTGCGGGCGCGGAGAACGATCTGCGCCTGGCGCTGCCGTTTCCAACACGCCGCGCACCTCGTCTGGACGACCTCGCTGCCGACTTCCTTGCATTCCGGGCACGTCCGGCGTGCCGTCATCGCCGACTTCTGCTTCGCCGACAAGGGCTTCATCTTCGCGGCGCGGTCGGGGTCGTACAGAGGGAAATCCCCCTACCCCTGTCCACTCCGGTACACCCGCAGCATCGCTACCGGCTCCTGCCCCGGGGCTGGCTTCAGCCTCTGAGCCTTCAACTCCGTTGTCATACACAGGTGTTGCAGGTCTTCAGGGATCTCCCGGCGCTTGTACACCGGCAGTTGAACGGCCTCGGGTTCGCGCGCGCTGCCGATCGTCGTGTTCGTCACCAGGTCGCTTCCCTTCGTCGGTGGTGGTCGTGCCAGTCGTCAGCAACTGGCGTCGCGGCGCGCACCAGATCAGGCCGGGACTCCTTCCTCGCCCACTTCGAGAAGCGGAAGGTGTCCATCGGCACCTGCGCACGCGCCTTCGGATCCGTTGCTTTGAGCCTCGAGGACTCTCAGCATTCCGGGCATCTCGGCCCGGAAGGTCCGTCTCGTCACCAAGGCGTGAGGGCTTCGGCTTGAGTACGGTCTCTCGTTTCTGTCTGCCGCTGGTGCGGCACGGTTGCGCCACCTGCCCGCCCCGTCCCCGTCTTGCGGCGGGGGCGGGTGGTGCGGGTCTTCTGGTCGGCTCCACGAGGCTTCGACGCCTTGACGACGTCCGGGTCTCCGGCCACTCCGGTACCCGTTACTGCGGCTGCCGCGAGGGCGGCGAGGTTGAGTGCGGCGTTGGCGTCCCGGTCGATGACCAGGCCGCAGGCGTCGCATTCGAATGTCCGGACGTGCAGCGGCAGCTTGGCTTTCACCGCGCCGCACCCGGAACAGGTCTTGGAGGAGGGGTACCAGCGGTTCGCGGCCACGATGCGGCAGCCGTTGCGCTGGGTCTTGTACGTCAGCTGGCGGCGGATCTCGCCGAATCCGGCATCGGCGATACGCCGGGCGAGGCGCCGGTTGCGGAGCATCCCGGCGACGTTGAGGTCTTCCACCACCACGGTGCCGTACTCGGCCGTGACGGCGGTGGTGAGCTTGTGGAGGGCATCCTCGCGGAGGTTCGCGACACGGTGATACACGCGGTTGCGGGCGGCGTTGGCCTTCTCCCAGCGTTTCGACGCCTTCTGTCCTCTCCTGCGGTCCGGGCCCTGGCGCCGGGAGACGGTGCGGGAGGCGCGGCGCAGCTGCTTCAGCGCGGCATCCAGATGACTCGGGTTGGGGAACTCGCGGATCTCGCCCGCACTGTCGGCCATGACCGCGAGCGTCTTCACGCCGAGGTCGATGCCCACCGCCGAATCGGGCCGCGTGACCTTCACCAGGTCACGCTTGACCTCCACCTGGAACGAGGCCAACCAGCGTCCGCGTTCGTGCCGGACGGTCGCCGACAGGATGCGCGCGGTCCCGGCCTGTACGCGGGTGAGGAGGCTGCCGGTGGGCTCCTGGGTGCGCAGTGTGCCGAGCCGGGGCAGCGTGACGTGCCGGCCGTCAGCGTTGACGCGGATGGTGCCGGTGGTGAACCGGCAGGCGAGGCGTGCTTTCCGCTTCGGCTTGAACCGGGGCGTGCCCATCCTGCGGCCCTTGCGCTTGCCGTTCTTCGACTTGGTGTAGTTGTCGAACGCGGCCGACGCGTTGGCCAGGCCGGTGGAGTACGCCTCCTTGGAGTTCTCCTCCCACCAGCCGGAGAACCTCGGGTCGGTCTTCTTGGCCTCGTTGAACGCCTTCCGCAGCGAGGGCAGCGACCAGGGCCGCCACTGCGTCCGCGCATCTTCCAAGATGCCGTACGACTCCTCCGCACGGCGCTGCCACCACGAGGCGGTCACCCAGGCGACAGCCCAGTTGTACGCGGCACGCGCGGCACCGCAGTGCGAGCGCAACGCGGCTTCCTGGGCGGCGGTCGGGTAGAGCGCGAACCGGTACGCCTGCACCACGAACCCGGGCTGCGGCTGGAACCTCTTCATTCGGCGGCCTCGCCGGTCGCTACCGCGACCGCACGGGCGGCCCGGTTCTTCGCCGCCCGCCGCCCGTACAGGCGCGCGCACATCGCGGTCAGCACCTCGGTGATGTCCCGCACCAGATCGTCGGTCGTCTCCTCCGCATCGAGGACGACCAGGCGCCGCCCGGACGCGGCCAGGACGGCTTCGAGATGCTCGACACCGAACCGGGCCAGCCGGTCACGATGCTCCACCACAATCACCGCCGCCTGGGGGTCGGACAGGAGCCGGTGCAGCTTGCGGCGTCGCCCGTTGAGACCTGAACCGACCTCGGTCACCACCTCCGCGACCGGCAGGCCGAGACCAGTGGCCCCCTGGACCACACGCGCTACCTGCCGATCAAGGTCCGGCTTCTGGTCCGTCGACGAGACCCGGCAGTACGCCACGACACGGCCCGACATCTGCGGAGTGGGCTCGTCCACCAGCCATGTACCGGACGGTGTCTGGCGCACCGGGACCGGCATACGGCCCTCTTTCGCCCACGCCCACGCGGTCTGGTAGTGCACGCCGTTGCGCGACGCCCACTCGGAAAGCTTCACACGACCAAGATAGCAATTGAGAAAGACTGAAATTCGATGATGAACCACGCAGCAGTTGCAACCCCCTGTATCCATGAGCACGCTTGTGTCAGATGCTCGCTCTTCCGGCCTGATCCAGCCCAACGGTCACGGCTGACCGACATCCGCGGCAACCTGATCGCCCGGATCGACGAGGCCCAACGCGAGGGCTGGCTCGGAGAAGCCGAAGGGCTCCGTGTCAGTCTGGCCGACGCCGAAGACAAGCTCGGCCAGGTGGCCAGAACCGCCGCGAGCGCTGTAGTTGATCTACCGACGCCGATGCAGCGGAGCCAACGCTGACATGTCTCGACACTCGATTCCGAGCGATGGATGCCGATGCCGCAAGCCGGATCAGAACGGTTCGAAGCTTGGCTTGACCGGACCAATCTCTCCACGTTCTGCCAGCTCGTTCAGGTCTTCCGGCTCAAGGAACTCCAAGGCAGCCGGGTCGATTCCATGGTGCGGTTCCACATCGCGCAGTTGCTGGACGAAGGAAAGCACAAACTGGGTGAACGATCCGTCGAAGACTTGGGGGTCCGTCCCGTTGATGTTGGTGACCACCTTCCAACGGTCCGGGTCCGGGTCGCACGGCCAGAAGAAGTGCTCATCGCCGGAGTAGTCGTATCCCCAGGAGATGAGCCCGCCCGGCTCGGGGTGGAACCGGAAGGGGTACTCGGCCGGGTCGCGTCGCCACGACTGCCCGAACGACTCGCTGATCCGCTGCATCCGCGCGAGCAGCGGACTGGACCCTCGGGGGTGGAAGACCACCAGCTCTTCGCAGATCACCCCGGTGCCATAGGCGTCAAGGAACTTCTTGAAGTCGCCGGGCAGCGCCGAACCGACGTAGCCCTCGACCTCGGTCCAGGCGTCGGGGGACAGCTCTCGGGCTGGCGGCGGGCCGAACAACTGCACCAGCTCGTCCAATGCCGTCATACTCCCCACCTGCTTGTTCGTCCGTTGTCGGCAGCAAACCTAGTCATTCCCGGTTGCGCCGATCAAGGGTGGAGTTGGCTGACACCGGCCGCCGATGCGGTCCTCGCAAGACGTCAACCGCCAGCCACGACCAACCAGATGCCCATGCAGCCAAGTTCAGAGAAGCCTGCGCGCGCTGCTCCCTCCTGCGCCCCGACCCTGCCCAGCGCGGTCGGCTCGTGGAGATCCGCGACAACCCACTCGACCGGATCGCTGAGGCCGACCGGGAAGGCTGGCTCGGCGAGATCGAAGGGCTCCGCGTCAGCCTCGCCGGGGCCGAAGCCAAGATCGGCCAACTCGACGCGGCAGCGCCCGGCGGCCCGGTTCTGCTGGGGCTGCCGACGCCCCGACCCACCCCGCAGGGGTGATCAGGCTCCAGGGGACCTGGATCAGCCATCGTCTGATGCGAGACGACGGCTCCGCCGGGATTTACGCGGGCCATCACACCCGTCTCATCGACAGCCCCTCTCCGAGGCGGTGTGCAAGGTGGAGCAGGTCGGGCAGGTACAGCACTCGTCCGTCGAATCCTGGGAGGGGGACATGGAGCGGCTTGGTCCAGTGGGCGGGGATCACGTCCAGCCCGTAATACGCCCCCGCGAGGCCTCCGGTCACCGCGGCGACGGTGTCCGTGTCGCCGCCCAGGTCGATCGCCGCGCGTATCGCGTCCTCGAAGCTATCGGTGGTGCGCAGGGCCCAGACGGCGGAGCCCAGACAGGGCCAGACGGCACCGTTGAACTCGGTCGCCTGATCGGGGTGCCAGTCGGGCGCGAGGACGGTGTCGTAGCGGCCGCGGTGGTCGGAGTGGACAAGAGCCAGCACGTCCGGGAGCGCGGCGAGGGGGTCAATGTCCTCGAACGTGACACGGATGAGCTCGTGGAAGATCGCGGTGCCTTCCCATGCCGCGCGATCCCCATGGGTGAGGGCAGCGATACGGCGGGCCGCGTCCATGGTGGCTTCTTGGCCGGCGGCCGCGAAGTGGACTGCGGAGGTCGACGCCCGCATCAAGGAGCCGTTTCCCGCTGCTCGTTGGTTGACCTGGAAGTGGATCGCGGCGGCGAGGTCCCAGGGCATGCCGTTGGTCAGGACGTCTTCGGTCTGCAAGCCGATGTCCTTCGGCTCTGATGCTGCCCACCGCTGGAAGCGGGCGAAGATGTCCGACAGATCCAGCCCGCCCCGCTCCAGCAGCGACTCCGCAACCAGGACGGCCATCTGCGTGTCGTCAGTGGCCTCGCCGGGGTCCCAGCC
The DNA here is from genome assembly GCF_042959465.1 of Streptomyces sp. NPDC007901. NCBI lineage: Bacteria > Bacillati > Actinomycetota > Actinomycetes > Kitasatosporales > Streptomycetaceae > Streptomyces > Streptomyces sp. NPDC007901. The sequence continues at coordinate 150,216 of NZ_JBIBKW010000023.1, read as the reverse complement.
ACCACCTCCGCACATCTCGCCACCGGCACCAGGCGCGGGAAACCGCGCGGAAAATGCGCCCTGGGGACCGAACTCGAAGGGGCCGCCCAGAGCGTCACCCACCGCTGAGCCGACAACCGCGCCAGCGGCCCGCTGAATCCGCTTCATTCGCGCAGGTTATCTGCGTTGCGTCGACGGCCGCGAGAACCCATTCCTTCTCCGGCTCCCCGAACCAGATCGTCGCCTGCACAAGCGACGTGAAGTGGGCGACTACGAGCCAGTCACACGTGACTGTCCGTCACATGTGCTGCATCCACACGTTGGGCTCCACATAGATGCCCTGATCGCTGTCCTTGTCGACGTGGAGCAGGCTGAGCCCCTGGGGGATGACGTAGTCGCCCGGCTCCGGGAAGGCCATTCCCGTCCACTGCTCCCACTCGGAGACCGTGCCGGTCATCGTCTGCGAGGCCGGGGCGGCGGCGATGATGCGCGCGCCGAGACGTTGGTGGGTACGGATCCACGGGTCCAGCGATGTGCCGTCCGGGCGGGTCCATCCCATGAACGACTCGATAGGTGCCAGCGGGTACTGCGACTTCAAGGTTGGGCGGACCGGTGCGATCACCCGCGGCCAACTCCGCTCCACGGCGAGTCGCCGCAGCGCAGTGAGCGTCTCCCCGGCCAGGCCGCGGCCCTTGAGGGAGGGTGTGACCACGGCGCCGCAGATCACCAGGGTGTCGGGCTCGATGCCCTGTTCGCGGTTCTCAACGGCGCGAATGGTGGCGTCCGTGTAGCCCGAGGGCAGCGTCTCCGCTCTCCCGTCCCAGCGGATCGGTATCCCCCAGCCGGCGGCGACCGGCACGCCGCGCTCGTCGACCAGCATGAGGTTGAGCTCGGTGAACCACTCCCGGACCCGGCCTATGTACTGCTTGGCCAGCCGGTCAGCGGTGATGAACTCCGGGAATCCCTCGCTGAACAGCTCTTCCAACTGCTCGTCGGGCCACTCGTGCGCGTCGAACTGCTCCGTGATCAACTTCATGGGCCGTTTGTAGCGCATCTCAGCTCACACTGGCCAGGCGGACCGGCACCACGATGCGCTGCAACGATGCCTGGCCGACTGGGGCTGGCTCAGACCAGAACTGGAGGCGAGGACTGCGATCTTCTGAGTGGCATCACACGCGATCCACAACTCTTGACAATTGCCGCGTAGCGCCGAGTTGGCGACCGTCGTACGGGACACCTCCCCGGACGCGGGGCGGACACCACGCCTGGCTGCGCGCCAGGGCCCGAGCCGCGTTGCGGGACGCCGGCCCCTCGCAGCGGCGGCCGCGGCCTTCGCCGGCCGGCCCGGGTGGCGCAGTTGGGACATGTCGCAGTCGCGACATCGTGGGGTCGTGACATGCTCATCCGCTCGGCAGATTCTTTCGGACAGCGCGTGATCAGGCGTTGCACGAAAGGTGTGTGGCTGATGGCATGGATCCGTCTGACGGCGGCGATATCGACGACACTGGTGCTGACCACGGGAGGCCTGTCGTCGGCCTCCGGGCGGGTGTCCTCCCCCGGCACGGCCGAGGCCAAGGGTGCCGCCGGGCCGGCGTCCACCGTAAGGCTGGTGACCGGTGACCGGGTGACGGTGACACCCGGCAGCGACGGCCGGCGCACCGCCTCGGTGGTACCCGGTCCGGGCCGCCGCGGCATCGTCTTCCGCACGTACGAGCAGGACGACGGCACCATGACCGTACTCCCGTCCGACGCCGCGGAGTTGGTCGCCGCCGGGACGCTGGACCGGCGCCTGTTCGACGTCACCGCCCTCATCGCCCAGGGCTACGACGAGGCCGGCACCTCGGCGCTCCCGCTGATCGTGTCCCCCGAGCCGGGCGGCGCGGCGGCCGGAAGGGCGGCGAGCCGCAAGGCAGCGGCGGCGACCGCGGACCGGCTCACCGCGTTCAACACGGCGTCCGTGCCAGAGCGCCGGCTGGAGAGCATCGGCGCGACAGCCCTGCGGGTGGACGACGACGACCTCGGCGCGTTCTGGAAGACTCTGCGCCCCGCGGACAGGGCCCGGCTCGCGCAGACCCCCCGGGTGTGGCTCGACGGCAGGGTGGCACCGGCGCTGGACCGCAGCACGGCGCAGATCGGCGCGCCCGCCGCCTGGAAGGCCGGTTTCGAGGGGCAGGGCGTCAAGGTGGCCGTCCTGGACACCGGAGTGGACGCCGGCCACCCGGACCTGGCCGGCCGGATCGCCGAGTCCAGGGACTTCTCGGACAGCGGCAGCGTGACCGATCACTTCGGGCACGGCACGCATGTCGCGTCGATCGTCGGTGGCAGCGGAGCGGCGTCCTCCGGTACCCGGCGCGGGGTCGCGCCGCGGGCGGACCTGCTGATCGGCAAGGTGCTGGGCGACGACGGGTACGGCTCTGAGTCGCAGGTCATCGACGGCATGGAGTGGGCGACTGCAGAGCACGCCAAGGTCGTCAACATGAGCCTGGGTTCGGACGCGCCCACGGACGGCACCGATCCCATGAGCCAGGCCGTCGACACCCTGTCCGCCTCCGGGCAGACGCTGTTCGTGGTCGCCGCGGGCAACGCCGGTGACCAGGGCGCGTCGACCATCGGTTCGCCCGGTGCGGCCGACGCCGCGCTCACCGTAGGTGCCGTGGACCGGGACGATTCCCTGGCGCCCTTCTCCAGCCGCGGCCCGCGCCTGGGCGACAAGGCCGTGAAGCCCGACGTGACCGCGCCCGGCGTCGGAATCGTCGCAGCCCGCGCCTCGGGAACGGCCATGGGCACCCCGGTGGACACCTACTACACGGCCGCGTCCGGGACGTCGATGGCCACACCGCACGTCGCCGGGGCCGCCGCCCTCCTCGCCCAGCGGCACCCCGAGTGGAGCGGGCCGCAGTTGAAGGACGCGCTCATCAGCACCGCCCACCTCGTGTCCGGCACCAAGGTGACCGAACAGGGCGGCGGGCGCATCGACATCGGCGCGGCCATGGGGGCTCTGACGGCCACCGGCTCCGTCACCCTGCCCGCGCTGCAGACCGCCGACGCGGGCGGACCGCGGCAGGTGGCGACCCTCCACTACACCAACGAAAGCGACCACGCTCTCGACCTCAAGCTGTCGGCCTCGCTGACCCGCGACAACGGTGTCGCCCTCGCCGACGGCGTGATCACCCTGGGCTCCCACACCGTCCCTCTCGCCCCCGGGGCCTCGGCGGACGTCCCGGTCCTCGCGGACGGCGCGAACGCCGCGCGCGGCACCTACTACGGCTACGCCACCGCGACCGGACCGGACGGCACCACGCTCGCCCACACCACACTCTCCCTTGTCGTGCACGCGCCTCTGCACCGGCTCACCGTGATCGCCAAGGACCGCGACGGCAAGGTGATACCGCAGGCCGCCCCGACGATCTGGGGAGCCGACGGCTTCGCCCAGTACACCAGCCTGGACCCGGCCGTCGCCGTCGTCGAAGAGGGCACCTACCAGGTCAGCTTCGGCACCCTGGACAACGCGGCCGACGGCCAGGAACTGCGCGAGGTGATCGACCCGCAGGTGCGGGTCACCAAGGACTCGGCCGTCACCCTCGACGCATCGAAGGTGACGGAAGTGAAGATCCGCACCCCGCGCCCGTCCGAACAGCACAGCGCGCTCAGCTATCAGACGTACCGTCGGATCGACGGGAACGGTCTGGTCCAGGGCGTCATGTATTTCGACATCGCCAAGCGGATCTACGTCAGTCCCACCGCGCAGGTCACGGACGGCACCTTCGAGTTCGCCTCCCGCTGGCAGCTGACGGCCCCGCAACTGACCGCCACGGCACAGGGAAGTCCGCGGTCCTTCACTCCCTACTACCTGCCGACGTCACCGGTGTTCGACGACAAGGGTGTCCGGCTGACCGCCGTGGACGCCGGCACGGGCACCGCCGCCGACCTCAAGGCCGCCCACGTGCGCGGCCGACTGGCCGTGATCCGCTACGACTTCGGTGACGACACCGCCCTCGCGCGGGCCGCCGCCGACGCCGGCGCCAAGGCTCTGATGCTCGTCATGCCGGAGGACTTCTATCCGTGGACACGCTGGAGCCCGAGCGGAACACGCCTCGCCCTTCCCGTCATGCGCGCGGGCAACGCGGACGGCACCGCGATCCTGACGCGGAGCGCGCGGACCGCCACCCGGATACGGTTCACCGGCACGGTGCGCAGCCCCTACCTCTACGACGTCATGCAGGTGTCCCGTCAGCGCGTGCCGCAGCACCTCGTGCACACCGTCTCCGGACACGAGAGCGCGGTCGTCCACGCCACCTACGCCCGCACCGGCGCCTCCGACTGGGCCAGTGAACAGCGTTTCGCCTGGCGGCCCTACCAGGACACCGCCTGGAACCAGTACACACGCAACGTGCCGGTGGACCGGGAGCGCGTGGAGTACGTGACGGCCGGCGACACTCTCTGGAACCACGTCGTCCATCACGACACCATCCTGGACCAGGACTTCCCGCTCCAGGTCGGCATGCGGGACGCGACCCACACCTACCGGGCCGGACAGCAGTCCACGGAGCGGTGGTTCAGCGCTCCGGTGCGCCCGTCCGTCCCGCACGGCGTGGCCGGCTGGCCCGCCTCCACCAGGTACGGCGACACTCTCTCCCTCTACGTCCCCGACTTCACGGACGCCGCCGGACACTGGTCCTTCGCGGAGAGCGACAGCCTCGGCGGCGTCGGCACCCGCGCGTCCGGCACGGGCGACACCGCGGTCGCCGACCTGTACCGGGACGGACAGCCGGTCGCCCATTCCGACACCGGCGCGTGGGGCACCTTCGAGGTGCCGGCGGGGCGGGCCGGCTACCGGCTGGATCTGACGACGGGACGCGACTCGGACGACTGGCGCTTCGGCACGCGAACCGAGACCTCGTGGTCCTTCGGCTCGGACACCACCACGAGCCCCGCGCTGCTTCCGCTGCTCCAGGTCGACTACTCGGTTCCCGTCGACGCGGAGAACGCCGTCGGCCCGCAGCGCACCCACACGCTGGGGTTCGACGTCCGCATGCCCGACGGCCTGCCGGCCCCGCACGGCACGAGGCTCACGGTGCAGACGTCCTACGACGACGGCAGGACCTGGGTGACGGCGCGGACCTCCGCAACTCCCGGAAAGGGAACGGGCGGACATTTCACCGCGACCGTCGAACGGCCGTCCCGGGTGCGCGGCGACGCCTGTGTCACACTGCGGGTCACAGCGGCGGACGACGCCGGGCACAGCGTCCGGCAGACGATCGACCGCGCCTACCTCCACCGGGGCTCCGCCACGCGGCACTGACCCGGTGAGGCAGCGGAACGGGAAGCGGCGGGGGGCCCGGGGGCCCCCCCCCCCCGGGCCCCCCCCCCCCCGGGGGGGGGGGGGGGGCCGCCGGGGGGGGGGGGGGGGGGGGCGGGCCGG
>NZ_JBIBKW010000023.1:0-144805 GCF_042959465.1 Streptomyces sp. NPDC007901 | reverse complement strand
CGGGCCCGGACGCCGAGCCCCCGCCCCAACCCCCCCGGGGGCGCCCCCCCGCGCCCCTCACCGGGTGCGCCCGGGCCGGGGTACGCGGGGCCCGCGGGGGCCCCCGCCCCGGGCGCCCGCCGCCACGCGAGGGACGGAGAGGGATCGCCGATGCTGGAGGCGGCAGGGCTGACGGCCGTGGAGGAGACGGTGTACCGCCTCCTGGTCGGAGCGGTCACGGCCTCGGCTCGCGAACTGGCGGAGCAGAGCGAACTGCCGCACGACACGCTGGAGGCGGTGCTGGCAGGCCTCACCGGCAAGGGTCTCGCCAGCCCCACCGATCACGTGCCGCCCCAGTACTCCGCCGTGCCACCGGACGTGGCGCTGCTGCCCCAACTGCAACGGCGCACCGACGAACTCGACAAGGCTCGCAGCACGGTCACCGATCTGCTGGATCTGTACCGCAGCGCCCGGCGCCGCCAGGACGCGGGCCAGCTGATCGAGGTGATCACGGGTGCCGAGTCGCTGCGGCAGCATCTCCGGCAGATGCAGGACAACGCCAGGCACGAGATGCTCTGGTTCTGCAAGGCCCAGTACGTCGCGATGCCGTCGGGCAGCAACCGCGCGGAGTACGACGCCCTGGCCCGCGGGGTGCGCTACCGCGTCCTCTACGAGCAGGCGTTCTTCTACGACGACCACGCCGTGGACAACGTGATCGAGGGGGTGCAGGCCGGGGAGATCGCCCGCAGCGTGCCCCATCTGCCGCTGCGGCTGGCCGTGGCCGACCGGGCCATCGCCATCTGCCCGCTGGTGCCCGGCGGCCCCCAGGGCTCCCCCGGTGAACCCACCGCCGCCCTGGTCCGCGAGAGCAGTCTCCTGGATGCGCTCACCTCGCTCTTCGAGCGCTACTGGGAGACCGCGGTCCCCCTCGACGTCAGCGCCGCGGGCTCGATGCCGGACGCCGCCGCCGTACAGGCGGGCGACCCGCTGTCCGGCACCGACCGGCGCATCCTCTCCCTGCTGGTCGCGGGCATCGCGGACAAGGCCATCGCCAGTCAGATGGGGCTCAGCCGGCGCACCATCCAGCGCCACATCCAGCGGATGATGTCCCTCGCCGGGGCCACGACCCGTATGCAGCTCGCCTGGCAGGCGGCCCGCCGCGGCTGGCTCTGAACGGCCGGCGGTGCCGGTGCCTCACCCGGCGCCGATCGGGCCGCACATCAGGTTGCCGGGTTCGCAGGGGTCGTCGCTGGTCCAGAACTGGGTCCACAGCGCGGCGAACTCGGGGCGGCTGAGGTAGCCGTCGGCATCCTGGTCGAGCCGGTCGAAGACACCGCCGGTCTCCACGGGCCGCCTGTGCCAGGTGTCGACCAGGCGCTGGTGCTCGCCGCGCGAGATACGCCCGTCGGCGTTCTCGTCGACTGCGTCGAAGATGGTGTCGGCGGTGACGGCTTCGGGGATGGTTGGCAGCAGGTCCACCATGGCGAGGAGGTCGTCCATGTCGATCCGGCCGTCCCGGTCCGTGTCCACGGTCTCCGACAGATGCCGCCACCAGCCCTTCAGCACGCCGTCCACGCGGTCCGCCAGTTCCGATCCCTCCCTCACCCGCGGCAGCCGGCTCCAGCGGTCGGCCAGGGCCACGAAGTCCGCCTCCTCCAGATAGCCGTTGCCGTCCGCGTCGAACGCCTCGAACATGGCCTGGAGCTTGGTCCGCTGGAACTCGCTGGACATCACATGCCTCCTCACGCGCAGTGCTGAGGACATGCTTCCGCGGCCGACCGCCCCTCAACGGCGCTCGCGCTCACCGCGGCCGGGACCCGCGCGCCCGCGAGCCCGCCCGGTGCGCCGGGCGCCGGTTTGCCCGCGGCGGACCGAGGACCGGTTCCCCGGCGGCCGTACACCCGTCCCGGGCCGCCGCCGATTCCGTACCCTTGCGGCATGCGCATGCGCCCCACGCTGAGCTGGACCCCCGCCGCGGACCTGCCGCCGGGCACCACCGACCTCGAGCCGGTCGTCGACGCACTGGGCGCCGGCGGTGTGCTGGTGCTCAGCGGGGCGGGCATCTCCACGGAGTCGGGCATCCCCGACTACCGGGGCGAGGGCGGGAGCCTGAGTCGGCACACGCCGATGACCTACCAGGACTTCACCGGGAGCGCCCACGCGCGCCGCCGGTACTGGGCGCGCAGCCACCTCGGGTGGCGCACCTTCGGGCGGGCCCGCCCCAACGCGGGACACCTGGCGGTGGCCGCCTTCGCCAGGGACGCCCGTGTCTCGGGTGTGATCACCCAGAACGTCGACGGTCTGCACCAGGCCGCGGGCAGCGAGGGCGTCGTGGAGCTCCACGGCAGCCTGGACCGGGTCGTCTGCCTCTCCTGCCGCGCCTTCAGCCCGCGCCGCGAGCTCGCCCGGCGCCTGGAGGCCGAGAACCCGGACTTCGACCCGGTGGCCGCCGGGATCAACCCGGACGGTGACGCGGACCTCACCGACGCGCAGGTCGGCGACTTCCGCGTCGTGCCGTGCGCCGACTGCGGGGGCATCCTCAAACCGGACGTGGTGTTCTTCGGCGAGGCGGTGCCGCCACAGCGCGTCGAGCACTGCCGGCGCCTGGTCCGGGAGGCGGCCTCGCTGCTGGTCCTCGGCTCGTCGCTGACGGTGATGTCCGGGCTGCGTTTCGTCCGTCAGGCGTCGCAGGAGGGCAAGCCGGTGCTGATCGTCAACCGGGACCCCACCCGGGGCGACCCGCACGCCCTCACCCGGGTCGCGCTCCCGCTGGGAACGGCCCTGACCACCGTCGCCGACCGGCTCGGCATCCCGGTCGGCGGCCCGGCGGACTGAGCCGCCATCCGGCGGACATCCGCAGCCGCGGGTGAAGCGGAGACGTGGCACATGACAGCCGACGTGCACTCCGCCAGACAGCTGCTGGCACAACTCACCGCCGTAGTCGGCCTTGACGCGATTGCACTTCGTACTTCGGCCACAGCTTGCCGCCCTGGCCGCGCTGGTAGTGCACGGTCATGCGGGTCCCGCAGCGGCCGCAGTAGACGAGTCCCACCAGCAGTGCGGGCCCATCCCGCAGGACTCCCACGCTCAGCGAGCGAGCCCGGTTCGCTTCGATCCGGGCCAGATTGCGCTCGTGCCGTTGCATGTCGATATAGGCGGGCAGCGTCCCGGGCAAGTACACGAACCAGTCCTCTCGCGGCTTGCGGACCCGGCCGGCGCACCGGCGCCCCGGAAGCCGGCGGCAGGGGTCGGTGCGGCTGCGGCCATAGACATAGATCCCGGCATAGGCCGGGTGGCGGAGCATGTTCTGGATCACGATCCGGCTGGGCCGGCACCACACCAGCTGGCCCTTTTCCCGGCCCCTCACGAGCGCGGACGCCGATCTGGATGCCGTGATCCACCAGGAACCGCAGCACTCCGTTGATCAGACCGAGTTCGTCGAACAGGTCGAAGACCAGCCGGACCACGGCCTGCACCTGCTCGTCGGGATCCTTGGCGACGTGCCCGTCGGCAAGCCGGAGACAGCCCACTGGCAGGGGCACGGCGAGCTCGCCGCCGCGGGCCTTGCCCATCCGTCCGTTCCACATCCGCTGCTTGATCAGATGCAGTTCGGCCTCGCTGATCGTCCCCTTCAGCCCCAGGAGCATGCGGTCGTTGTGCTCGGCCGGGCCATCGACCCCGTCCGGGTCGGCGAGCAGAGCCCCTGCCAAGGCACACAATTCCAGGAGTCGGTGCCGTTCGCGGCCGCTGCGGGCCAGCCGGAACATCTCGATTCCCAAGACCAGGCCCACGTGGTCCAGGCCGACCTCGGAGACCAGTCGCTGAAAACCCGGCCGGTCGACCACCCCGGACGCCGACTGCCCGAGGTCCTCGTCGATCACCAGGATCCGGGACGGCGCCCAGCCCAGGTCGACCGCACGCTGGGTGAGTCCGTACTGCAGCCGGGTCGATTCCGCATGGTCGAGGACCTGCTGCGGAGCGGACTGGCGGACATAGACGACCGCGAGGCGGTCGAGATGCCAGGACTGGATCTTGCCGTCAAACCGGTCCCACGGACCAGTCACCGTCACGCAGATCACCTCCGCCCGGTCCGGCCGCGATCACCATCCGTGCAGCCAACTCGGCGAGCAGCCGCACCACCATCTGCCGGTTCAGCTCGGGGACGGTCTCCCAGCCCGGGACCTGGGGAGTTCATCGACGCCATCCCTCGACATGCCGACTCACCACCCTCATCCTCAACGGCCTGTCGCTCCCGCGACTGCCGCACAAAAGCGGCAACTTGGAGCAGGCCGTCCACCCCTACGACCGGGAAGTTCCCCTTCTCGGAGTCGTCTATGTGTGCATTGCGGCTTGCTCCTTGAGCACATGTTTCGCCTGTTCAAGCAGACACTCGGATGGACCAGGCCCCGACCCCGCAACTCGGAGGCGGCAGACCGGTGGACCTGGCTGGTGATCGCCGCCTACACCCAGCTCCGGCTCGCCCGCCCGCTGGCCGCCGATCCACGGCGTCCCTGGGAGAAGCCGGCCGAGCCGAACAGACTGACACCCGCCCGCGTTCGGATCCTGCTGATCGAACGTCGAAACTGCAGCCTGACGCCCACCGCACCCCGACCGGGAGCGCCGGTCACCCCTCCCGATCCTCCAACCAGCCGCGTTCCTGGGCCAGCAGGGCTATCTGGAAGCGGGTCCGTGCGCCCAGTTTTCTGCCCAGCTCGCTGATATGCGTCTGTACGGTCCGGCGGCTGAGCCGCAGGGAGCGCGCGATGGCGTCGTCCTTCATTCCGGCGGACATCAGGCGAAGGATGTCCCGCGTCCGACTGTGGAGGGCGCCGTCCTGTCTTTCGGCACTCACCGGGGGCGAGGCGGGCCGGCCTTCCAGCGAGAGGGGCACCGCGCGCTCCCACACGCTCTCGAAGAGGGCGGTCAGCACTTCCAGCAGCGTCGAGGAGTGGACGACGAGCGAGCCCGCCGCGGGATCGTCCCTCCGCAGCGGCATGATCGCCGCCACGCCGTCGAAGATGACCAGTTTCATGGGCAGTCCGGGCAGGAGCCGCAGCTCCCCTTCCGCGGCGGCGCCCCCGAGGGCCGTCTCCAGGCATTCGTCGTCGGCGATTCCGTCGCTGTCGTACACGGACCGGAGCCGGACACCGGGGCGGACCGTGGCGCCCGCAGCGGTGGAAGCATCGGTGGGCGTGATCCGCGAGGTCACATACGGCGGCTTCGCGAAATGCAGCACCTCGTGCCGACTGCCTCTCAGAAGGTGCGCATAGCGGGCGCCGACTTGTTCGTTGCTCTCGACGACCTCGAAGAGATCCGAGGCGATCTGCTGGCCCGGGGCTGTGCGATACACCTCCTGGAGCTGTTCCGCGTACAACTCGGCCCTGGCCAACTCCTGTCGTTTACGGGCCAGAAGGGCACCCAGCGAGGAGCGGGGCGGGCTGGCGCTCCAGCGCGAGGGCCGTTCCCCGACGTGTACGGCGAGGAGTTCGGCTTCCAGGGACCGCAGGACGGTCCGGGCCGCCGCGACCGGCAGTCCGATTCCCGCCGCGACCGCGTCCTCATCCGCGCCCGGATGGCTGACCAGGAATTCCAGGGCCTCCCGGGCCGGAGCACCCAGGCCGGTGCCTGCCCACAGCGCGTCTAACGACGACACGTCCGACACGTCCATCAGCGACTCCTCGGAAGATCGGAACGAGGTTCACGGCGATGCTACGCAAGTGCGCAACTGCGCGGGCCCGCAGGCGGGGGATCTTGCCAGGCGCGACTGCCGAGGTGAGGATGATCACAGGTCACCGGCGCGGTGATCTCCGCTTTCACCTCATGTTCCGGCCCCCGACTCCTGCGCCTTCCGCAGGGTGCGCACAGCGATCCCCGGACGCCTGCAGCCGACCGAAAATCATCACCTTCCAGAAATGGCCCCCGCGTTTCTTCGAGCGGCGGGCCGAATTGGCGTGGGAATTCATTTCCCGACCCCGGGCCGGAGTTTCCGCTTTGCGCAGCATTGGACATACGACATGTACATGTAACACGGATTTTATTGCCATTCGCACCCCGAGGCATGCCAATTGATTGCGGTGAATGCGGCGACCCGCATTCACCGTCGACCGCGAACCGCGTACGAGTCGACCCATGCTGGGCAAAAAGGGGAGTAACGTTTTGCGCACCTCGCCAAGAACCGGTTCAGGTTTACGCCGTAGAGCCGCCGCCTTTCTGACCGTCCTGAGCGCTGCCGCGATGACGGTCGTGGGCATACAGCTACCGGCCCACGCGACGGCACCGTCCGCCATGTCGGCCTCGTCGGCCAAGAAGAAAGTCGACCTCGACCCCTCCTGTTCCACCCCCAAGAAGGGCGAGGCCACCTGCTTCGCCCTGCGCCGGACCGACACCAAGGCCGTCAAGGGGCTGCTGGCCCCCTCCGTCGACCCCAGCGGCTACGGCGCCGCCGACCTGCAAAGCGCCTACAGCCTTCCCGCCGACGGCGGAGCGGGCCAGACCATCGCCATCGTGGACGCCTATGACGATCCCAGCGCCGAGGCCGACCTGGCTGTCTACCGCGAGCAGTACGGGCTGTCCGCCTGCACCACTGCCAACGGCTGCTTCACCAAGGTCGACCAGCGCGGCGGTACCGACTACCCGGCGCCCGACTCCGGATGGGCCGGCGAGATCTCCCTGGACCTGGACATGGTCTCCGCCGCCGCGCCGAACGCGCACATCCTGCTCGTCGAGGCGGACCAGCCGAGCTTCGAGGACCTCGGGGCGGCCGTCGACCAGGCCGTCGCGCTCGGTGCCAAGTACGTCTCCAACTCCTACGGCACCAACTACAGCAGCACCCCGGGCAGCGGCGAGCTCCCGGACGAGACGACGTACGACGCCCATTACAACCACCCCGGTGTCGCCGTGGTCGCCTCCTCGGGCGACAGTGACTACGGGGTGGCCTACCCCGCCGTCTCCCCCTACGTGACCTCCGTCGGCGGTACCTCACTGGTTCGGGACTCCGGCACCGCACGCGGCTGGTCCGAGTCGGTCTGGAACCGCAACGGCCTGGGCCCGGGATCCGGCTGCTCCCTCTACGAGCCCAAGCCGGCCTTCCAGACGGACACCGGATGCGACAAGCGCACCGTCGCCGACGTCTCCGCCGTGGCCGACCCGGCCACCGGCGTCGCGGTCTACCAGACCTACGGCGGTGGCGGCTGGCAGGTGTACGGCGGGACCAGCGCCTCCTCACCGATCATCGCCGGCGTGTACGCGGCCGCCGGGACCCCCGTCGCGGGCACGTACCCCAACTCCTACCCATACGCCTCCGGGACCGGTCTCAATGACGTGACCACCGGCGACAACGGCACCTGCACCCCCGCGTACCTGTGCACCGCCGGTGCCGGCTACGACGGTCCGACCGGCCTGGGCACCCCCGACGGGCTGGCCGCGTTCCGCAGCGGCCCGCACGGGAAGCTCTCCGGCACCGTCACCGACGACAGCACCGGCAAGCCGGTGGCCGGAGCCACCGTCACCACCCAGGGCGGCGGCACCGCGCACACCGCCGCCGACGGGACCTACTCGCTCGTCCTGCCGGTCGGCAGCTACGACATCACTGTCGAAGCGTACGGCTACACCACCGGCACCGCCTCCGGCGTGTCCCTCGGCGACGGCGACGCCCTCACGAAGAACTTCGCCCTCACCCCGGTCCCGAGCCGGACGGTCTCCGGCAAGGTCACCGACGGCTCAGGTCACGGCTGGCCGCTCTACGCCAAGATCACCGCGGACGGCGTCCCCGGCGGCCCGGTGTGGACCGACCCGCTCACCGGCGCCTTCGACCTGAAGCTGCCCCAGGGCCACGACTACACCCTGCACGTGGCCAGTGCCTATCCCGGTTACACATCGCCCACCAAGAAGATCACCGTCGCGGACTCCGACCAGAGTCTGAACATCGCGGTTCCGGTCGACCCGTGGGCGGCCACCGTGCCCGCCGGTTACTCGGTACGGGACGAAGGCACCACCGAGCCGTTCGACTCGACCGACTCCGCCCCGCACGGCTGGAGCGTGGTCAACGCCGACGGGACGACCGGCGGCTGGACCTTCGACGACCCGGGCTCACGCTCCAACACCACCGGCGGCGACGGCGGGTTCGCCATCGTCGACAGCGACCACTACGGCGGCGGGGTGCACCAGGACTCGCAACTGCTCAGCCCCGTGTACGACTTCACCGACGACTCCGCACCCGAGATCGCCTTCGCCAACGACTACTGGGCCATCGGGGGCCAGAGCGCGGACGTCGACGCGACCACCGACGGCGGCACCACCTGGACCACACTCTGGTCCGCCACCGGCACCACCTTCGGCGCGCAGAAGGTCGAACTCCCGCTGACCGACTACGCCGGCAAGGCATCGGTGCAGCTGCGCTTCCACTTCACCGGCTCGTTCGGCTGGTGGTGGAAGGTTGACAACGTTTTCATCGGCGATCGCCACGTCACGTCCCTCCCGGGCGGTCTGCTCACCGGCACCGTGACCGATGCCAACACCTCCACGGGGCTGGTAGGCGCCACCGTGACGAACAAGGACGACAGCAAGCAGAGCACCGTCACCCTCGCCACCCCCGACGACCCCGCCCTGGGCGACGGCGTCTACGCCCTGTTCTCCTCCCTCGGCAGCCACGGCTTCACCGCGGCGAAGCCCCACTACACCGGGCTCGACAAGACGGTGAAGGTGCAGGCCGACAGCGCGGTCGGCGCGGACTTCGCCCTCGGCGCCGGGCAGTTGACGCTGGACAAGACCTCCATCACCGCGTCGGTCGGATGGGGCGAGCAGACCACCAAGACCCTGACCGTCAAGAACACCGGCACGGCACCCGCCACCGTCAAACTCGGGGAACAGCCCGGCGGGTTCACCATGGCGGCCGCGGGCGGCGCCCCGCTGAAGCTGGTCAAGGGCACGTACTCTCCGCTGTCGAGCAAGGCTGCCGCGTCCGCCGCGGGCACCACCGCCAAGGTGGTCCCGGGAGCCGCCGGTGACGCCTGGCAGGCGGCCGCCGACCTGCCGGTGAAGCTGATGGACAACGCCGTCGCCACCAACGACGGGAAGGTCTACTCCGCCTTCGGCTTCAACGGCGGCGCCGACACCAAGGACATGTACGTCCTCGATCCGGTCGCCGGCACCTGGACCAAGCGGGCCGCCGCGGCGGACACCCGGGAGGATCCCGCCCACGGCTTCATCGACGGCAAGTTCTACGCCGTCGGCGGCTGGGGACCCAGCGGCGACCCCGACTCCAAGCTGGAGATCTACGACCCGGGAAGTGACACCTGGACTACCGGCGCCGCCTCGCCCAAGCCCTACGCGGGCTCCGGCAGCGCCGTGCTCGACGGCAAGCTCTACGTGGTCGGCGGCTGCGGGGCCGACTCCTGCGGCTCCACGGATGTCACCGTCTACGACGCGGCCGCCGACAACTGGTCCACGGTGGCCGCCTACCCGGAGCAGATCTCCTGGAGTTCCTGCGCCGGCATCGGCGGCAAGCTCTACTGCGCCGGCGGGTACAACGGCAGCAGCGAGGTCAAGCACTCCTACGTCTACGACCCCGCCGCCAACGCCTGGTCACAGGTCGCCGACCTGCCGATCACTCTCTGGGGCGCCGCGTACACCTCCGCCAACGGTCTGCTCGTCACCGCGGGTGGCGTGACCGGGAACAGCATCACCAACCAGGGCTTCTCCTTCGACCCGAAGGCCGGCACCTGGACCGCCCTCCCCAACGCCGACACCGCCACCTACCGCGGTGGAGGCGGGCTGGGCTTCTTCAAGGTCGGTGGCGGCGTCGCGCTGGCGACCCCCGGAACGACCGTGGAGGTGCTGCCGGGTTACGACCAGGGAGAATCGAGCGAGGTCAGCTGGTTGAGCGAGAGCGCGCAGCAGTTGACTCTTCAGCCCGGCAAGAGCTCGAAGGTGACGATCACCCTGGACGCCTCCGTGGCCGAGGTGACCCAGCCGGGAGACTTCACCGCCCAGCTGACCTTCAGCACCGACACTCCGTACTCCGTGCCCAGGCTCCCCGTCGAGATGCACGTCGCCCCGCCCAGCACCTGGGGCAAGATCACCGGGACGGTGCTGGGGGTCACCGCCGACGGCGGCACCGCGCCGATCGCCGGGGCCACCGTCCAGATCGACACCTGGGCCACGAGCTACACGCTGACGACCGACGCCCACGGCGGATACGCGCTGTGGCTCGACGTCCGCAACAACCCGCTCGAGGTCATCGTCGCCAAGGACGGCTTCCAGCCGACCGTCGCGACGGTGACGATCAAGAAGAAGTCCACTGTCACCAAGAACTTCACCCTCAAGAGAAAGTAGGACCGGCCGAAAGCCAGGGTGGGCCGACCCGGAACGGGGTCGCCCACCCTGGCTGCGGCCAGCCCGTGGGCCGGCCGCAGCCCCCAGGCGTCCTGCCGACCAATCGATCAAACAGGAGCGCACAACTTCACACATCTGACATGTTCATGAAGTACGCTCCCCGCTGATCGTTTCCCTTCTGTCCATGAAGGTCTGGGAGGACCCAGATGATCAAGGTAGGACTGTTCCATTCCCGGCTGACGGCGTTAACCGCCCTGTTCGGCATCCTGATGACACTGGTCTGGGCACTCCCCCAGTCCGCCACCGCCACCACCAAGGCCGCCGCCGACACCGCCTCGACGGCCTCGGCCGTGCCGACGCATCCCCTCTGCGCAAGACCCGACAAGCCCAACGAGATGGCCTGCTTCGCGGTCGCCCGCGACGATGTCCGGCAGACCGGCAAAGGCCTCCAACCCCTGCTGGCCCCCGCCGGGTTGGGCCCCGCCGACCTCCAGAGCGCCTACGACCTGCCGTCCGACGCGGCCGGGGCCGGGGTCACGGTGGCCATCGTCGACGCCTTCGACAACCCGAACGCCGAGGCCGACCTGGCCGTCTACCGCTCCCAGTTCGGCCTGCCGCCCTGCACCACCGCGAGCGGCTGCTTCCGCAAGACCGACCAGCGCGGCGGCACCGACTACCCCCAGCCCGACGCGGGCTGGGCCGGCGAGATAGCCCTCGACCTCGACATGGTCAGCGCCGCCTGCCCGCTCTGCCACATCCTGCTGGTCGAGGCGGACGACCCGTCCATCGACAACCTCGGCGAGACGGAGAACACGGCGGTCGCGCTCGGCGCCACGTACGTCTCCAACAGCTGGGGCGGGAGCGAGAGCGCGATCGGCGACCTGCCCGGCGACGCCTACTACAGGCACCCGGGCGTGGCGATCACCTTCAGCACCGGTGACCTCGGCTACGGCGTGAGCTACCCGGCCTCGCTGCCGTACGTCACGGCGGTCGGCGGGACCTCGCTGAGCCGGGACAGCGGAACGCCCCGGGGCTGGACCGAGTCCGCGTGGACCGGCGCGGGCAGCGGCTGCTCGGCCTACTCCCCCAAGCCGTCCTTCCAGACCGACCGGGGCTGCGACGCCCGCGCCGTCGCGGACGTGTCGGCCGTCGCCGACCCGGCGACCGGGGTCAGCGTCTACAACACGTACGAGGACCGCGGCTGGGGCGTCTACGGCGGCACCAGCGCGTCCGCCCCGATCATCGCCGCCACCTACGCGCTCGCCGGAACGCCGGGCGCGAAGACCTACCCCAACGCCTACCCGTACGCTCACACCGGCGACCGCGACGACGCGCCGAACGGCGCTCTGAACGACGTGACCTCCGGCACCAACGGCACCTGCGCCACCGCCGACCTGTGCACCGCCGGCCCCGGCTGGGACGGCCCCACCGGCCTCGGCACCCCGAACGGCACCGCCGCCTTCACCACCGGCCCGTACGGCACGCTGACCGGAAAGGTCACCGACCCCGGCACCGGCGACCCGGTCTCCGGGGTGCGGATCACAGCCGGCGCGAACGCCACGACGACCGGCGCCGACGGCACGTACGACATGACGCTCCCGGCGGGCACGTACGACGTGTCGGCCGCGAAGTTCGGCTACGGCAGCGCCGGGCCGGCCGCCGTCGAGGTCGGCGACGGCGCGAGCGCGACCCGGGACTTCACCCTCACCGCCCAGCCCCTGGTCACCGTCAGCGGGCGGATCCGGGACGGCTCCGGGCACGGCTGGCCGCTCTCCGCGGGCATCCAGGTCACCGGCGAGCCGTCCACCCGGACGTACACCGACCAGGCGACCGGCCGCTACACCCTCACATTGCCCGCCAACAGCACCTACACCCTCCAGGTCGACCCGGTCTACGCCGGCTACCAGGTCACGACGGCCGACCTGACGGTGGGCGCCAAGGCCGGCCGCAAGGACTTCGACATCCCGGTCGACGCCGCCGCCTGCGTGGCGCCCGGCTACCGGCAGTCGTTCAGCGAGGGCACCGAGACCTTCGACGGCACGGGGGCGCCCGACGGCTGGAGCGTCACCGGCAGCGGCCACACCTGGCGCTTCGACGACCCGGGCGAGCGCGGCAACCTCACCGGCGGCTCGGGCGGCTTCGCCATCGCCGACAGCGGCTACTTCGCCGACGGGCAGCGCACCTCCCTCGTCTCCCCGGTCCTCGATCTGACCGGCCAGGACACGCCCGCGGTCCGCTTCGGCACCTTCTACAGGAAGTTCTCCGACGCCTCCAAGGCCGACGTCGACCTCAGCGTCGACGGCGGTACGACCTGGTCCACGGTCTGGCACCGCGACACCGTCTCCGCCGGCCCAGGGACACAGAGCGTCGCCCTCCCGGCCGCGGCCGGGAAGTCCGCTGTCCGGGTGCGGTTCCGCTACACCGGCGACAACGCCTACTACTGGCAGGTCGACGACGTCGCCTTCGGCGGCATGACCTGCGCGCCGGTACCGGGCGCGTTGCTGTACGGGGCGGTGACGGACCGCAACACCGGCCGGCAGGTGAGCGGTGCGACGGTGAGCGGCAAGGCCGGCGCCACGGCGACCACTGCGGGCGACGGTACGTACGTACGCTTCGTGCCGCGGACGGGCCGTCAGCAGGTCGCGGTGAGCGCCGAGCACTACACCACGGCGACGAAGAAAGTGAGCTTCAAGACCAACCACGCCACCCGCCTCGACGCAGTGCTGCGCGCCGGACGGCTGGCGATCAGCCCGGCGGCGGTCGACAGGACCGTACGCAAGGGGAAGGCCACCACCGCCCAGGTCACCCTGCGCAACACCGGCTCGGCCCCGCTCGCCGTCAGCCTCACCGAGCGGTCCGGGGACATCCCGACGGCGACGACAGCCCACGCCACGGCCCCGCGGTACGTCCCCGGTGACTACAGCCCCGACCGGCTGACGAAGGCGAAATCCACGGCCACGGAAACGGCCACGGATGTGACCTCCGCCGCCTCGGCCTGGACCTCCGTCACCGACTACCCCACCCCCGTCATGGACAACGCCGTCGCCACCGGCCCGGACGGCCGCGTCTACTCGGTCGGCGGCATCGACGGCACCTCCGTCCTGTCCGGCGGCTACGTCTACGATCCCGTCACCGCCGCCTGGACGGCGATCCCCGGCGGCCCCGCCACCCCCCGCGAGGCACCCCAGTCCGCCTTCCTGAACGGCAAGTTGTACGTCACCGGCGGCTGGACAGCGGACGGTGCCACCGTGCCCACCACCGACGTCTACGACCCGCAGCACCACACCTGGTCCACCGCCGCCCCGGCGCCCGCCGGGTACGCGGCAACGGCCTCCGCCACGCTCGACGGCAAGTGGTACCTGGTCGGCGGCTGCGGATCGGGCTACTGCAGCGGCACCACCGCCGTGCGGGTCTACGACCCGGCCACCGACACCTGGACCGCCGCCACCCCCTACCCCGAGGCCGTCTCCTGGCTCGGCTGCGGCGCCGTCTCGGGCACCCTGTACTGCGCGGGCGGCATCACCGCGATCGAGGGCACGCGGCACGGCTACGCGTACGACCCGGCCACCGCCGCCTGGACCCCGATCACCGACCTCCCCACCGACCTGTGGGCCTCGGCCGCCACCACCGCCGACGGCCGCTTCCTCCTCTCCGGCGGGGTCAGCGACCTCCTCTCCGCCGTCACCAGCGTCGGCTACGCCTACGACCCGGCCGCCCGCACCTGGACGGCCCTGCCCGCCGCCGCCACGCCCCTCTACCGGGCCGGCGGCGCCTGCGGGTTCTACCGGGTCGGCGGCGCGCCGAGCGTCTACGACGCCCGTGCGAACGTCGAGCAGCTGCCGGGCCTCGACACCTGCGTCCCGGCAACCGACGTCCGCTGGCTCTCCGCTATACCCGTCACCCACACGCTCGCCCCAGGCGAGCGCCTGACCGTCACCGTCCGGCTGGACGCGGGCGTGAGGGCGGTGGACGTGGCCGGGACCTACACGGCCGCGCTCGCGGTCGGCACGGACACGCCGTACACGTACCCGGTCGTGCCGGTGCGGATGACCGTGCGGAACGGGTAGGTGAAGCCGAGACTGCGGACGAGGAAGGTGCCGATCATCAGCGTGCGGATCGCCGCCGGCCATCGGTGGGGGCTTTCCTTCGCAGCCTGGCCGGATCGGCTGACCGCGCCTCAGTGGTAGACACGCTGACTCCAACGGGAACGGCGCCGGTGAGGGCAGTGCGGTGGAGGAGGCGGGGGTGCCGCTGACGCGGAAGGCGCCGCCCCCATCCCCTGCGGACGGGGCTGGCCCCGTCCGCAGGGGATGGGGAACGAGACCGCGCGCGCCGCTTGGGCGGCCGAAGGCCGAGTTGATCCTTTCGGATGGGGAACGGGCTGCGCTGGAGGGGTGGGGCCGGCGCCGTTCGACGCCGCAGGCGTGGGCTCTACGGTGCCGGATCATCCTGGCCTGTGCGACGGGCGCGTCGAACAAGGACGTTGCGGCTCAACTCGGTTCGACGCCGCATGCGGTGGGCCGTTGGCGGTCGCGGTTTGTGGAGCACCGGATCGCGGGGCTGGGTGACATGCCACGCCCGGGCGGCCCCCGGACAGTCACCGACGAACAGGTCGCCGCCGTGGTCAAGCGGACACTGGAAGCGACACCGAAGAATGCCACGCACTGGTCGACACGGGCGATGGCCAAAGGGAGGGGCTTGTCGCAGTCGAATGTGTCGAGGATCTGGCGCACTTTCGGCCTGCAGCCGCACCGTTCGGAGACGTTCAAGCTGTCGGCCGACCCGTCCTTCGTCGACAAGGTCCACGACGTGATCGGCCTCTACCTTGATTCGCCCGAGCGGGCGTTGGTGTTCTGCGTCGATGAAAAGTCTCAGATCCAGGCACTGGACCGTTCCCAGCCTGTGCTGCCGATGATGCCGGGTCTCCCGCCGGGTGGTGTAGGCCGTGAGGATCTGCGCAGCGGGTCTGGCATGGACGAGCACCGTAGGGTTCGACATAACTGATCGACACCCTGGTCTTGATCGGGTTGGCTGGGTGGCATGCCAGAGCTGCGAACCGATCGTCTTCTGCTCCGCCGGTGGCGGGAGTCTGACCTCGAACCGTGGGCGGCTATGAATGCCGATCCTGAAGTCCGAGAACACCTGGGGGAACTGCTGACGCGGGAGCAAAGCGATGCCGCGGTGGCAATCATGCAGGCCGAGTTTGACGAGCGAGGTTTTGGGTGGTGGGCGCTCGAATCACGGGAGACTGGTGAGTTCATCGGCCGTGCCGGCTTGGACGAGGTGAGCGGGGACATGCCGTTCGCGGGAGTGGATATCGGTTGGCGGTTGATGCGTTCGGCGTGGGGTCACGGTTACGCCACCGAGGCCGCCCTGGCCGCCTTGGCTTTCAGCTTCGAGGCCCTCGGGGTGCCGGAAGTGGTGGCGTCGACGACCGTCCACAACCTTCGTTCCCAGGCAGTGATGCGTCGGATCGGCATGACCCGGGATCCGGCCGACGACTTCGAGGATCCGAGCGTGCCCGAGGGGCCGCTTCGCCAGTGTGTGCTGTACCGGATCCGATCGTGCCCCGCGAAGTGGTGTAGTCACTGGCCAAGCTGATTCGGTTCTGGCGGGGGAAGCTGCCGGTCGCTCTCGGCGGCTGTGGCGGTGAAGAGTTCAGCCATGGAGCCTTCGGAGAGGTAGCGGCGGTCGAAATCCTGCCACTCGTCGTGGAGTTCGGCCAGGACTGCCGCTGCGAGGCGGTCCAGGGCCGCAGGGTTGGGGAAGACCTGCACGACGTCTGCCCTGCGTTTGATCTCGCGGCTCAGCCGCTCCAGCGGGTTGGTCGACCAGATCTTCTTCCAGTGGGCCGGCGGGAAGTCCGCGAACGCGGTGCTATCCGTCGCAGCCTCCAGCAGCATCGTCCTAACCTGCGGGAACTCGGCCGTGGCCCGGGAGCGGTTCCTGGCCTGCGTCGCACTGACGACCTGGGCGGAACTGGCGGGGTTCGACGCTGTGGTCGCCGCAGCGCGCGATCCCGAACGGGCGCCCTGGTACGACATCCTCATCGACCGCAAGTTCTCCGTCGACAACACCTTCGCGCAACTGTCGTTGGCCGTTGGTGACAACGACGACCTCGCACTGGAGAAGGACACCTGGGAGCAACGGACAGAGGCCTTCCGGGCGTTGGTAAGGATCGCGGACATCAAGAACAGCACGTTCGCACACGCGCCGTCCGGGCACTTCCAGGCGAATGCCGCCTGGCTCACCCTCGCCGCCCTGGCCCACAACCTCACCCGCGCCACCGACCGCCTGACACGCCCTGCCCAACCCGCCCGAAGGGGCCCGAGACGTGTGGACATGGGGAAGAGCTGGGCAGACCAGCGGACACTGCCTGCCCAAACCACAGATCAACCGCCAGACCACTCGAACGACCCCGGAACGATCGCTCCTGAATCAAGCCGGTGGATCCGGGCTCAGTGGGTGCAGAGCCCTTGCCGTCGCCCCGTTCCGGCGTGTATCTATTACAACCGTAAGAAGAACGATCGTAATGTAACTGCACGGAGCCGCGGTCCTCGCGCCGTATCCGGGGAGGCCAGATGAAGACGACAAAGAGCATGAAGTGGATCGACGTGCCCACGCGCACGATCGATGTCGGCGGGGTGCCGTTCGCCTACCGCGAGCTCGGTCCGACCGGTGGTGTTCCGGTGGTGTTCCTGCACCACCTGATGACTGTCCTTGATGACTGGGACCCGAGGATCATCGACGGCACGCTGCCCGCCACCGGGTGATCACGTTCGACAACCGCGGGGTCGGCAGGTCCGGAGGATCCGTGCCGCCCGACGTCGAGGAGATGGGCCGCGACGCCGTCGCCTTCATCCGTGCGATGGGACTCGAGAAGGTCGACCTCTTCGGGTTCTCGCTCGGCGGCGGAGTCACACAGATGGTGGCCCTGCAGGCACCCGAGCTCGTGCGCCGGATCATCCTGGCCGGGACCGGTCCCCGCGGAGGCGGCGGCATCAAGGAGATCAACAAGGTCGCGGTCAAGGCGTACGTCAAGTCCGCGCTCACCCTGAAAGACGCCAGGACATTCCTGTTCTTCCCGCGCGACGCCGAAGGCAAGCGGGCCGCGAAGGACTACCTCGCCCGGCTCAAGGAACGCACCCAGAATCGCGACGAGAAAATCTCCCTGCAGGCTCGACGCGCGCAGCTGAAGGCCATCCGCGCGGCCGGACGGCAACAGCCGCAAGAACATGGTCACTTCGCTGGAGGCCAGCCTGAAGCGCCTCGGCACCGACTACATCGACCTGTACTGGGTCCACTTCCCCGACGACCTCACCCCCATGGAGGAGATCCTGCGCGGACTGGACGACCTGGTCAGCTCCGGCAAGATCCTCCACGCCGCCCTGTCCAACTTCCCCGCATGGCGCGTCTCCCGCGCCGCCACCCTCGCGGACCTGAAGAACTGGGCGCCGGTGGCGGGCATCCAGATCGAGTACAGCCTCGTCGAGAGGACTCCCGACCGCGAACTGCTGCCGATGGCCGAAAGCTTGGGTCTCGGCGCAGCCCTGTGGTCTCCGCTCGGCGGCGGACTGCTGACCGGCAAGTACCGCCGCAGCACCGAGGGACGGCTGAGCGACTTGAAGACGCTCGTGCACACCGAGAGCACCGACCAGAAGACCGCCGTCGTCGACACCGTCCTGGCCATCGCCGAGGAGACCGGCGCAACGCCCGCCCAGGTGTCGGTGGCCTGGCTGCGTGAGCGTGCCGCCCAGGCGTCCACCTCGTTCGTGCCGATCATCGGACCGCGCAGCCTCACCCAGCTCGACGACTACCTGGGCGCGCTGGACGTCCAGCTCACCCCGAAGCAGTTCGCGCGCCTGTCGGACGTCAGCGCAATCCCCCTCGGAGTGCCCCACGAGGCGACCGCTGGTGCCCGAGACGCCGTCCAGGGCGGTGACGCCTCCCTCGTCACCCAACCCGCGGTGCCCGCGGCCTGAGCTGCGGATCCTGCCGCTGGCGGCCCCATGCCGTCGACGCCCTTCCGTCCCGCATCGTGCGCACCATGCGGGGCGGAGCCGTTCGCCTGGCCGCGCCACGTCACTACCAGGTGTCACAGCCCCATCGTGTCGATCGATAAACAACGGTGTCCCGGCCATACCGAGCAGGCTCCACGACCAGGATGAGGCTCGCGAGGCATCTTCCCCGGGTGGGCGGCGCACCGCCGTGCGGCGGTCGCGGCGCCTCGACGGCTCTCAGACATCGTGTTGTCGTCGGCGGAGGTCTCCGGCACGTCCTGCGCCATATCCCAGTGCTCGACGATCTCTGCGCCCCGTGCCCGGAAGAGGTCCACGATGGCCCGGCCGCAATGGCTGAAGCGGCACATGGGAGTTGAGCTTCTCGAACGCCCCGAGGACCACCCACCTCGGATCTCCCCAACAGGGGATCAGGGCCCGTGGGCCGCTCGAGGTCGCGAAACCGATCCGAGCAGCCACGGGCCCTGTTGCCGCTGCGCCGAGCGCCCTGCTACATGTTGATCATGTGGCCAGCGAGGCCGTGGACGGCTTCCTTCACCGCTTCGCCCAGGGTGGGGTGGGCGTGAACGTTGCGGGCGACCTCGTGGACCGTGAGGTCCCACTGCTGGGCCAGGGTCAGCTCGGGCAGGAGTTCCGTGACGTCGGGGCCGATGAGATGGGCTCCGAGGAGCTCGCCGTACCTGGCGTCGCTGATCAGCTTCACGAAGCCGGTCGCGTCGCCCAGGCCGTGGGCCTTGGCGTTCGCGGTGAACGGGAACTTGGCGACCTGGACGTCGAAGCCCTTCTCCCTCGCCTGCGCCTCGGTGTAGCCGAAGCTGGCGATCTGCGGCTGGCAGAAGGTGGACCGCGGGATCATCACGTAGTCCAGCTCCATGGTCTCCGCGTCAGCGAGGGTCTCGGCGGCGATGACGCCCATCGCCTCGGCGGCGTGCGCGAGCATCAGCTTTGCGGTGACGTCGCCGATGGCGTAGATGTGCGGGACCGACGTGCGGCAGCGGCCGTCGACGTCGATCGCGCCACGCTCGGTGACCCGCACGCCCGTTTTCTCCAGACCGTAACCGGTGACGTTCGGCGCGAAGCCGATCGCCTGCAGGACCTTGTCTGCCTCCAGGACCTGCTGGGCTCCGTCCTTGCCGGTGACCGTGACGCGGACCTGTGCGCCCGACTCGTCGATCGACTCGACCCGGGTCGAGGTCAGAACGTCGATGCCCAACTTCCGGTACTGCTTGGCGAGTTCGGCGGAAACCTCGGCGTCCTCCAGCGGGGCGATCCGGTCCAGGAACTCGACGACGGTGACCTTCACGCCGTAGTTGTGCAGGACGTAGGCGAATTCGACGCCGATGGCCCCGGCGCCCGCGATGACGATGGACTGCGGCAGGTCCTCAGCCAGGATCTGCTCCTCGAACGTCACCACGCGCGAGGTACGGCGGGTGCCGGGCAACAGCCTGGGAGTCGCCCCGGCGGCGATGATGCAGTGGTCGAAGCCGATGGTGCGGGTGTTGCCGTCGTAGTCGGCCACCTGGAGCGTGTGCGGGTCGAGGAACGTGCCCCGGCCGCTGATTTCCGTGATCTTGTTTTTCTTCATCAGGTAGTGGACGCCCTTGACCCGGCCGTCGGCGACCTTCCGGCTGCGGCGGAAGGCCTCCCCGTAGTCGAAGGAGACCTCACCGTCGACCTTGATGCCGAAGGTCTTCGCCTCGCGCGTGAAGATGTGTGCGAGCTCGGCGTTGCGCAGCAGGGCCTTGGTGGGGATGCAGCCGACGTTCAGGCAGACGCCGCCCCAGTACTTCTCCTCGACGACCGCGACGCGCTTGCCCAGTTGGGCGGCCCTGATGGCGGCGACATATCCGCCGGGACCCGCACCGAGTACGACGACATCGAAGCGCTCACCCTGCTCGTCCATGGACGGCTTCCTTTCCACTGGGGCGGGCCACCCCCGCGAAGGGCGGACTCACTCCCGATCGAACGATCTGTTCATCAACACGCCGGCGGCGGCATCCGCCACCTCCCGCAGCAGGGAAACGGTGGAGGCGACCGTATGGTCCACCATCTCGAACGGCGGCTTCCCGACGTCAGCTTCAGCACCACGCAGCGGTGATCTATGCCCGGCCAGCTGTTGTCGTGCGCCCTGCCGCACGGGGGCGTTGACTGTCAGGCGGCGGTCTCCCTCGACTGCGGGGAGGAGTCCTCCGCCCGCAACACATAGGCCGCAGCGCCGGCGTAGGAAGCCTCGACGACAAGAACGGCGATCAGCAGCGCATGGGGCCACCCATCCACCACGATGCTGACCACGCGGCCCACAGCCAGGCCGCTCATGAAGGTGAACAGCGTGATGAGCGAAGTCCTGGTGTACCGCGGACTGGAGGCTCCCAGACAGAACAAGATCGCCACGGCTACGAACAGTGACCCAGAACCGCTCCTGAAAATGTTCGCCTCCGATGGCGACTGGATGTCGACCCCGTAGACGTCGAGCAAGAGGTGGGGAGCCAGGAGATAGATCAACCCGATCACGGCGATCCCGAGGCCCGCGGAACCAAGAACCATCTTCTTCAGGCTCATCTTTCTGATACCTCCGGTTTGGGAGCTCATCGAAGAAGCTCCAGAACATGTGGCACGAATTGCTCCTGGTGTGGGAACACGCCGCCAGGGCCGGCATCGGGGCAGATCCGAAGTGAGGCGTTCGGCAGGCGATGCGCGAGGTCGAACGATGCTCGTGTGGGAAGCATGCGGTCGCCCCCGGCGTTCGCGACCAGAACGGGATACCGGGTCGGCACGATGCGGCGCAGCACACTGATGCCCGGGGACGCACCCGCCACGAGGGCCACCAGCCGTGTCGCTGTCAATGTCGGCCCCCCGATCATTTATATTACGATCATACTACCATAAGCTCGAGAGGGCGTGGGTAATGGGTCGGGAGAAATTAAATTATGATCGTACGTTCAATGTGCTCGGAGGCGGCGACCAGCCGCCGGTCGGACGAGTGCAGGAATGTGCGGGTGCGATACGGACGAGACCGCAAGCAGGCGACGCGGCGGCGGATCATCGAGGCAGCCGGCCGCCAGCTCAAGGCCGACGGCATCGACGGTTCGGGGACCGCCGCACTCATGGCGGATACGGGACTGACCAACGGCGCGTTCTACCCCCATTTCGACTCCAAGGACGACCTGGTCGCTTCCGCGGTCGCCGACCAGCTCCGCGAGCAGTGCGAGACGCCGGGGGCGGAGGCGCCCGGCCATGCGGGGTCGAGGAGATCCTGCGTGCCCATCTCTCGGTACGGCACCGCGACAGCCCTGAACACGGCTGCCCGTCGGCCTCCCTGCTCGACGAGATCGCCCGCTGCGCGGACGCGACCAGACGCGCGTACACCGACGAGGTGCTCCCCGTCATCGACGACGCCGCCGCCCGAGTAGTGCCGCACGACCCGCGGTCGGCGCGCGTGCAGGCGTTCAGCGTCTACGCCTTGATGGTGGGGACGCTGCAACTCTCCCGTGCCCTGGTGGACCAGCAACTCGCGGACGTCGTCCTGGAACAGGGCATCCAGAGCGCCCTCACCCTGCTCGGCACTGAAGACCGGCGACAGGGCGCCGGCCGGAGCAGGGGCGTCCGCGTTTCGCCCGGCACCGGAGCCTGGCGGTGGGCACCGCCACCGCCCCGGGCTGGTGCCAGGTCGGTCATGGCGTCGCACGCAGGGGCGAACCGTGACGTCGACCGCGGCGTGAGAGCAGTGAAATTGCGGAGCGTGGGGTAGGCCGCGTGCGCGGCGCACCCGACCGAGGTGGGAGTGGGCGACATGGCACAGCTGCTCGCGGGGTTCGCACCGATCGAGGTGGACATCGACGGGATCCGTATCACCGGACGGCCGGCACCGGGCCACCGGCCCTGCTGCTGCACGGCTATCCGCAGACTCAGTGATGTGGCATCAGATCGCCCCCATCCTGGCGCAGCGCCACACCGTCGTGCTGACGAATCTGCGCGGCTACGGCGGCTCCGCGAAACCGGTCGTCGGCGCCGACCATACCGAGTACAGCAAACGCGCCATGGTCGCGGACCAGGTCGCGGTGATGGCGAGCTTCGGCTTCGACACCTTCGCCGCGGTCGGACACGACCGCGGCGCCCGCGTCGTGCACCGGATGTGCCTCGATCACCCCGCCCGGGTCAAGCGCGCCGCCGTCCTGGACATCGTGCCCACCCGGCACGTCTTCCCCACCGCGGACACCGCCTTCGGGGTAGCCGTCTCTCGCCCGTGTGGGTCATTCGGCCTGCCATGAGACTGTGCTCAGCTGCGCGACGGTGTGGTGCCCGAGGCCGGCGGGCACGTCGAGCCCCGCCGCGGTGAGGATCTCGCGAACCCGCTCTTCGGCGCGCTCACCCAGCCCGTCGTAGCCGTGCTCGAACAGGCGCCGGGTCTGTTCACGGGGCCAGCCGGTGGGCATCAGGTGCTGCGGTAGTTGCGGATCGAGGGCGGGGAACCGGCGGTACGCGTCCATCGGCCGGGGCCTGGCGGCCAAGGCCTCGCCCCCGCGGACCCGCTCGTCCCGGGGCGTCGCCAACCACCGCCATTCCTTAACGAATATGGCGACCCGGCCTGGGTCATGCACACCGCGGCGCTGCCGCAACCCGGCCAAGGCATCACCACACGCTGCGGTCAGGCCGGTCACTTCGGCGACGTCGGCGAGCAGCCGGGCACCGGCGTGACCGACCACGCCACGCCCGTCAGCACTCACGATGATCTTCGGACGCGACCCGGTAGCCCTCACTCGGCAGGTGCCTTCCATGGCGAACGGTCAGGGCCTTCGGCAAGCCAGATCATCCCAGATGGCAGGCACCTTCCTCATTTCCGATCATGAACCGCGGGCAGGCTTCCTGAAAGGCCCGGGCTAAACGGCCCTTCCGTAAGCCAGGAACGGCCGCAGATGCGCCAGCATCGCTGTCGGCTGCTCCTCCGGGATGAAATGGCCGCACTCCGGGATCTCGGCACCGGTGACGTCGTCCGCGTACTCGCGCCAGATCTCCAGCGTCGGCAGGCGGGACGGCAGCCCCACGGAACCCCACAGCGCCAGTACCGGCAGCGTGAGACGACGGCCCTCGGCGGCGTCGATATCGTCGAGGGCGACGTCCTGCTCCATGGCGCGGTAGTCGTCGAAACTCGCGCGCAAGGCACCCGGATGGGAGAACGCCCGGACATAGCCGTCGACCGCTTCGGATGTCAGACCGTGGCGGTTGTAGGTCCACCGCGCTCTGGCGGGGCTCGGCGTGGGGCACGGCGACCGTGTCGTCATCTACATGCCGATGGTCCCCGAAGCCGTGGTCGCGATACTGGCCTGTGCACGGATCGGCGCGGTCCACTCGGTCGTCTGCGGCGGCTTCGCCCCGCGCGAACTCGCCCTGCGCATCGACGACGCCGAGCCCAGGTGGTGGTCTCCGCGTCCTGCGGCATCGAGGGCAAGCGGGTCATCGCGTACAAGCCCCTGCTCGACCGGGCGATCGAACTCGCTGCCCACAAGCCGCAGAAGAGTGTGATCCTGCAACGCCCGCAGGAACCGGCCGAGTTGGGGCCCGATGATCTCGACTGGGCGGATCTGATCGCCGCCGCGTCCCCGGCCGGCTGCGTTTCCGTCGCCGCCACCGATCCCCTCTACATCCTCTACACGTCCGGAACGACCGGAAAACCCAAGGGAGTCGTACGCGACTGCGGCGGCTACGCGGTCGCCCTCCACTGGTCGATGGGCGCCGTCTACGACGTGGGCCCCGGCGAGACCATGTTCACCGGCTCCGACATCGGCTGGGTCGTCGGGCACTCGTACATCGTCTACGCGCCCCTGCTGGCCGGCGCCACGACCATCCTGTCCGAGGGCAAGCCGGTCGGCACACCGGACGCCGGCCAGTTCTGGCGCGTCGCCGCCGAGCACCGGGCCAAGACCATGTTCACCGCGCCCACCGCCTTCCGGGCCATCCGCAAGGAGGACCCGCAGGGGGCACTCACCGCCGGTTACGACCTGACCGGCCTGCGTCACCTCTTCCTCGCCGGCGAGCGCCTCGACCCCTAGACCTACCACTGGGCAAGCGATCTCCTGGGCATCCCGGTCATCGACCACTGGTGGCAGACCGAAACCGGCTGGCCCATCGTCGCCAACCCGGTCGGAATCGAAACCGCTCCCCTCAAACCCGGCTCCCCCACCCGCCCGCTCCCGGGCTGGGACGTCCGTGTCCTCGACCCCTCGGGCGAGCCCGTACCCGCGGGCGTCGACGGCGCGATCGTCGTCAAGCTCCCCCTGCCACCCGGCGCACTGCCCACCCTCTGGAACGACGACGACCGCTACGTCGCCTCCTACCTCACCGGCGACAGCGGCCACATCGACGACGACGGCTACGTCTTCGTCATGGGCCGCACAGACGACGTCATCAACGTCGCCGGACACCGCCTGTCCACCGGCAGCATGGAAGAGGCCCTCGCCACCCACCCCGACGTCGCCGAATGCGCCGTCATCGGCGTCGCCGACGCCCTCAAGGGACAGGTGCCGCGCGGCTTCGTCGTCCTCAAGACAGGCAGCGACCGAGAACCGGGCGAGGTCGAGGCCGAACTCGTCCAGCTCGTCCGCGAGCGCATCGGCGCCGTCGCCTCCCTCAAGGACGTCACGGTCGTACCGGCCCTACCCAAGACCCGCTCGGGAAAGATCCTGCGCAAGACGATGCGCGGCATCGCCGACGGCCACGACGAACCCATCCCCTCCACAGTGGACGACCCCGGCGTCATCGAAACCCTGCGCCCGGTCCTCCGCCGCACCGATCACACGCCGTGAACGGCTGCCCCAGGACATGAGCCACAAGAAGCACGTTCCACACCGACGGACGACGTCGGTGCCGATCACCTCGCACGCGGTGGACAGTCCTGCGACGCTCCGCCGGACCGCCCAGGCGGCCCCGGACGGCTGTCCGGACCCGGCACCCGACGCCAGGGTAGACACACACCTGTCCGGAAGGCTCGGAGCCGGCTCGCGTACGGGCCACCGGACAACCCCTGTCGGCTCCGCGTCACCGCCGACGATGTCCGGCCGGCGATGTCGGCGGGCCATGAGCCCACCCCGGGCCCGCACTCCGTGCTCCTGGTCCCGCAGTGGGCCCGCGGAAGCCCGCTGGGACTCGCACCGTTCGTCCGGCGTCAAACGGCAGACCCCTTCGACGACGAACTGCTGCCGTCCAGGAGATCGCCCCCAGGGCAACGGCGAACATCGCGCATGACCCTGCGCCCCCGCGGTCGAGGGAGTCCGGCATCGCCGCACAGAGATCACCCTGCGCAGGTCAAACAGTGAGAGGGGAGGAGGCGGAAGAGGGGTGAGGCATCGGTGCGTGTGGGGCAAGTCTCGATTCACCGGTTGCCGCTGAGGGTCACCCTTGAGAGGAAGGCACCGGGAAGAGCATGCAGCTACTGGTGGCATGCGCGAGCGGCCGGTCCGTCCCGTCAAACAACTGCGCCTGCGCGAGGGCGGTTTGACGACTCTGGCTGACAACCGTGCCGATCGCCCGCACCGTGCCCGTGTCCACGGTGATCCGCCGCAGGAACTTCACCGTCAAGTCCAGCGAGGTGTACGCCACGCGATGGCGGGCCTCGGCGTGTGGGACCGCACGGCCAACGAGACCGGGTGGACCGCGTTGCTCGGCGA
Organism: Streptomyces sp. NPDC007901; assembly: GCF_042959465.1. Classification (NCBI taxonomy): domain Bacteria; kingdom Bacillati; phylum Actinomycetota; class Actinomycetes; order Kitasatosporales; family Streptomycetaceae; genus Streptomyces; species Streptomyces sp. NPDC007901. Next base: position 118,815 of record NZ_JBIBKW010000023.1, on the reverse strand, counting down.
GCGGCGCGGCGGCCCGGACGTCTCCCCGTACGCCGCCCCGGCCCGCGTGGAGGATCTGTCCGGGCTGCCACCGGCCTTCCTCGACGTCGGCTCGGCCGAGACGTTCCGCGACGAGGTCGTCACCTACGCCACCCGCCTGTGGCAGGCCGGCGGAGTCGCCGAGCTCCACGTATGGCCCGGCGGCTTCCACGGCTTTGACGGCCTCGTCCCCCAGGCAACCTTTTCCCAGGCCTGCCCGACGGCCCGGATGGAGTGGCTGCGCCGACTGCTCGCGGAGTAACGGGGCAGGCTGGAGCCCGAGGGGCACGCGGCCGACGGACTCGACGGTGCGGAGTGCCGACCCGGCTCGGCCGACTGCCGCTGTTGGTCGCTGGAATGACCGGTCGTGCTCGCCCGTGTTCGTTGCCGGTCGAGTCACCCCTGCCCGCGGCTGTCATGGCAGGGATGACGTCTTGGCGTTGTGGCAGCGTGAACAGGTGGTCCGACGGTCAGGATCCGGTGCTGTAGCGGCTGAGCATGAGGGCGACGGCTTCGTCCACGATCGCGGCGTCGGTGGGGTTGGGCGGGACGAAGTCGGTCCGTACGAGTTGGGGCCACAGGAACTGGCTGCAGATCATGCCGAGGAACTGTTCGGCGACTTCGGATGCCGACTGTGGCTGTCCGTCGGCCGAACGGAAGTCGAGTGTGCCGGCCTGTGCCTCGGCGTCCAGGTAGTCGCGGAGCCGGTCGAAGAAGGGTCCGCGGTCGATGGCGAAGCCGGTGCCGACGATGTCGGCGAGTTCCGGCATCTGGGGCAGCTCGGTGATGATGAGGCGGCACAGCGCCGCCGTGCCCGGCCGCGCGACCAGGCAGGCGTAGTCACGGCCGATGTGGTCCAGACCGTACCGGGGATCACCGGGCGGGGGCGGTGCGGCGTACTCCACATCCAGCTGCCACTGTTCGGAGGTGACGGCCGCGAACAGCGCGGCCTTGGAGGGGTACCGCTTGAAGAGGGTGCCGGTGGAGACGCGGGCCTCCTTGGCGATCTGAGCCAGGGAGGTCTTGTCGTATCCCCGGGCGAGGAAGAGGTCGCGGGCGGCGCGGATAATACGCGCACGGTTCTCCGCTTTGATCTGCGCGTGATACCCGGCTTTGGTCTGCGCGTCAGACCCGGCCTGGCACGTATCGCCACCGGCCTCCGCTCGGCCCGCCACCGACATACCCACGCACCTCGCTCTACTCCCGGCCGCGTCCCCGCTGTCAGAGGACGGTCTGGCCGCCGTCCAGGATAAGGTCCTGGCCCACCGCGAAGGCGGAGGCATCGGAGGCCAGGTACACGACGGCCTCCGCGACCTCCTCCGGCAGACCCATGCGGCCCAGCGGGATGCCGGCGCTGATCCCCTCCAGCACCGCCGCCTGCACCGCGGGGTCCTCGATCCCGAGCTTGGCGTACAGCGGGGTGTCCACCGGACCGGGGCTGACCGCGTTGAACCGGATGCCGTGCGACCTGAGCAGGTCCGCGTTCCACGACCGCATCAGAGAGCCGACAGCCGCCTTCGTCGCGGCATAGGCGTTCGAATGCCCGTAGCCGCCGTGCGCGCTGCTGGACGCGTTGAGGATGACCGAGCACGGGTTGGCCAGCACGGGCACCAGGGCCTGAGTGAGAAAGAAGACGCTCTTGACGTTGATGTCGAAGAGCCGGTCGAAACTGTCCTCCGTGTGGTCCTCGAACGGCCGCCAGTCCGAGACCCCGGCGTTCAGGAACACCACGTCCAGCTCCCCGAAGTGCTCACCCACCCGCTTGGCCAGGCCGCGCTGCGCATCGAGATCGCGCGCATCGGCCTGCACGACGGGCACCTTGTCCCCGAGGACCTGTCGCGCCCTGTCGATGCTGGCCGGGGTGACGCCGGTGACCAGCACGTCGGCGCCCTCCGCGACAAAACGCTGCGCGGTCTCCAGACCGATGCCGCTCGTGCCGCCGGTGATGAGGGCGCGCTTGCCCGCAAGACGATTCATGTTCGCTGTTCCTCGCCGAGAAGTAAGGTAAGTCGATCGACTCACCAATTGAAGGTAGCTCCCGCGCCACGCTTAAGGCAAGTCGATCCACTTACCATCGGCGGCCCGGGGTGGTTCTGCTGAGCCGGGAAGGTGGCGAGCGAGCGGGCCGCTTCCGGCGACCGAAGCTCCTGAGATCCACGCCGCGGGACGCTGTTTTAGCGCCCCGCCGATATGCCCAGAGCCCGATGAGCGCCGTGAGATTTGCGCGGGGCCGCCCAGGCCGGGAAGGCCACCATCTCCCGACTCCTCACCGACGGCCGCGACATGGCATTCGAGTTGCGCACGCCTTGCACACCGGCGGCATGGATCGTCGCTGCGCGAGCGGGGTGAGGCCCGCCCCGCCTCGAAACCGAGCGGAGTCAGGCAGCGTCGACGAATATGTCGAGCGCGAGATCACCCTCGAATCCGGCAGGGCTGTAGACGGACAGGTCGGTGACGCCTTCGTCGAGCAGGACCTCGTCGTCGATGAACAGGTTGGCGGTGCACGTGCGCGCGTCACGCGTGAGGACGGCGTACGCGGCGTCAGCCATGATCTGCGGACTACGGGCTTGTCCGGCGCCGCCGACCACGTTGCGTACGGCGGCGGTGTCGATCAGGGTTCGCGGCCACAGCGAGTTGGCGGCGATGCCGTCGGCGGCGAGTTCCTCGGCGAGCCCGATGGTGCACAGACTCATCCCGTACTTCGAGAGCGTGTAGCCGAGATGCTTGCCCACCCAGTGCGGCGCGAGGTTCAACGGCGGCGAGAGGGTGAGGATGTGCGGGTTGTCCGCCGCGCGCAGGTGCGGGATCGCGGCCTTGCTCAGCAGGAACGTGCCTCGCGTGTTGATGTCCTGCATCAGGTCGTACCGCTTCATCTCCAGCTGCTCCGTCGACGACAGGTCGATCGCGCTGGCGTTGTTCACCACGATGTCGATGCCGCCGAAGGCAGTGACCGCGGCGTTGACGGCGGTGCGTACGTCGTCCTCGTTGCGGACGTCGCCGACGACGGCCAGCCCCTTGCCGCCCGCGCGCTCGATCTCCTCGACCGCGGTGTGAACCGTGCCTTCGAGCTTCGGGTGCGGTACGGCGGTCTTGGCGAGCATCACCACGTTCGCACCGTCGCGGGCCGCACGCAGGGCGATGGCGAGTCCGATGCCGCGACTGCCTCCCGACATCAGGACGGTCTTGCCGGCCAGCGTCCGTGTCATGGTCGAACCTCCACAATCGATTGGGGAACTAATCATACGCGACACGAATGATATGGTCCGCGCATGACTTCCACTCCCGCACGCCAGAGCGACCGGCTCTACCACGAGCTCCTCGCCCCCGAAGAGACCCGGTCCGTACGCGCCGCCGTGCGCCGGATCGCGGAGCAAGAAGTGGCTCCGCACGCCGCGGCGATCGCGAACGGCGACGAGCGCACCGACGGCTTCCCCCGGCAGGTGTTCGACGCGCTCGCATCGGCGGGGGTCTTCCGGATCCCCTTCCCCGGCGAGGTCGGCGGCGACGGTCTGACCCACCCGGCGACCGCCACCGCCGCGGCGATCGAGGAACTCGCCTACTACTCCAGCAGCGTCGCGGCCGTCTTCGACGTGCACTGCATCCTGGCGGGCAACGCCCTGCGGCAGGGCACCCAAGAGCAGCAGCAGCGCTGGCTGCCCAAGGTCGCGGAGGGCTCGGTGGTCGGCGCGTTCGCCACCACCGAGCCGGACGCCTCCAGCGACCTGTCTCCGCAGGCCGTTCGGACCGAGGCCGTACGCACCGAGACCGGCTGGGTGCTCAACGGCCACAAGCGGTGGATCTCCAACTCGCCCGTGGCCGCGTTCGTGGTGGCTCTCGCCCGCACCGGCGAGCGGCTGAGCATGTTCATCGTCGACACAACGCTTCCGGGCGTTCACGTCGGCCTTGCCGACCGCAAGATGGGCAACCGCGGCCAGCTGACTGCGGACATCCGCTTCACGGATGTGCACCTGTCCGACGACGACCTCCTCGGCGGCGCCGAGGGACAGGGGCTGCGCCACGCACTGTCCACACTGACGTATGGCCGGATCGGCATCGCGGCCGCCGGGGTCGGCATGGCACAGGCCGCCTTCGACCACACTGTGGCCCACCTGTCGACGCGGCACGCCTTCGGCAAGCCGGTGGCCGCCAACCAGCACTGGCAGTTCCTGCTCGCCGAGCGGGCCACCGAGATCGACAACGCCCGCACCCTCGTCACCAAGGCCGCCCTGCGCCTGGACGCCGGCAACCCGTCCCCGGAACCCGAGGCCGCGATGGCGAAGTACTACGCCACCAAGCTGTCGGTGGACATGGCGCGCGACGCCGTCCAGGCTTTCGGAGGCCTCGGCTTCGCCCGCGAACTGGGCGCCGACGGAAGCCCCGGCCCCGTCGAGGCGATCTACCGGGACAGCAAGATCGGCGAGATCTACGAGGGCACCAACGAGATCCAGAAGTGGGTCATCGCCCGGCAGATCTTCGGCCGGACCATCGTCGGCTGACGGCCCCGCGCATTCCCTGCCCTCGAGCCCCGATTCAGCGCACCGAGATCGCTGCCCCGGTCCGGTCACCTCATGGGTCCGGCCACCTCAGGCCTTCTCGTACGATGGAGCCAGACGATACGCAGGGCTAACCATAGGCGGGATAATCGATGTCCGAGGCTCCGCTGGTACCGGGGACAGTGGCCGAACACACCATCTGCCTGCTGGTCAAACTCGGACAGGTGGCCTTCAGGATCGCCGAAGACGGCCTCAGCGGAACCGGCCTGCGCGTGCGCCACTACAGCGTCCTGCAGGCCCTGGCCGACAACGGCGCCATGCCGCAACTGGCGCTCGGCTCGTTCCTGCGCATCGACCCCGCGACGATGGTGACAAGTCTCGACGACCTGGAGCGGGCCGGATACGCCGAGCGGACACGCGATCCCCAGGACCGGCGCCGCTACGCCGTCGACATCACCGACGACGGGCGCAAGGTCCTGGCCGACCTCAACCGCACACTCGTCGGTCTCGACACCGAAATCCTCCCCGACCTGGGCACCACTGAACGGCACTCGCTCCACACCCTGCTGGGCAGCCTCGCCGGGAGTCCCGCTCTCACCGCCATGTTCGACGCTCTCAGAGAGCAGAGCGGCGCGAAAAGGGCTTAACAGCAGGAGGAGATCTCCACCGTCCGGGGCACGAGGGCACCTTCTACTGCCACTTCCCGGACACGAAGGCGATGTTCGCCGAGCTCTACACCGAACTGCTACAGCAGGTCGGCGCCCTGAGCGACGCGACATGCGAGGCGATCCGTGCGACAAGGCCGGACCAGCCCGCCATGACCGCGGTCGCCGACCTCACGCACGCCTTCCTGCGGCGGACCATCGACGACCCCCTGCACCGAGAGCTGATGGCCCAGGACCCTTCGGTCCTGGGAGAGCAGTTCCGGCACATCAACGACACCGTCGCCCAGCCGCCGATCGAACGGCTGCTGACCGTTCTGGCCGAACGCGGTGAACTGCAACCAGACGTTCCCGTCGCCACTGTCGCCCGGTTGCTGCTGGCCGGCCTGTGCGAGGGCAACCAGATCATCGTCGCCTCGGCGGCCGGGAGGAAGCCCTGACCAGGACGTGCCATGTGATCAGCCTGATGATGTCGGGCCTGGCGGCCGACAGCATCGGTGCCCGCGATCGGCCCGCCGCCCGCCTATGGCGACCCACCTCGGCACCCATGGCCTGTCGTTACTGTGCCGCCTCGTCCTCGATGTCGCGGACCAGGTTGATGGCCCGGCCCAAGGTGGCGAGTCGGGCGTCGAGGCTCTCACCAGCGGGATAAAAACGGACGGTGTCGACACCGACGTCGCGCCACACGCGCAGCCGCTCGCGCACCATGTCCTCGGTCCCGATCAGCGTCGTCGCCAGCACCATCTCGTCGGTGATCAGGTTAGCCGCGTCGTCCCGGTCCCCGGCCTGCCAGCGGGTCCGGACCTCGGCCGCGACCTCGGCCCAACCCTGGCGGCTGTAGGCGTTGTTGTAGAAGTTCGTGGTCGCCGATCCCATGCCGCCGAGGCTGAAGGCCAGCTTCTTGATTTCTTCGAGGGTGAAGGCCATGTTGGCTTCGAACTCCCGCATGCGCACGAAGACGATCTTCTGCTCCTTGTCCGGCATACGATCGATGGCGAACGACAGGCCGGAGCGGGCGGGTCCCATCTGCATCCATTCCCGCAGCAGAGTGCCGCCGTTCTGCGACTCCAATGTGAACCGCCACAGAGCGGTGGGGTGCTGCGGATCCTCGACCGCCCAGGAGAGCGTCCTCGGTGGCTCGTACTCGACGATGTGGGACGTGGTGGCCCACTCCCCCAACGCGTCATGCTTGCTCCGGCCGACGAACCGGGCTCCCAGAGCAGGGCCGCTCCCGCCGTCCAGCCATTCCACCGACTGCAGCTCGGAACTGATACGCGGCATCAGCTCGATGTCGGAGACCAGCGTCCACACCTGCGTCGGAGCGGCGGCGATCCACGTGGTGACCTCGACCGTCGGCTTGTCCGCGTAGCACGCGCCCGTCCACTCCATGATCCGCAGCCTCCCTGCCCGCCAGGAACACCCACATGAGCTCCTGGCCAGTAAAGTTGCGTAGATAGACCCACCTGTCAAGGGTGACGTGACCACCACGGCACTGCCGAGTCAGCCCGCGAACCGCTCCCGCACATCCGGACGTTCGGCCAAATGTGGTGGGTAGCCGGGGCCCATCCGGGGGCGGGTGTTGTCCGCGGTCATGGGCTCGCCGCAGGCGGCGCAGACCACCTCGGCATGCGTCTCCTGCCCGCACGCCTCGTGGCTCATCGTCACCGGCGGGCCCGCCTCACCGGACAGCCAGCGGTCCCCCCACCGGTTCATCGCGAGCAGCACACCGTAGAAGTCACGCCCCTTCTCGGTGAGCACGTAGTCATGGCGAACCGGCTCCGTCTGGTACGGCCCCTTCTCCAGCAGCCCCTCGTCCACCAGCCGGCGCAGCCGGTCCGTCAGCGTGTTGCGGGCGATCCCGAGCGACTCCTGGAACGCGTCGAACCGCCGGATCCCGTAGAACGCCTCTCGCAGCACCAACGGTGTCCACCAGTCCCCGAGCAGATCCATGGTCCGCGCGATCGAGCAGGGCCACTGCGCAAAGGATGTCCGCCTCATGAGGGCCAGCATAGGTTCGTCCAGTCTTGAGACCCAGCAGATGGGCCGAGCGCGAGCGGTGCGCGGACTCTTGTGCTCCCTCAATAACGAAGTTATGTTGCCGCCATGAAACGTGACTTGCTGGGCAAGAAGCTGGTTGTTACCGGAGCGGCACGCGGCATCGGCGAGAAGGTGGCCCGGCTGGCCGCCGCCCGAGGGGCCCGGGTGACCGTGATAGGCCTCGAAGCCGATCGGTTGCGCGCCCTCGCCGACGAGCTGGGTCCCGCCGCCGCCTGGCGTGAGGCCGATGTGCGCGACGGAGCCGCCCTACGGTCGGCGATCGACGAGGCCGCTGACGTCATGGGCGGCATCGACCTCGTCGTCGCCAACGCCGGCGTCGTGGCGTACGGGACGGTGCGGCAGACGGACGAGGCGTCGTTCGAGCGGGTCCTGGACATCAACCTGAACGGCGTGTTCCGCACCCTCAAGTACGCGACGCCCCATCTGGAGCGCAGCCGGGGCCACGTGCTGATCGTGGCGTCAGCGCTGTCGTTCATGCCGCTGGCCGCGATGGCCTCCTACGGCGCGAGCAAGGCGGGGGCCGAACTGCTGGCCCTGACCTACCGCCAGGAGGTGGCACACCTCGGGATCACGGCTGGTGTGGTGCACCCCTCCTGGATCGACACGGACCTCGTCCGGGGCGCCGAGGCGGACCTCCCCTCGTTCCAGGGCCTGCGCGCGCGACTGCCCTATCCGGGCAACGTCACCACCAGCGCCGACCGGGCGGCCGCCGCGATCGTCGACGGGCTCGCGCGCCGACGCAGCCGGGTGTACGTCCCACGCGCGGTCGTCGTGGCCAACTGGGCCAAGGCGGCGCTGAATTCACCGCTGGCCTGGCCCTGGGCGAGGCGCTTCGCCGCCCGGGCGGTTCCCTCCCTCGAACGCGAGGTCGCAGCGCTGGGCAGGCATGACCAGCTCACCCCAGGGGCCGATACCCCTGCCGCCGAGACCAGGTCGTCCTAGTCACGCCCGGGACAGCACCCAACCGCCCGACTTCTCAGCGGCCTTGGACGATCGAGTCGTACAAGCGCAGGCCGGCCTCGTGGGAGGCCTCCGCACGTTCCCGCTTGTCACCCAGCCCGACACAGAAGTTCACGCCCATCGGCAGGAGCACCTGCACCACGGCGTCGTCGAACTCGACGAAGTGCTCGGCCAGTTCGAGGGTGATGTAACCGTGCACGAAACTCCACAGCTGGGCGGCGATGACCTCGGGTTCCTGCCGCTCGACCCTGCCGGAGTCCACGAGCCGTTCGCACGCCGCGGTGACATGAGCGTGGGCCTCACGAAAGGCCGGGGAATGCCCGCTCAGGCGAAGGTCCGTGTCCGGCAGAGGCCGGTACGTCGCCCGGGTGGACAGCCCGAACATCAGGTCATAGAGGTGAGGGTTCTCGCGGGCCAGCCGACGGCAGCTCAAGTTCATGGCCAGGAGTTCGGCGATCGGGTCCTCCGTCACCGGCACCTGGGCGAACGCTCTGCCGAGTTCCTTGAACCCGTGGTCGGCAACAGCACTCATCAGCTCCGGAATCCCACCGAAGTGGCTGTAGACCACCATCGTCGACAGTCCGCTCGCGGACGCCACCGCGCGCACCTTCAGAGCCGACGGACCCTGTTCGGCCAGCAGACCGATGGCCGCCCGCACAAGCCGTTCCGGTGCGTCATCGACTCTCGCCCGCCCTGCCATGTTCCGCACGCCTCCACCGTTGACACACCCAAAATAACTTGGTTATGTAATTCTTCACGGCAATAGTACACATCGCATGTGACGTGCCGACCTGGATACGACGTTCGCCCTCGGACACGTCAGCGCTGGTCCAGTCTCCCGCCACCTTGTACGGCACAGCGTGTCGGGGCGGACTCGACCTCATCGCCGCGGCACGCATCCATGGCTGTCCCCAGGGGCCTTCCACCCCCATGCGCCTTCCACCCCATGAACTCAGCGCAGGAGCAGAACTCATGCCATACAAAGACAAGGGCCATCTGGCGATCGAGGACCGCGGGTCCGTCCTGGTCGTCCGGGTCGACGGCGGCCCGCACCAGGAGTTCGGCCTCGACATCGCCCAGCAGCTGGAAAAGCTGGTGACCCGAGCCGACCGTGATCCGAACGTCCGTGCCGTCGTCTTCACCGGGGCACATCCCGAGCGATTCGTCAGCCATGCCGCGGTCCGGTGGCTGCAGGAAGGTGGCGCCAGCAGCCCCACGGTCGGCCGGCGCGGTGCCGCCGCCGTCGTACGCATGGCGAAGCACGTGGACCGGTCCCGTCTCCTCGGAGCCGTGCTGCGCAGGACCCCGATGCGGGGGGCCCTCCAGCTGGAGCGTCTGCACTCGACCTTCCTCCGGATGAACCGCAGTGGCGTCCTCTTCGTGGCCGCCCTCAACGGTTCGGCTCTGGGGCTCGGCGCGGAGTTCGCCTGGGCGTGCGATCTGCGGGTCATGGCGGACGGGGACTTCTTCATCGGCCAGCCGGAGATCCTCCTCGGCATCATCCCGGGGGGAGGCGGCACCCAGCGGCTGACCCGCCTGATCGGCACCCACCGGTCCCTGGCCGCGATTCTCGAAGGCAAGCCGTTCACGCCCGCGGAGGCCCTCGCCAACGGGGCGGTGGACACGGTCGTCGCGCAGGACAAGGTGGTCGCACAGGCGGTCGAACTCGCTGAGCACTTCGGAAAGCGGTCGAAGGCCACGGTCGAGGCCGCCAAGAGGGCGGTGTACTTCGGCGGCTCCCTGTCGCTGGAGGAGGGCCTGCATGTCGAACGCGCCGAGTTCTTCGCCAGGATCTTGTCGAAGGAAAGTCAGGAACTCATGCAGGACTACATGGAGACGACGGACGGCACCGGCGAACTCCCGCTCTACACACCCGGCACCTACGCGCGGTCCCTCGCGTCGGGCAGCGTGCCGGGCCGTCGCCCGACGGACGGGCGGTGAGCCGACGATGACCACCGCGCAGTCCTTCACCCGTCGCGACATCACGTTCCCTTCCGGCGACAGCACCTGTGCCGGTTGGCTCTACCTCCCCACGGGCGTCACGTCTGCGCCCGTCGTCATCCTCGGACACGGTCTCGGCGCCGTGCGCGAGATGCGCCTGGACGCCTTCGCCGAGCGCTTCGCACAGGCCGGAATCGCCGCAGTGGCCTTCACCTACCGGCACTTCGGCGACAGCGGAGGCCACCCTCGCCAGCTCCTGTCGATCAAGCGTCAGCTCACCGACTGGGACGCCGCCATCGCCTACGTCAAGGCCCGCACGGACGTCGACCGAACCCGCATCGCCGTATGGGGCAGCTCGTTCGGCGGCGGCCACGCCATCACCGTCGCCTCACGCCACCCCGAACTGCGCGCGGCCGTGGCGCAGTGCCCCTTCACCGACGGTCTCGCCTCGGCGCTCGCGCTGGGGCCCGCCGCCTCGCTCAAGGTCCTCCCCGTGGTAGCCCGCGATCTGGCTGCCAGAGGTCGCGGAAAGCCGCCGGTGATGGTTCCGATCGCCGCCGCGCCCGGCTCGTCGGCTCTCATGAACGCCCCGGACGCCCTGCCCGGATACCTGGCACTGCAGCCGCCCGGGACGACGTTCCGGAACGAGGTGGCGGCACGGGTGATCCCGACCATCGCCGCCTACCGGCCCGGGCGTGCGGCGAGGAAGGTCACCATGCCGATCCTCTTCTGCGTCAGCAACACCGACTCCGTCACGCCCCCCGCCCAGACCCTTAGGTACGCGGACACCGCGCCCCGGGGAGAGATCAAGAGGTACGACGCCGGCCACTTCGACTTCTACACCGGCGAGACCTTCGAGGAACTGGTACGCGACCAGACCGAGTTCCTCACCCGCCAACTCCACCCGGCGCCCGTCGCACCGACTCCCTGACCTGCCCGCCGAACGGACCGCATCACACCGAGACAGGTACACCTCGCCATGAATGTCGCTTCTCTGCCCGACCGCCGCGCCGAGCTCGACCCCCACGGAGCCGCGGTCTCCGACCGACACCAGTCCCTCACCAACACGCAGCTGCTCAGCCGGATCCGAACGGCAGCGCGTCAGCTCCAGGACCGCGGAATCGGTCCCGGGGACGTCGTCGCCCTCAAGCTGACGAATCGCGTCGAGTTCGTCGTACTGCTGTTCGCCGCCTGGCGGCTCGGCGCCACCATCACACCGGTCAACCCGAGCATGACCGACGTCGAAGTGGTGCGACAGCTCCAGGACTCCGGTGCGTGCCTGCTGGTGGTCGAGGACGGCGCGGCCGTGGCGGCGCACGGTGTTGCCGTACTCGCCGTCGGCGGACTGCACGAAGGAGCGGTGGAGCCGGATCAAGCACCGCTTCTGGACCCGGCCACGCTGGCCCTGCTCATCTACACCAGCGGTACGACCGGGGTACCCAAAGGCGTGATGCTCGACCACGCCAACATCGACGCCATGGTGGAGATGGGGCGCCGGGCGCTGGAGTTGGGGCCGGCGGACCGCTGTCTGCTGATCCTGCCGCTCTTCCACGTCAACGGCATCGTGGTCAGCGTCCTGACGCCGCTGCTCGCCGGAGCCAGTGTCGTCATCGCGGGCCGCCGCTTCGATCCCCGCAGCTTCTTCGACCTCGTCGAACAGGAGCGCCCCACCTTCTTCAGTGCCGTGCCCACGATCTACAGCATGCTCGCGGCGCTCCCGGACGACGTTCAACCCGACACATCGTCCCTGCGGTTCGCGGTCTGCGGCGCCGCACCCGCCTCCGCCGAGCTGCTGGCCCGCTTCGAGGCACGGTACGGATTTCCACTGGTCGAGGGATACGGCCTGTCCGAGGGAACCTGCGGCTCCACCATCAACCCCGTCGGCGGCCCTCGACGCGCCGGAACCGTGGGGCTTCCCTTCCCCGGCCAGGAGATCCGGATCATCGACGCCGACGGCAGCGAGGTGGCGCCGGGCACGGACGGTGAAGTCATCATGAGGGGCCCCAACGTCATGCGTGGCTATCTCGGCCGTCCGGACGAAACCGCCAGAGTCGTAGTCGACGGCTGGTTGCACACAGGGGATGTGGGCCACCTCGACGCCGAGGGCTATCTGACCCTGGTCGGGCGCTCGAAAGACATGATCATCCGCGGTGGGGAGAACATCTACCCCAAGGAAATCGAGGACGTGCTGACAGGCGACCCATCGGTACTCGAGGCCGCGGTGATCGGCGTACCCGACGAAAAGTGGGGAGAGGCGGTCGTCGCCTACGTCCAGCCGTCACCGGGCGCAAGCGTCGATCCGACGGCACTGAACGCACTTTGTGCACGCAGCCTCACCGGCTACAAGCGCCCGACCGCGTTCTTCGTGGTGGAAGTCCTCCCAAAGAACGCGGTCGGCAAGATCGACAAAGCCTCATTGCGTGCCGATCACGCCGCCCTCCCTGCCCGGCCCTGATCAACCCGGATGACTTTGTGGGCTGCCTCGGCTGACGGCGCGCAGCCCGCCAGTCCGGGGCGAGTCCAGTTCCCGAGGCGACCCACAGCATCGGAAGTCCGCGCACGCCCAACTCGCGCGGACACGATGGGATGCTCGGCCGGGCGTGACCGATCAGCTGTTCCGCCGCCCGGATGACCTTCTCCTCGCGGGGTTGTGGCGCGTAACCCGGCGCGGCACGACATGGCACCTCTCCGCCACCGGCACGCAGATCTCCCAGATCGCGACCATGCTCGGCTACCGGAATTCAATCGCAGTGCATCGGCCTTCGGGCCGGTGGTGAAGCGATTCTGATGGTCGCGACGGGGAGCGTCGCGGATTCGTATCCGGCCGAGCCGGACACCGCAGTTCTTTGCCTGCGGCGCGGAGCACCGGGGGCCTGGTCCCCGCCGAGCTGGGCGGTGCTCACCCGGGCCGGTTGTGCCGTTCGATGTACTGCCGGAGCACGGAGAACGGGGCGCCGCCGACGGTTTGGCGAAGGAGGTCCCGGACCAGAGCTTGTTGGGCGCGCCAGGAGTGGCGCACCGGGTCGGGGAACTCTCCCCCAGCCTCCGGCCGGAAGGTGCCCCCAGGCGGCGGGAGGAGACACCCTTGAGGGAGTTGACCAGCTTGGGTCACGGCGGCCTTGGGCGGGAAGTTCACCAGCAGGTGGACGGGGTTGTCCGCACCGTTGAACTCCACCAGGCCGCACTCGAAGTCCGGGCACACCGGCCGCATCATCTCCTCCATCCGCCTCAAGTAGACACCGGTCAACACCTTGTGCCGAACTTTGGTAACGAAGACCCAGTGCACATGCATCACGACAGTGCCGATTAGTTCTGATCTTCTGCATCTCAACCCATAACCCACGTATGTAGGGTGACGGTCATGCAGCTCAGGTACGGCTTCCGCCTGTACCCGGACACCGGCCAGCAGACCGCGTTGGCGAAAGCGTTCGGGTGCGCCCGCAGGCCGGGCAGCCGTTCCCCAAGGCCGCACAGCTGTCCACCCGCCTGATCACCGAGGCCAAGCGGACAGCCGAGCGGTCCTGGCTGGGCGAGGTCTCCGCGGTCGTCCTGCAGCAGTCCCTGCGGGACGCCGACCTCGACCGACTCCTGGCGTCGTTCGACACGGACCACGGCGATCACGACACCGCGCGCGGCGCCCTCGTCGACTTCTACCTGTCGGCCGAGCACCGTGACCAGCCCGGCACCGGTTGTCCCACCGCGGGATTCGCAGGGGACATGGCTCGCGAGCCCACGGCTGGGGAGGTGCGCGAAACGTACGCAGCCGGGGTCGAGGAATTCGCCGCGTGGATGTCCACCGACGCCGCCGACGGCCTTCCCGTCGTGGCCACTCTGATCGGCGCGATCCTGCTGGCCCGGGCCACGGCGGGCACCGAACGATCCTGGAGTCGACCCACAAAGCCCTGACCGCACCACACGGGCCTTGACCTGGAATCCTGGACATCAGCCATGCGGCTGGGGCCCAACGCCGCGTGGTTAAGGGGCTGTTGGGCTCGTCACGGGGGGGTCCATGCGCCGGCAAGGACGTACTTCCCGTAACCGATCTTGCGGAGCCCCGCCGCTGCCGCCGTCCTGGCGTCGGGCCACGACTGTGCGAGGCGGTCGACCGAGCCGTCCTCGCGGAGCCTGCTGGCACCACGAGCATCGCCACCGATGCCTCAGCCGCGCTGGCACTGATCGCCCAGGACGCCGTCGAGCTGCTCCTGTCGGCCGAGATCCGGCGGGTACGTGTCTGCGGCGCGCACAGGTGCGCCCTGTGCTTCCTGGACCGCTCCCCCGCCCACAACCGCCGCTGGTACTGCATGTCCCGCTGCGGCAACCGCACGAAGGTCCGCCTCCACCAGGCCCGGGCCAGACGCAGCGAGCACACCTCGGCAGACTGAGCCCACCACGAGCCCCCGGCGCAACCGCACTCAGTCACTCGGCGGGCCTCATCCGAAATGCCGGGCCGGGGATGCTCTCGACGTCTTCCGCCTGCACGGCGTGGCCCCGTTCACAGCGGATCTGGGCGTCGACGTGCGCACCGCATCCACGGTGCCGTGCCAGCATGGCCGGGCCCTCCGGGTCGGCGCGGTAACGGTCACCCCACTGCAGGAGGCCCATCACAGCCGGGACCAGGTCCATGCCCTTGGGCGTGATCACGTACTTCGGCCGGCTCCGCGAGCCCGGCTCCCTGTAGGCCTCGGTGGCCAGGATCCCTTCCTCCACCAGCATCTTGAGCCGCGCCGCGAGGAGGTTGCGAGGACAACCCAGGACGCGTTCGAACTCACTGAAACGGGACGAGCCGTACCAGACCTCGCGCAGGATCAGGATCGTCCACTTCTCCCCCACGACCTCAAGGGTCCGGGCGATCGAGCAGTTCGAAATGTCCCGGTCCAGACGGGGGTCCTTGCCGGCGTCCTGAAGAGTTTCGGTCCTCGCATCCATGCAGCGATACTAACCTCTCCTGAGTTTACTTTTCTATACCCAGCAAGTAGCGTCATGACCAGCAGCTCTCCCCGCCGCACGCGAGAAACGGGCGCGCAGGGGACCTGCCCGAAGAATCACATCGACCACCGAAACACGCACACAGAAAGGCGGCCGACATGAAGGCCTTCGTCGTCGAGAAGTACGGCAAGGACGGCGCGCGCGCCACGGAGGTGCCCGAGCCCGCCGTCGGGGACCGGGACGTCCTGGTCAGAGTGAGCGCCGCCAGCATCAACCCGCTGGACAAGATGGTCCGCAACGGGGAGTTCAAGCAGCTCCTGAAGTACAAGACCCCATTCGTGCTCGGTCACGACGTGGCCGGCGTCGTGACTCGGGTCGGCTCCGCCGTACACGGTCTCGAAGTCGGCGACGAGGTCTACGCCCGCCCGCGCGACCTGCGGATCGGAGGCTTCGCGGAGTTCATCGCGATGGACATGGACGATGTCGCACCCAAGCCGGCCTCCCTCACCCTCGAAGAGGCAGCCGCAGTGCCGCTGGTGGCCCTGGCCGCCTGGCAGATCCTCGTCGACCGTGCCCACGTGAAGCCGGGCCAGAAGGTGCTCATCCACGCCGGTGCCGGCGGCCTCGGCTCGACGGTCATCCAGCTCGCCAAGCACCTCGGCGCCACCGTGGCGACGACCACGAACACCGACACCGAGAAGCTGGTCAGGAGCCTCGGTGCCGACATCGTCGTCGACTACACCAAGGAGGACTTCTCGCAGGTGCTGTCCGGCTACGACCTGGTGCTGGACTCCCTGGGCGGGGCGAACCTCGAGAAGTCGCTGACCGTGCTGAAGCCCGGCGGCCTGGCCATCAGTGTCGTCGGCCCGCCGGACGCCGCCTTCGCCAAGCAACTCGGCGCCCCCTCCTTCCTGGGCCTGGTCATGAACACGCTCAGCCGCAAGATCCGCAAGCAGGCCAAGGCGCTGGGCGTGCGCTACCAGTTCTTCTTCATGCAGGCCAACGGCTCCCAGCTGCGCAAGCTCGGCGCCCTCTACGACAGCGGGAAGCTCCGCCCGGTCGTCGACAGCACCTTCCCGTTCGACCGGACACTCGAGGCGATGGCGCACGTCGAGCAGGGCCGCACCAAGGCCGGCAAGGTCGTGGTCTCGATGGCGCCCGGCAACGACTGAGACGCGGCCGGCCACAGACCCTCCGTTCCGGCGCGGTCACCGGAGGGGGCGATACATCGCGAAGAGCCGCAGCTGTGGACGTTCGGTGCCATTTCGCACGCCGTATGCTCGCGGCACAGCACACCGCGCGGCTCCAGACGGCCGCGCAGACTGTGCCCGGCCGTGCCAAACAATCCGGCAGACCTTTCCCGGTTACCACTCGGTCCAGAACGCGGCAACCGCGACGAACGGTCGCATGCTATCGCCGTGGTCGACGAGATCGGACGCGGCCAGACACGCTTGCACCGACGGCGTACCGGCTGTCGTGGACAGCATCCGCCCGCATGGCTCCCGAGGGTCCGCTCGCGGTAAGCGCGAGGGCGCTCCGGATTCCTCCCGGCCCCGTCGAACGTCTGCCGCGGCAGTCTGCGGGGCCCGGCGCTCTCTCTCGTTGACGCGCGCGCCCCTCTTGCACGACCGGCCCCTTGCGCAAGGCAATGTCCTGCTCACGGCAGACATGCTCAGGACGGCAGCGTCCGTCCGCCGTGCGACGCATGTTGCCAGTGGGGAGTGCGGTCCTTGTCGACCAGAGCCGCGCGGACGCCCTCCAGGAAGTCGGGCGTGCGGATGGTCGTGCGGGTGAGGGCGAGTTCGGAGTTGAGGCACTCGCGCAACGTGTGCTGCCTGCCCCGGGACAGCAGGGCGTGAGTGATCTCCAGGCTCTGCGGCGAGGCGGACTCCAGAGCGAGCAACGCAGCTGCTGCCCAGGGGGTGTCGAGGTGGCGCAGGCGTTTCTCGATCTCGCCGAGGGTCGGCGCGCCGAACGCCCAGTCCACGTCCCCGCGTACCTCCGCCAGCCTGCTCTCCGCCACCGGGGAACGGCCGGCGAGGCGGTTCAGGATGACGTCCACCGGGTCGTCGGGGTTGTCGGCCAGGGCGTCCCCGACCGCGTCGAGCCCGCCCGCGGGAACGAAGTGCGTGGCCAGCCCCGTGTACAGGGCATCGGCGGCGTCGATCCGGTGCCCGGTCAATCCCAGGTACATGCCGATCGCGCCGGGCAGCCTCGGCAGGAAGTAGCTGGCCCCGACGTCCGGGAAGAACCCGATCCCGGTCTCGGGCATCGCCAGCACCGCGCGCTCGGTGACGACGCGGAAGCCGCCGTGGACGGACAGACCGAGACCGCCGCCCATGCACACTCCGTCGATGAGCGACACGATCGGCACGGGATACTCGGCGATCCGGGCGTTGAGCCGGTACTCGGAGGCGAAGAACCGCTCACTGGCCTCGGCATCCCCCGCGAGGCTGTGCTCGCGGATCGTGCGGATGTCTCCGCCGGCGCAGAACGCCTTCGTGCTGGTGCTGGCGATCACCACGGCGGACAGCGGTGTGTGCTCCCACGCGGCGAGCACACGGTCGATGGCGGCGACCATGCCTGTGGTCAGGGCGTTGAGTGCCTTGGGCCGGTTCAGCAGGATGCGGCCGACGCCCCGGTGGACGTCGGCGAGGATCTCGGCCGCAGTGGTGTCAGTCATGGTCGTCATCTCGTCGTCCGTATGAACCTGGCTGTCGCGGCCATCACGTTCCTCACTCGCCGGGTGTCAGGCGTAGATCTGCGCGTAGAGGTCCTGGATCTCGTCCGCGGTGGGTACGACGGGGTTGTTGGCGGGGGATCCGGACGCGAGCGCCTGCTCGGCCATGAGGGGCGACAGGCGGAACCAGTCGTCCTTGTCGATGCCGTGGGCTTGGGGGTGGGCACCTCAAGATCCTTGCACAGGGCGCGGAGCGCCTCCACGAGTCGGTCGGCGGCCATGGCGTCGCTGTCGCCGTCGGTGGCGGCTCCGAGTGCGCGGGCGCAGTCGGCGTACCGGCTCTCGGCAGCGGGCACGGAGAACGCGGTCACCGCGGGGAAGAGCATCGCGTTCGACAGACCGTGGGCGACATGGAAGTGAGCGCCGATCGGACGGCTCATGCCGTGCACGAGCGCCACGCTGGAGTTGGAGAAGACGATACCGGCCTGGGTGGCGGCGGGCATCATCGCCTCGCGCGCCTCGGTGTCTGCCCCGTATGCGTAGACGCGCCGGAGGTGCTGGCCGATGGCCCGGATCGCGTTCAGGGCGAGGCTGTCGGAGAACGGATTGGACTTGCGGCTCACGTATGCCTCGACGGCATGGGTGAGCGCGTCGATGCCGGTGTCGGCGGTCAGCCGGGACGGCATCGACAGGGTCAGTTCGAAGTCGACGACGGCGGCGACCGGCAGGAACGCCGGCCCCGAACAGAGCATCTTCTCGTCCGTGGCGCTGTCGGTGATGATGGTGAACTGGGTGGCTTCCGAGCCGCTGCCCGCGGTCGTCGGGACCGCGATCACCGGAAGCGCCGGGCCGAGGTTGGTGTGCGGGGCCTTGTAGTCCCGCATCCGGCCGCCCTGGACGCCCAGCAGGCCGAGGGCCTTGGCGGTGTCCACCGGGCTGCCGCCGCCGAACCCGATCACCGAGTCCGCCCCGTGTTCCCGCAGCACGGTCAGGCCCGCGCCGAGCGAGTCGGTCGTCGGATCCGGGACGGTGCCGACGAACAGGCGTGGCCGCGCTCCGGCATCCCCGAGCGTCGCCATCAGTCGTTCCGCCGCACCGGTGCCGGCGAGGAAGGCGTCCGTCACCAGCAGCGGGCGGCGCAGGCCCAGCTCTGCCACGACGTCACCCAGCTCGCCCACGGCACCGCCGCCGACGCGCAGGATCCTCGGGAGGGAAAGGCTGGAGATCATGGCGGCCCTTTCGGCAGGAACGGCGGGGCCGGTGGCGCCCGCTGCCCTGACTGTGGGGCCCCGCGCCGAGTGCGAACAACGACCAATAGCACACAGCCGCTGTGCAGAAATGCAGATACGGTCGGGCCGTGCACCCCGGTTCCCCGGACGAGAACCCCCCTCCGCGGCCGCTCGGCTCTCGCTCCGTCGACCCGCGCAAACTCCGCGCGGACGATCTGCGCTACCTGCTCGCGGTGTCCCGTACCGGCCGTCTGGTGACAGCCGCCGATTCTCTCGCCTATTGCGAGCTGTTGTTTCCAATGTCAATCGAGCTCGGTTCATCTGCCGTTCCAGTTCTCGGATCCGTCGTCATCCACCTCGCCGGCGGGCAGCACGTCGCGTCGTTCCTGGAAGCGTCAGCCAGTTCATGGTCGCCAAGAACACCGTGATCACGGTGATGGACCTGCTCCTCCTGAGCGCCAGCGTTCTGGGCCACGGACTTTCCGGCCTCGGCCGCTGAACTTCAGTGCTAGCTGTCGGCAGGGGTGAAGAGTTCCAGCAGTTGCCGCACGGGGCTGTGCCACGAGATCCGCGACGAGGACGTCGCCCGGCTGTCCCCGCTCAAGCACAGGAACCTCAACTGCCTGGGCCGCTACGGCTTCACCGCCTCCCAGCCGGTCAAGGGGCTGCGGCCCCTGCGCGACCCGGACGCCGCCGACCTCGACGATGACGACGACGACGGCCAGGAGGAGTGAGCGCCGCATCCGCCGCCCCAAGGCGGGTCGTTGTACGTCGGGAAGACCACCGCCGACCGGCGGGGCCGCAGAAGAGGGGCACCGAGATGAGCGTGACCGATCCGTACGACGAGCTGAAGCAGCACCTGAGCGAGGCCAAGGAGCGGTTCGCCGCCGACCGCGAGGGCGCGACGATGACCGTCCTCAGGACGACGGGATCTACCGGCACCTGACCTTCGCCTTCCCCAAGGCGTCCTAGAGCTGGTGCGAGGTCGTCACCTGGCCGAACATGCTCGTCCGGCGGGGCGACCTGGGCTGCGGTGCTCCGAGCTTCCTGAGCACCGGCAGCCTCGCCGTCTGTCGTCAACCTGTATCGGGGCATGCCTGCCCAGGGCCGCGATCGCTCTTGAGGGCTCGTATGCCACCTCAGACGCGGGGCTGAGCCTCCAGGAATCGGTGGAGGGATGCCGCCATGCTCGCCACGAACGCGTCACGGGTCCGGTCGGAGACCAGGTCCAGGGACAGGTACGGGTTGAGGTCCTCCAGTTCCACGAGGAGCAGCTCGCCTTCCCGGGTGCGGCAGGCGTCCACGCGCTGGATGCCGTGGTTGAGGGTGTTCCAGTCGATGAAGTGCCGAGCAAAGGCCAGGTCGGTGTCGGTGGGCTCGTAGGGCTCAAGGACCCAGCGCCGCTCAGGGTCGGGGGCGTGAAGGGCGTACTGGAAGGTGTCGTCGACGTAGTAGAAGGACACTTCGTAGCGGAAGTCGATGCGCGGCTGGACCAGGATGTCGCCGTAGGCGAGGTCGCTCAGCTGCTCTCGGGGCAGGAAGGTCAGGCCGATGGAGTCCGCGCCCGCTTTCGGCTTGACCGCGTACTGGGCGGCCTCGGGCAGCAGGTGCAGGTCCTCGGGCCGGTCGATGGTGGGGATGACCGGGTATCCGGCGGCGGTCAGGTCCAGCAGGTACTGCTTGCCGGCCATGTCGCCTCGGCCGGACAGCGGATTGTAGACCCGGATGTCACGGGCCACGGCCTGCTCCCGGAAGGCGTCGTGCTCCTTCTGGTAATGCAGCACGGGCCCGCTGTTACGGACCACCACCACGTCGAAGGCGTCCATCAGCGCGGCGGCATCCAGCGGGTGGCACAGGGCGATGTCGAAGGCGTTGCGCAGTCGGGAGGTCAGGAAGATGTCCTCGTCGCAGTAGCGCCGCCCCCGGGCTTGGTAGGCGAGATCGGTCACGAACAGAACTCTGCGGCGGTCGGTCATCGTGCAATCTCCCAGGGAGGTGGTGCAACGCATCGTGCCTGGTGAGGCAGACGGCTGGTGGTCAGAAGGGTGGCTTGAGGGTCAGCGCTTGCGGCGCTGGACGACGTAGGCGTACTGGTCCGGCCAGGTCGGCTCGGCATCGAGTGCGAGGGCGGCGTGCTGGGCCCAGTAGGGGTTGCGGAGCAGTTCGCGGCCGAGGAAGACGGCGTCGGCCTGGCCGGAGGCGATGACGTCCTCGGCCTGCTGCGGCTCGGTGATGATGCCGACGGCGGCGGTGGGGATACCGGCCTGGTTGCGTGTCTGGGCGGCGAAGGGGACCTGGTAGTTCGGCCCGGCGACGATCTTCGCGTCGCGGACCATGCCGCCGGTCGAGACGTCGAGCAGGTCGACGCCGTGAGCGGTCAGTTCCTTGGCGAGGCGGACGGTGTCCTCACCGGTCCAGCCCTCGCGGGTGTCCTCGCGGTTCTCGGTCAGCCAGTCGGTCGCCGAGGTGCGGAAGAAGACCGGCAGCTCGGCGGGCCACACGGCGCGCACCGCGTCGACGACCTCCAGAGCGAAGCGGATCCGGTTCTCGAAGCTGCCGCCGTAGGCGTCGGTGCGGTGGTTGGAGACCGGGGAGAGGAAGGAGTTGATGAGGTAGCCGTGGGCGCCGTGCACCTCGGCTACCTGGAAGCCGGCGGCCAGGGCGCGCTTGGCGGAGTCGGCGAAGTCGGCTACGAGCTGCTGGATCTCGGCCACGGTCAGCTCGTGCGGGACGGGCAGGCCGTCGTACGCGACCGCGCTGGGCGCCACCGTCTGCCAGCCGCCCTCGCTCCGGGGCACGTACCGGTCGGACAGCCAGGGCTTGTCGACGGAAGCCTTGCGGCCGGCGTGGGCGAGCTGGATGGCGGGGACGGCGCCGTACGCCTTGATGGCCTGGGTGATCCTGGCGAACGCCTCCTGCTGATGGTCGTTCCACAGGCCCAGGTCCCAGGGGCTGATCCGTCCGTCGGGGCGGACCCCGGTGGCCTCGGCCATGACCAGGCCCGTGCCACCGGCGGCGCGTGAGGCCAGGTGGGTGAGGTGGAAGTCGGTCGGCGCGCCGGTCTCCAGGCCGGTGGGGGCGGCGGAGTACATGCACATCGGCGACATCCACACCCGGTTGGGTATCTGGAGGGAGCGCAGCTTGAGGGGGGTGAACAGAGTGCTCACGGTGTTTCTCTTTCAGGTGGGGCATCGCAGGCCGGGACAACGCCGTCGATGAGGAGATGAGGGGAGAGGCGGAACGGCAGTTCAGTTCAGTGGGCGGCGTGGGCCGCCACGGCATCCGCGATAGGGGTGGCGCCGCCGATGACCTCGACGGTCCGGCCGGTCAGCCGCGGTTCGTCGAGCAGTGCCAGCAGGACGGCGGCGACATCGGCCCGGGAGATGGGGCCCGGACCGGTCCGCTCGGCGAGCGTGACCCGGCCGGTGCCGGGGGTGTAGTTGACCAGACCGGGGCGGACGATCGTCGCCCGGAGCGCGGACCGGGACCGCATCGCGTTCTCGGCCGCGAGCTTGGCCCGCAGATAGGTACGGAAGACCGGGTCGAGGCTCTCGTCGTCGACGGCCCGCAGATCGGCGCCCATTGGCGGAGAGCAGCAGACAGCGTCCGACACCGGCGCTCTCGGCGGCGTTCGCCAGCAGGATCGCCGCGCCGCGGTCCACGCTGTCCTTACGGCCCACCGAACTCCCGGGAACCGCCCCGGCGGCGAACACCACCGCGTCGGCACCCGTCAGATGCCGGGCGACCTCGTCGCCGGTGGCCTTCTCCAGATCCACGAGCCGGGCCTGGGCCCCGGCCTCCTCCAACACCTCGGCCTGGGCCGGGTTGCGGATGAGGCCGGTGACCGCATCGCCGCGCCGGGACAGCAGCTGTTCCAGGAGAAGGGCGACCTTGCCGTGCCCTCCGGCGATCACGACCTTCATGATCAGGCCGGCAGACGGGTGTCGAGGACGAAGTTGACCTCGATGAGCTGGCCCGGGAAGAACAGCGACGCGACGCCGATGGTGGAGCTGGTGGGGCGGTGGTCACCGAAGTAGGCCAGGTTCGCCGCGGCCATCGCCATGTTGTACCGCGGCAGGTCCACGATGAACTGGGTCTCGGAGACGACCTGGTTGCGGGTGGCGCCGTAGTGGGCGAGCACCTTCTCGAAGTTGGCGTAGGACTGCTTCAGCTGGGCGTCGAAGTCGCCCGGGTAGAGAAAGTTGCCCTGCTCGTCGTGCGAGAGCTGCCCGGAGACGTAGATCGTGTCGCCGACCTTGATGGCCTGGGCGAAACCGAACTCCTTCTCACCGGAGACGTCGTGGCTGTAGGAATCGATGGCGGTCATGGTGCTTGTCCTTGCTGAGGGTGCTGCGGTTGAGGTGCGGGTGTGAGCTCAGGCGGCCGCGAGGCGGGTGACGGCGTCCGCGACGGGGGTGTCACCGGAGGTGAGCTCGACGATCACGCGGCTGAGGGCCGGAGCGTGCAGGGCAGCGTCGAGGAACGCGGCGACGTCGTCGCGGTGCACGTCGCCGTACTCGACGGCAGGACCGGCGGTGACCCGGCCGGAGCCGGGGGTGTCCAGAAGGGTTCCGGGACGGACGATCAGCCAGTCCAGATCGGTGCGCGTCAGATAGACGTCTGCGGTCTTCTTGACCTTGATGTAGTGCTCGAAGCCCTCACTACGTGTCCCGTCGCGCAGCGCGTCGGGGAACACCGAGACGAGCACGAACCGCGCCACCCCGGCCAGCACGGCCGCATCGGCAGCCTTTTGAAGGCCACGGCCGTCGATCAGGGTCGTCTTGTCCTGACCGGTGCCGTGTGCGCCGGCCGAGAAGACCACGGCGTCATGGCCGCGCATCTTCTTGGCCAGGTCGTCGACCGAGTCGGCGATGAGATCACCGATGACGGGAGTCCCGCCGGCCGCCCGTACGGTCTCGCCCTGAGCGGGCCCGCGGTGCATGCCGGTCACGAAGTCACCGCGTGCGGTGAGGAGTGGGGTGAGGCGGCGGCCGACTCCTCCGGCGGCGCCGATCTGGAACACCTTCATGAGCTCGTCCCGTCTTTCGCGTGTGGGGGTGGGTGGTGTGGGCCGCCGGTCAGGCGGCGAACACCTGGGAGTCGTCGGCGAACGCCTTGAACTCCAGCGCGTTGCCGGCCGGGTCGAGGAGGAACATCGTCCACTGCTCGCCCTTCTGGCCCGCGAAACGCACGTAGGGCTCGATGACGAACTCGATGCCCGCCGCCTGCAGCCGCTCGGCAAGCTGCTGGAAGGCCGGGATCGTCAGGACCAGACCGAAGTGCGGCACGGGTACGTCGTGGCCGTCGACCGGGTTGTGTATGCGCTGGGCGCGCCCCGGTGCGAGGTGCGTGACGAACTGGTGGCCGTGCAGATTCCAGTCCACCCACGTGTCCGCACTGCGGCCCTGCTCCAGGCCCAGGACGTCGCCGTAGAAGCGGCGCGCGGCAGCCAGGTCGTCGACCGGCACGGCCAGATGGAAGCGAGGGATCGGGGAGTCGAGAACGGTCATGGCACTGCCCTTCCACCGGGGAGCGGCGCTGCCCGTGGGCCAACCCGCTCAACTTGTCCTAATGTTTACATCACGACAACATACGAATGTTAACATTAGGACATCAGTGGAGGAGGTGCAATTCGGGCATGAGTGATCAGGGCAAGGTGGCCCCCGCCCGCCGCCGAGGTCTGGCCGACGAGGTTGCGGACCGCATCCGCGAGGCCATCTTCAACGGGGCCTACGCCCCGGGCGAGCAGCTGCGCGAGGTGGAGCTGTCCGGCCAGATGGACGTCAGCCGCGGCCCGGTGCGCGAGGCGCTGCGGCTGCTGGAGCGCGAGGGCCTGGTGCACTGTGCGTGGCACCGGGGCACGACGGTGACGACGCTGTCCGCCGAGGACGTGGCTGAGCTCGACAGCCTGCGCGGCGCGCTGGAGGACCTCGCCGTACGGCAGGTGATCGCCCACGCCTCGGACGAGGACCTCGCGTCCATCGCGAAGACGGCCGACATGATGGAGCGCGCCGGGGATGCGCACGAGATGGTGCGCCTGGACATCGCCTTCCACGACGCGGTGTTCGCCGCCGCAGGACACCAGCGCCTCGCCGACGCCTGGGACGGCATACGGTGCCAGGTCCACCTGTTCCTGCTGACCCGGATCAGCCGCAGCACCGCCGGCTACCTCGACCGCATCCCGCGCGAGCACCACGGACTCGTCACCGCACTGCGCGCCCGGGACACCAACACCGCCCTCGACCTCTTCGCAGCACACCGTCGCCACGCCGTCGACATAGTCGCCGGAACCACTGCCTGAGTGTCGGCAGACGATCGAATGACGGCAGGCGGCCCGGGCGTCCTGGTTGAACTCGCCCAATACACGTCGTTCGCGTTCACCGCGCACCTTCTCGAGGCCGGCATCGACGCCTCGATCGGCACCGTCGGCGACGCCCTGGACAACGCGCTCATGGAATCCCAGATCGGCCTCTACAAAACGGAACTGATCAAGCCCCGCAGGCCCTGGCACGGCCTCGCCGACGTCGAACTCGCCACCGCAGAATGGGTCGACTGGTTCAACAACCAACGGCTCCACACCGCGATTGGAGACATCCCGCCCCACGAGCACGAAACCAACTACTACGCTCATCACCAGCCCTAACCGGCGGCTGGAGTCAACGCATAGGGCCTCCACCGATCCCGGAGCGGTTCAAGTTGAGGTACAGGAAATCCCGGTGAGATTGATCTGCACACCGGCGAGCCGCGATTGTGAGCCGCAGGCGTCGGTCTGGCCGCCTCCACGGCCAGCACCCGCACGGACAAGCCGCTGCTGACGTTCAAGCAGATCGCCGTGGTGGTCGCGTGGACCGTGGACGCATGAGTGACGCAGCCACGGCGCCGACTACGACGCTCCTCACAGGGTCAGCGCGGTTCGCGCCAGTCCGCGGAGCCAGGCGTGGGCGTGATCGGTGTCGTAGCGCTGATGCCATGACAGGTATATCGGTGCCGACGGCAGTTCGAGCGGGAGGGGGAGCACGACCAGGCCGAGGTCGGCGACCGCTGATCGCGTGGTGGCTTCGGGGACGCTGATCAGGATGTCGGAGCCGCGCGCGAACTCCAGAGCGGCCCCTTCCGTGGGCGCGGTCGCCACCACACGGCGGGTGAGGCCGAGCCGGGCGAGGGCGTCGTCGATGGCGTTGGTGAGGTTTCCACGTCGCGAGACGGTGACGTGTTCAGCGTCGGCGTACTGCTGTGCGGTGAGGGTCCTGACGCGGGTGAGGGGGTGCCCCTGCCTCGCGACGACGACGAGGCGGGTCTCGCCCACGTTCTCGGCACGGATGTCCGGTGCGCTCGGGCGGTTGGAGTTCGCCTCCAGGTCGACCTCGCCGCGCCGCAATTCGGGGGTGTCGATGCTCGATTCCGCGACGAAGCGCAGTCGCACGCCCGGCGCCTGTCCGCGCACGGCCGCGAGCAGTGCGGGGCCGCTCATGGCGACGAGGGAATCGTGCCAGCGGAGTGTGAACGTGCGCTCGAGCGTTGCCAGATCGAGTTCACGGCTCGGTGCCAGCACCCCCTGGACCTGGTGCAGCAGCTCGTGCACCTGTTCCCGGACGGCGATCGCATACGGCGTCGGGGTCATCGTGCGGCCGGTGCGCACGAGGATCTGATCCCCGGTCGTGCGCCGGATCCGGCCCAGACTCCGGCTCATCGCGGGGGCGGTGACGTGCAGGCGCGCCGCCGCCCCGGCCACACTGCCCTCCTCCAGCAGCGCGTCGAGCGCGGCGAGCAGGTTCAAATCCAATTGCATATGAGTAATTCTAACCGTGCCTGACATGCATTTGAAGTTAATCGCCGGGCTGCCTACCGTTGAGGCGCAAGCGCAAGAAGTAACGCGCAGTTCGGCCCTCGACCGGCCTCAGCACCCCTCCTCAGACGGGAATACCGCCATGTCCGAAACGCTCCAGACCACCGACGTCGCCGCCTCCGACGCCGACCTGCTCGCCCAGACCGCGATCGCCGTGCGTGAGGCGGGTTCGGCGCTGCGCGAGCGCTTCGGCGAGGTGGTCCGCTACCAGAGCCGCGAAGAGCTGATGCGCGCGCTGGCCGTCAACGACGACGCGGCTCTCGACATCCTGCGTCCCCGTCTCACGAGCCTGCGTCCGCAGGCCGGCTGGGTGGAGGACGAACTGGACGGCGGGGCGCTGCCGGCCGGCGAGTGGTGGGTCGTGGATCCGGCCGAGGGCAACGTCAACCACCTGCACGCCCTGCCGGAGTGGGCGGTGACCGCCACCCTCGTGCGGGAGAACCAGCCGGTGCTCACCGCAGTGCACCTGCCGTTGACCGGCGAGACCTACACCGCGCTCACCGGCGCGGGCGCCCACCTCGACGGCCGGCCGCTGCACGTCTCCCAGACCGCCGACCTCGGCCTGAGCATCGTGGCCACCAGCCAGGCCCGGCCGGACGAGGACGAAAAGGTCGTGCGGCGGGTCGGCTCCTCGATCACCGCGATGCTCTTCGACGCGCTCGTCGTCCGCGTCGCCGTGCCCGCGACCCTGCACCTGCTGAACGTAGCCGCCGGCCGGATCGACGCCTTCTGGCAGTTCGCCGGCGCCCGCGCGGACCTGCTTCCCGGAGCGCTGCTCGTCACCGAGGCCGGCGGACGGATCTCCGACGCCGAGGGCCGCCCCTGGACCCCCCCAGAGCCAGAGCTTTGTGGCCGCCGCGCCGGGCGTCCACGCCGAGGCCGTGTCCACGCTCTCGCGCTGACCGCGCACTACAACCCGCACGCCCACGGAAGGACCAGATCATCATGACCAAGATCGCAGTTCTCGGAAACGGCCGCGTCGGCGGCAACCTGGCCGCAGCCCTCGCCCGGGCGGGACACGAAGTGACAGTGGCGGACCGCACGCCGGGCACCGCCGCCGACGCCGCCCGGAATGCCCGGATCGTCATCAACGCCACCCCGGGCGCCGGCTCGCTGGACCGGCTCGCCGCTCTGCGCGAAGAACTCCGGGACAAGATCCTCGTCGACGTCTCCAACGCCACCACCGACGGACCGGACGGACTGCCCGCCGATCTGATCTACCCCGGCTCGAGCCTGGCCGAACAGCTCCAGAAGGCGCTCCCCGAAACACGCGTCGTCAAGACACTCAACACCATGCTCTTCCCGGTGATGACCTCGCCGGACACGCTCGCCCAGACACCGACCGTGTTCCTCTCCGGCGAGGACGCGCAGGCCAAGCAGAGCGTCCGCGAACTGCTCACCGACCTCGGCTGGCAAAAGGAATGGATCACCGACCTCGGCGGGATCCAGACCGCCCGCGCCACAGAGGCCGCGATCCTGTTCGTACCTCACGTCATCCGTTCCACCGGATTCACACCCTTCGCGATCTCAATCGCCCGCTGACTGTCGAGCTGCGCCGGCTGGAGGTAGCCGGAGCCGGCGCGTGGCATGGATGGGTTCCCGGTGGGACACGATCGTGGGATGTACTGTCCGACTTGGTGGCGGAGTCGACGTTGACCTAGGGGCGTCAGGCACAAACTCTCGCCTCGTCAGTCATCCGCCAGAACTTGAACCCGGCGACGTCCTCTTCGCCGGCGTCGTGCCAAGCCCGGCCCGCCGCATCAAGGAACCCCAGCCAGACCGCTACCGCAAAGGCGTACTTCCTCCGCGTGCCCGCGCTCGCGTTACGCATCCGCGCTGAGGCGAAGAACCCGTTGACCTCTGGCACCGACCAACCATCGGCCCACAGCAGCACCGGCTGTCCCATCTGCGTGCCGTGCGCGTGCGCCCACTCCGCCGGCGTCGGCCCCTCACAGTCACTGAAATCCCAGCAACAGTTGGTTGTGGCTAGAGACCGCCGGCGCACTCGGCGTGGATCACACGACCGTGTCACGCCGTATCGCCGCACTGGAAAAGAGCCTCGGCCTGCGCCTCATCGAGCGGGGCGCGGAGGGTTGGACACTGACGGACATCGGACGAGCCGTCTCGGACAACGCGCGCGTGATCGAGGAGGCCATCGACCGCGTCGTCGACACCGTGGCGGGCCAGGACTCACCGTCCCTGCACGGTACGGTGCGCGTCAGCGCACCCGACGGCTTCGGCACCGTCTTCGCCACGCCCGCCCTCGTACGGGTGCGCCGCCGGCACCCCCGGCTCCAGGTCGAACTCATCACCGCGACACGGCAGCTCGCCCTGCGCCCGTCCGGCTTCGATCTCGCTCTCGTCATCGGCGTACCCGCCAGCAGCCATCTGGTGACCGAGCACCTCACCGACTACACGCTGGGGCTCTACGCCAGTGACGACTACCTCAGCCGGTACGGCCGCCCCGAGACGGTGGCCGAGCTGCGCGAGCACCCGCTCATCTTCTACATCGAGTCGATGCTGCAGGTCGGCGACCTCGACATCGAACGCCATCTTCCCGGCATGACCCCGGCTTTCTCCTCGACGAACGTCTTCGCCCAGCTCGAAGCCACCCAGCAGGGGGCCGGCATCGGCGTCCTTCCGGCCTTCCTGGCCCAGCGGACCGGACTGCGCCGACTGCTCGCCGACGAGATCGACATCCGGCTCCCCATCACCCTGGCCGTCCGCCGCGAGGCCGTGACACACCCCGCCGTACGCGTCGTCTGGACCGCTCTGCGGCACGAGGTCGCGGAACGGGCCGCCGAGCTGCTTCCGGAATGACCGCTGAAGAGCTTCCGGTGCCGTGAACCTCCGCCGATCTCACTCTCCTGTCCGGCGAGCCGAGAGGCGGCGCCGAATGGGGAGTTGAGGCCCACTCGGATCCCGTTCGTCGACCAGGTCATCGGCGCGCCGGTGGTGCCGTCCTCGTGGCCGGTGCACGACTACCTCCCAGGCGTGCCGCCGGCAGTCATGCGCGCATCCTCGGGGGCTCATGGTTCGCTCGCCGTGGCGAGTTCACCGGGTTCGACGACGGTGTCGCCTGGTTCGTCCTGCGGCTCGGCGGACTCGGCGCGGCACGCAGGCGGCCCGCGCTGGAAGGGCCGCCCGCGACCTGGGAGAGGCACAAGTGCACCCCCAGCACGGTAAGCACTCGCGCGGGAGGCGCCGTACCAGACCTCGCGCAGGACGAGGTTCGCCCTCGCCACGCCCACGATCTCAGGGGCCCGGGCGATCGAGCCGTTCGACGTTTCCCCGGTCGAGACGGGGCCCATCCCGACGCCCTGAAGAGCCTCCTCGCGTCCATGGGTGTGACTCCAACCTCACCTGAGTTTACTTTCCAATACCCAGCAAGTAGCGTCATGGCCATCACATCGGCCCGGCTGCCGCGAGCACCCGGTACGGCACCCGCCTGAGAAGGAGCACCACCATGGGAGTAAGCCCACAGGCACACCAGTTCGCGGAGTTCCTCGCGAGTGTGAGCGCGAAGTCGGCGACGCCCGGCCTCGATCTGGCCGTCATCCGTGACATCGTCGACTCGAACCACAAGGCGTCGACCGAGCCGGAAGGCGTCACCTACGCCGAGGTGGACGCGAACGGCGTCCCCGCCCTGTGGGCCATCCCCGAAGGCGCCGATCCCGACCGGGCCCTGCTCCACTTCCACTTCGGCGGATCCGTCACCGCCTCCATGCACTCCGACCGCAAGGCCGCCGGCCACATCGCCAAGGCGGCCGGAGCCCGCTCGCTCGTCGTGGACTTCCGCCTGGCGCCCGAACATCCCCACCCGGCGCAGCTCGACGACGCCGAGACGGCCTACCGGTGGCTGCTCTCGCAGGGCTACGAGCCGCGGAACATCGGCAGCACCGGCCACTCGATCGGCGGCACCCTGGCGGTGATGCTGCCGCTGCGCCTGCTCGCCAAGGGCGAGCCGACCCCGGGCGCGATCGTCAGCGTCTCCCCGTGGACCGACCTCACCATCCGGAACGCGTCGGTGGACGAGAACGAGGACAACGACAAGATGCTCAGCAGGGGCACGCTCGAACTCTTCCGGGGAGCCTGGCTGCAGGAGCCCGGAGTGGACTTCGCCGACCCGCAGATCAGCCTCGTGAACGCCGATCTGACCGGCCTGCCGCCCACGACCGTCCACTACGGTGAGTACGAGACCCTCGCCGACGACGGCGCCCAGCTCGGCCGCCGACTCGCGGAATTCAAGGTCACCTCCGAAGTCCACCCGCTGCCCGAAGGCCAGCACTCGTTCGTCCTGGGCGCCGGTCGGGTACCCGAGGTGGATCAGGCAATCCAGCAGATGGGCCAGTGGCTCCGTAAGCACCTCGGCGCGTGAGCAGAAGCTGCACCTGACGGCCAGGCCGCCGCACCACCGGCATTGCCGGTGACAGGTCGCCGATCTCCGGCATCCTGCTCCGCATACCGGCCGGCATGCGGTACTTGTGTCCGACACTGTTCCGCACGCAGCCCCACCACCGTCCCTCGATGCCACGAAGGAGTGCGCGATGGGAACGTACGAGGATGTCTTCCGCGCCAGTACCGAGGACCGGGAGAGCTTCTGGCTGAAGGCGGCAGAGGGCATCGACTGGGATGTCACTCCGCAACGCGCCCTGAACTCCTCGGGCGCCCCGTTCTACCGCTGGTTTCCCGACGGGCGGCTCAACGTCTGTTTCAACGCGCTCGACCGGCACGTCGAAGCCGGCCGGGGCGAACAGCCCGCGCTCGTCTACGACTCCCCCGTGACAGGCACCCGCCGCACCTACACCTACGCGCAGCTGAGGCACGAGGTGGCGGCCTTCGCCGGAGCGCTCGCACAGCTCGGCGTGGGGCACGGCGACCGGGTGGTGATCTACATGCCGATGGTCCCCGAGGCCGCCGTCGCGATGCTGGCCTGCGCACGGATCGGCGCGGTCCACTCGGTCGTCTTCGGCGGATTCGCCCCGCACGAACTCGCCCTCCGCATCGACGACGCCGCCCCCAAAGTGGTGGTTTCCGCCTCCTGCGGCATCGAGGGCAAGCGTGTCATCGCATACAAGCCCCTGCTCGACCGGGCGATCGAACTCGCGGTCCACAAGCCCCAGAAGAGCGTGATCCTGCAACGCCCCCAGGAGCGGGCCGAGTTGGGGTCCGACGATCTCGACTGGGCCGATCTGGTCGCCGCCGCCGCGCCGGCCGACTGCATTCCCGTCCCCGCCACCGATCCCCTCTACATCCTCTACACGTCCGGAACGACCGGAAAACCCAAGGGAGTCGTACGCGACTGCGGCGGCTACGCGGTCGCCCTGCACTGGTCGATGGGCGCCGTCTACGACGTGGGCCCGGGCGAGACGATGTTCACCGGCTCCGACGTGGGCTGGGTCGTCGGGCACTCGTACATCGTCTACGGCCCGCTCCTGGCCGGCGCCACCACCGTGCTGTACGAGGGCAAGCCGGTCGGCACGCCGGACCCGGGCCAGTTCTGGCGCGTGGCGGCCGAGTACCGGGTCAAGACCATGTTCACGGCGCCCACCGCCTTCCGCGCGATCCGCAAGGAGGATCCGAAGGGCACGCTCACCGCGGGCTACGACCTCTCCGGCCTGCGTTATCTCTTCCTCGCCGGCGAGCGCCTCGACCCCGAGACCTATCACTGGGCGAGCGGCCTGCTGGGTGTGCCGGTGATCGACCACTGGTGGCAGACCGAGACCGGCTGGCCCATCGTCGCCAACCCGGTCGGAATCGAGGCCGCGCCCGTCAAGCCCGGCTCCCCCACCCGCCCGCTGCCCGGATGGGACGTCCGCGTCCTCGACCCCACCGGGCAGCCCGTGCCACCCGGCGTCGACGGCGCGATCGTCGTCAAGCTCCCCCTGCCACCCGGCGCGCTGCCCACCCTGTGGAACGACGACGACCGCTACGTCGCCTCCTACCTGTCCGCCTTCGACGGTTATTACCTCACCGGCGACAGCGGACACATCGACCAGGACGGCTACGTCTTCGTCATGGGCCGCACAGACGACGTCATCAACGTCGCCGGACACCGCCTGTCCACCGGCAGCATGGAAGAGGCCCTGGCCACCCACCCCGACGTCGCCGAATGCGCCGTCATCGGCGTCGCCGACGCCCTCAAGGGACAGGTGCCGCGCGGCCTCGTCGTCCTCAAGGCGGGCACCACCCGCGAACCGGCCGAGGTCGAGGCCGAACTCGTCCAACTCGTGCGCGAGCGGATCGGCGCCGTCGCCTCCCTCAAGGACGTCACGGTCGTCGCCGCTCTGCCCAAGACCCGCTCGGGCAAGATCCTGCGCAGGACGATGCGCGGCATCGCCGACGGCCGTGACGAACCCATCCCCTCCACGGTGGACGACCCCAGCGTCATCGAGGTCCTGCGCCCCGTTCTCCGCCGCGCCGGCCACACACCGTGAACGCCCGACACTCTCGACCCGGCCGACGCTGGGCGCGTTCACCGGACCGGCGTCGGCCCGGCTCGTCGACCAGGCCGGGGGTACATTTCCAGTGTGGGAACCGACACCCGCGCCTTCCTCAGCGACCTCGCTCGAGGGCTCGCCCCCCGACGTAGGAGTTGTGAGCGGGGACCATCACATCGTGCAGGCCATTGGCGTAAGGGACCGGGGGGCTTGATGGCCTCCAGTTCCGCCCGCACCTGATCGAAGGGGACTGCCAGGAGCTGGCCCGCCATAGCGATCATGCCCCTACGCGGCCGTCTCGGAGACCGCGGGGCCGTCGGCTGCGAGACGTGCTCAAAGTGTTCCTTCCCAGGGCGCGGGCCGATTCCGTCTCGGAGTAGAAGAGGTACAGCATGTCCTCCAGGCCGCCGCCGGGCTTGTACATGATGCCCAGGACCTGCTCGCTGAAGGGCGGCGCACCGGGCACCCAGCCGGTCGGGCCACTGCCCGCCACGATGATCTGGCGCACCAGCTCCCGGTGCCGCGCGGTCAGGCGCGGGGCCACGAAGCCACCCAGGGGCCAGCCGAGCAGGTCGACCTGCGTGCGGCCGAGTGCCTCGATGAACTCGACGGCGCCATCGGCGAACCCGTCGAGGGAGTCGCGCGGCTCGCCGGTGGTGTAGCCGACGCCGACGTTGTCGAAGACGATCACGTCGGGGGCGGAAAATCGCCGGCATCGTGCCGGCCGTACCGCACGGCGACCTACGGCTGCGCCATGCGGACGCGAGCGACCCGAAGCGTTGCCGCAGGCAGCGGCGGGGCCCGCGGGTCCCGGCCGCGTGCCCCTCGGAACGGTGTGTCAGAGCACGGCGAGCCGGTCCACCAGTAGTTCCACCCGCTGCCCGGCGTCCTCCGGCAGCAGCCGTCCCGCCCGGGTTAGGGTCGCCAGCCCGTGCAGGGACGCCCAGAACACCTCGGTGAACAGCCCCGGTTCGGCGCCCTCCCCGGCGACCCCGCCGAGGGTCTCCATCAGGGCGGCGAAGGCGTCCTTCAGCGGGACAGGGGTGTCTTCGACAGCGTATGGCAGCCCGTTGTCGAGCAGGAAGATCGCGTCGTAGAGCGCCGGGTTGCGCTCGGCGAAGTCCAGGTAGGCGCGGGCCAGGGCGGCGACTTGGGCGCGCGAGCCGTCCGTGGCAGCGGCGGAGGTCGCCGCCCGCACCGCCGCAGCCAGCTCGGCAGAGCCCTGCAGGGCGACGGCGCCGATGATCTCTCGCTTGCCGCGGAAGTGGCTGTAGAGGACGGGTTGGCTGTACTCGATGCGCTCGGCGAGCCGGCGAGTGGTGACCGCGTCCCAGCCCTGCTGCTCGGCGATCTCGCGGGCCGTCGCCACGATGAGGCGCTCGCGGCCCGCCCGCTCGCGCTCCTTGCGTTCCTGTACCGACATGGTTCGATCCTAGCGCCACTAGACGATCGAGCGGCACTAGTGCTAGCTTCGCCTCAACTCCTAGCAACGCTAGATACCTGGAAAGGCCGTCATGCTCAACGCACTTGAGGTCGTCACCATCGTGGTCGTCGGGGTGATGGTGGGGGTGGAGTTCTCCGTCCTCTTCGTCATGAACCGGATCCTCGACGCGCTGCCGGGCGACAGCGGTCAGCTCGGCCATGCTCACGGGGGCCGGATGCTCGGCGCTGTGATGCCGTTCTGGTACACAGGCTCGTTCATCCTCAGCGCGATCTGGGCCATTGCCGGGTGGCACCACGACGGTGCCCGCCTCGTCGTTGTCGCCGCCGGGCTGCTGATCCTCAGCGTGGTCATGTCGATGCTGCTGCTCGTCCCGATCAACAACCGGAACAAGACGTGGACCCCCGAGACCCGGCCCGAGGACTGGAAGGAGCAGCTGCGCCGCTGGGAGCGCTACCACTACGTCCGTGTCGCTGTCATCATCGCGGCCTTCGCCCTGCTGGCCGCCGCCCTCACCTGAGCCGGAACCCGGACGCCAACACCCCTCGAACTCCGCTGGTATCCGCAGGACGCGGGACCCAGCGCCCCCATTCACCGACAGCGAGAGGAAGTTCCGGACATGGCCAAGCTGCTGAACCTCGACCCGCTCACCCCGATGTTCGCGCAGTTCAAGGAGAAGACCGGGCCCATCGTCTTGGCCAACACCTTCGTCGTCCCGAAGGGGCAGACGGAAGCATTCCTGGTTCTCTTCAGGAGGCAGTCGGAGTTCATGAAGGCCCAGCCGGGATTCGTCTCCTTCCAGATGCACACGGGAACGGCGGGCAGCCGGCTTCTGATGAATATCGCGGTCTGGGAGTCGACCGAGGCGCTCGCCACGGCGTTCGGCAGCCCGGAGTTCCAGCGTCTGGCGGCCGAGTTCCCCGACGACATTGTGTCGTACCCGCACATCTTCGAGCAGATCGACGTCTGACACAGCCGCTGCTGCCCCGGGGCAGCCGAACAAGCCCGACCTTCCCCGGGCGGTCACCCGCCCGTGCACCATCCCGGACCGCTTCAGGCCGCCGATCACCTCACCTCGCGTAGCCCCGTCCCTGGCAAGGAGCCCGCCATGACCGTGGAGCTGAACCACACCATCGTCCCCACCCGCGACCCGCAAACTTCAGCGCGGTTCCTGGCCGGCATCCTCGGCCTGAGCGTCGATCCGCCGCTGGCACACTTCACGCCGGTCACACTGGCCAACCAAGTCAGCCTGGACTACGACCGGATGGACGACTTCGAGCCGCACCACTACGCGTTTCTGCTTAGCGACCAGGAGTTCGACGCCGCCCTCGCCCGCCTCCGGCGCGGTGGAATCACCCACTACGGCGATCCCGCATGCCAGGAGAGCGGGCAGGTCTATCACGGCAAGCGCACCGCAGGCCGCCGGGGCACCTACTTCCGTGACCCCGACGGACATCTCATGGAGATCCTCACCCCGGGCGGCACCGGGTCCTCGGGCCGATGACGGCCCAGTGAATCAAGGCTTCGTCGGCGGCGGGATCGCGAACCGGCAGGCCGGCACGGTCCAAGATGCCCCGAGTAGACGAACTTGTCCGCGCGCCCGTACCGGCCCGCGCCATCCGGCACGTCATCGGCCGCCGCTGAACCCTCCCACTCCAGTCTGAACGTCAAAGGAGAAGCGTCATGTCACTGAAGAACGTCAACACCGTCCTGGCCACCGCCTGCGCCTTGTTCGTTCTCTACCTCGGGTTGTCCTTCATCCTGGCCCCGGAGGCGTCCACGCAAGGCGTTGGCCTGCCGACCTGGTCCGCCGGCAACGGCGATGGTTTCCTCATCATGAAGGGCACCCGCGAATTCGCGATGGGCCTGGTCATCGGCATCCTGTTGGTGACGGGCCATCGCCGCGCCCTGGGCTGGGTCCTGCTGATGGAGGCCGTCGCCCCATTCGGCGACATGATCAACGTCTTGGCCCACCACGGCTCCATTGCCGCCGCGCTCGGCATCCACGGCCTGACCTCGGCGCTGATTGCGACGACCAGCCTGCTGATCCTCCGCGAGACCAGCAAGGACCACAAGACCCCCGCCCCAGCGCCCGCAGCGCAGCCCGCCTAACAGCTGCATGCCCCGAAGGGGTGGCCCGGCCAGATGACCGGGCCACCCCTTGCCTGTCAGCGACCGCAGGGAAGGGCCAGGGCTGTTGCAAAGTCCTTTGATCTTGGCGTAGTTGCTGGTCACGGGGTGATGCCGAGGAGGTCGAGTGGGCGGGTGAAGGGCTGGTAGGACATCGCCCGGAGGCCGACGGCGATGTTTGTGTGGCTGTGCTCGCGGAGCTTGTTGATCGCGAGGTTGCGCAGGGTGGACATGTTCTCCGGGCCGTGTCTGATGCGGACCTGGGAACGGTCCTCGTCGAACGTGGTGTCGCGGACGAAGTGCAGCCGGATCTCGATGACCCACTGTGACCTGATGAGCTGCGCGATCCTCTCCGGTGATGCTTCCCGGTTGGTCAGGTCGGTGATCACGTAGACCGGTCTCGCGGGTCCGCTTCCCGGTCTTCAGCCTGGTGCGGTGCCGGGTGATCCCTGGCGACCGTGACCCTGGCTATGCGGTCCCACCTTGGTGGTCTTGCGAGGAGCTCGAGTCCCATGTAAGGCGGGCCTTGGTCCACTCGTCGTTCTGCTCGGCCGACGCCGCGCCGGCGAGGGGGATCACAGCGGTGCGGTCGAGGAAGTTGGCGACCACGTCAGTGCGACGGCGGACTCCTTGCGGCCGACTGGACTCGGCGTAACTCCGATGTGTCGTTCCACCGCATCATGAGCCTAGTGCCCGCTTCCCATCTCGTACACCGACACGCTTCCGCACAGGGGACGGCCGCCTTCTTGCCTGCGCACAGCCCGGATGCTCTATCCCCTGAGCTACGAACACGCGGAACTGTCGGACAGTGGAGCGGCTGGAGGGTCGTGCGAGTTGTCGGCCCGTCGGGTGCCGCTGTTGCGGGGGTGTCCTCAACCGTTGCCTGGGCACACGTCCCGGTACAGCGCGTCCGGAATGTACGTGTGCCACTCGGCCGCTGTCAGCGTCGTGTTCGTGTGGGCGCAGATCCAGGTGGCGGCGTAGGCAGGGGTCACCCGATAGCGCTGGACGGGGGCGTGGCGGCTGGTGGCGTAGAGGGAAGTGCCGTCCGTCGTGAAGGCGAGGGAGGTGAGGGCCTCGCCGGGTGTGGTGAGGCCGCTGCCGAGGGGCTGCCGGTTCGCGGTGTCCCAGAGTTGGAGGGTTCCGGAGTCTCCGGCGACGGCGAGGTTGGCACAGTCGGGGCTGAAGGCGAGCGCGGCCACGGCTTCCGGGGCGCCGCTGCCGACGGGGTCCGAGAAGGCGTTGGGCAGGACGCCGAGCCGGTGGCCGAGGCCGCCGTCCCACAGGGCGACCCGGCCGGACGCGTCACCGGCCGCCACCCGGGAGCCGTCCGCGCTGAACGCCACCGCCTCCGTCTCTCGCGACTCGATACGCGCCCTGGTACTGCAGCAGCGCTTCACTGTCTGACCTGGTCTTTCGCCGGATGGCGGGAGCGTAGTGGGCCTCAATGGAGACCGCCCCTCGATCGTGCGACAACGCCGCTGGCAGTGACAGCGGCGGGGCCGTCTCCCAAGGTGATCACCGAGTGTGCCGCCGCGCAGTGGGACCTCGAACTGGACGGTCTCTTGCTGACCATCGGCTACCTCTTCGGCCCATCTCCCAGGCACCGTGCCGCTCGGCACAGAGCAGCCGTGGCCTGCCGCCCCGGTCGGCGAGCGCCGGTCGCCGACCTTGGGCGGGCGGTTACTCCATCAGCGCGCCCATGGCCCGATCGAGCAGGACAGCGAGAGAAACCGTGCCGTCGCAGGCCACCCACCCGCTCGCGGCCGCGTCCAGGCAGGCGAGGGCGGCTGCGACCAGCGCGGTCGACCTGGGATCCTCCGGCCGGCCAGGGCTGACTTCCAGGCGCCTGGCGATCTCCGGCACCATCTGTTCCTGCCATTGCAACTTCTTCTCGAAGTGCCGGGCGCGCAGTGACGGCGTCTGCTGCAGCAGGCGCAGAAAGCTCAGCGTCTGCTCGGGTGCTTCCTCGTTCACCCGCACCAGGACGTCGAAGGCCCGGCGCAGCGCCACCCAGGGCCGCTCCTCGTCGGGACGGGCGGCGAGGGCTTCCACGACTTGCTGGCCATCGCCCTCCAGACCGCCCAGCACGATGTCTTCCTTGGTCCCGAAGTACCGGAACAGGCTGGCGCGCGACAGACCCACTTCGGCGGCGATCTGGTCGGCGGTCGTCCGGTCGAAGCCCTGGGAGGTGAAGAGCCGGAGCGCCACTTCGGTGACTTCCGCCCGGACTGTTGCCCGCATGCGTTCACGCAGACCGGGCGGCTTCGGCGGGGTGCGGTTGGCGGTGCTGGCGGAGTCGGTCATACAAGGAATGTTACAGCAACGACTCGACTTGAGACTCAGTCTCGATTAGGGGCAGCATCTCAAACGCCCCGCTACAAGCGGACAGAGAATCTCATTGAGACTTAGTCTCAATCGGGTGTAGAGTCTCCGCCAGAGGCTTCATTGCGGACGGAGTGCTGCGAACCGGCACACCACCAGGCCGCCGCCTGCTTCTCTCACCCGACCCATTCCTTGAAGGAAGTTGCCATGACTATCGCGTTCGACCCCATCGACCTGAGCGGCAAGGCGCTGTCCAACCGCATCGCGATGGCGCCGATGACCCGCAGCCGCGCCGACGCTCCCGCGGCCACGGCGACAGAGCTGATGGCCACCTATTACGCCCAGCGTGCGAGTGCCGGCCTGATCATCACCGAGGGCATCCAGCCGTCGGTCGTCGGCCAGGGCTACACCAACACCCCCGGCCTGCACTCCGCGGCGCAGGTCGACGCCTGGCGGAAGGTGACCGACGCCGTCCACGCCCAGGGCGGCACGATCTTCGCGCAGCTGATGCACACCGGCCGGATCAGCCACCCCAGCCTGCTGCCCGACGGACTCACCCCCGTCGCCCCCTCCGCCGTCGCGGCGGCGGGCCAGGTGTTCACCTACCAGGGCCCCCAGGACTACGTCACACCGAAGGAACTGGCCCCCGACGACATCGCCCAGACGATCGCCGACTACGCCGACGCCGCGCGCAACGCGATCGCCGCCGGTTTCGACGGCGTGGAGATCCACGGGGCGAACGGCTACCTGATCCACCAGTTCCTCGCCCCCAACACCAATCTGCGTACCGACGGCTGGGGCGGCTCGCCCGCGGACCGGGTCCGCTTCGGCATCGAGGTCGCCACGGCCGTCGCGGAGGCGATCGGCGGCCACCGCACCGGCTTCCGCGTCTCCCCCGGCAACCCCTACAACGACATCGCCGAGACCGACCCGGCGGACGTGCTGGAGACCTACACCACCCTGATCGCCGGACTCGCCCGGCTGGACCTCGCCTACCTGCACCTGCTCGAGAGCCCGGACCGCGACCTGACTGCCCGGCTGCGCAAGGACTGGCCGACGGCCTTCATCCTCAACCCCTTCACCCACCCCGAGACCACCGGCCCCGAGGCTCTCGCCCGCATCGAGGACGGCACCGCGGACATCATCGCCTTCGGCGCGCTGTTCCTGGCCAACCCGGACCTGCCCGCCCGCCTCGCAGTCGGCGGCCCCTACAACACCCCCGATGCGGCCACCTTCTACGGCGGCGACCACCGCGGCTACACCGACTACCCGGCGCTGCACGCCGACAGCGCGTGACCTGAACAAAGATCACCATTCGCGAGCATGGCGAGGCAGAACGCGGTGTTCCAGGCCGCAGGCCAGAGTCCTTCTAATCCAGCCCTGTGCCTGATGGCGCCCCCCTCAAGAGAACGAGCCCTCGGGCGAACCGGAGGAATGACACGGTGGAGATCGAGCTGCGGATCAACGGGTCCGCCCAGAAGCTGGACGTCGCGCCACAGGTGAGCCTGCTCGACGCGCTGCGCGAGTATCTGGGCCTGACCGGCACCAAAAAGGGTTGCGACCAGGGCGCGTGCGGCGCCTGCACGGTGCTGGCCGACGGCCGGCGGATCAACGCCTGCCTCGCACTGGCGGTGCAGTACCAGGGCCGTGAGATCACGACCATCGAGGGGGTCGACCATCCGCTGCAGGAGGCGTTCGTCCGCACGGACGGTTTTCAGTGCGGCTACTGCACGCCGGGCCAGATCTGCTCGGCGATCGGCATGCTCGCCGAGCACAAGGAAGGCGCGCCCAGCGCGGCGACCGAGCACCTCGCCGACACCGGCGGAGAGCTGGACGAGACGGAGATCCGGGAGCGGATGAGCGGCAACCTGTGCCGTTGCGGCGCGTACAACGGCATCGTCGCGGCGATCAAGGAGGTCGCGAAGTGAAGCCGTTCGCCTACCTCAGCGCACCGGACACGGCCACGGCGCTGCGCACGATCGCGGACAGCGAGGACGTGAAGTTCCTCGCGGGCGGGACGAACCTCGTCGACCTGATGCGGGAGGGCATCGAGCACCCGGCGACGGTCGTCGACATCACCCGTCTGCCGCTGACCGGGATCGAGGAACTCCCGGACGGCACCCTCCGCGTCGGCGCGCTGGTGACCAACAGCCGTCTCGCGGCGGACCCGCTGATCAGGACCCGCTATCCGGTGCTGGCGCAGGCGATCCTGCTGGGGGCCTCCGCCCAGCTGCGGAACATGGCGACCGTGGGCGGGAACCTGCTGCAGCGCACCCGCTGCATGTACTTCTACGACGAGACCTCGGCGTGCAACAAACGCGCGCCCGGCAGCGGCTGTGACGCGATCGGCGGGTTCTCCCGCGGCAGCGCGGTGCTGGGGGCGAGCGAGCACTGCATCGCGACGCATCCCTCGGACATGGCGGTGGCGCTGGTGATGCTCGACGCGGTCGTCGAGGTCGAGAGCGTGCGCGGCATCCGGCGTATCCCGGTCGCCGACTTCCACGCGCTGCCCGGCGACACCCCCCACATCGAGACGGTGCTGGCCGCCGACGAGCTGATCACGGCCGTCGAGCTGCCGCCGGTGCCGGTCGCGGCGCATTCGCGCTACCGCAAGGTCCGCGACCGCGCGTCGTACGCCTTCGCCCTCGTCTCCGTCGCCGCCGCGCTGGCCGTCGAGGACGGCGTGGTCACCGAGGTGCGGCTCGCACTCGGCGGCGTCGCGACCAAGCCGTGGCGGGCCACCGAAGCCGAACGCGCGCTCCTTGACCGGCCGGCGACCGAGGAAGCCTTCCAGCGGGCTGCTGAAGCGGAACTCGGCGCCGCAGTGGGCGGACCGCAGAACATATTCAAGATCGAACTCGCGCAGCGCACGATCGTGGCGACCCTGCGGCAGCTGACCGACGGGAGCGCCGCCTGATGCCGAACTCAAGGGCAGTCCTTGTGAAGAACACCATCCCCGCCCGGCTCGCGAGACTCCCGCGTCAGGAGCGACCGGGCCGAACGGAAGAAGGCAGGGCGGCATGACCACGATCGGACAACCGCTCGACCGTGTCGACGGCGGGGTCAAGACGACGGGCGCCGCGAAGTTCGCCGCCGAGCACTTCTATCCCGGCCTCACGCACGCCGTACTCGTGCACGCCACCATCAGCCGCGGCCGGGTCACCGCTCTGCACACCGACGAGGCGAGCGCGGTGCCGGGCGTGATCGCCGTCCTCACCCACCTCAACGCGCCCCCCATGAAACCGGCGCCCAAGGCCGGAACATTCAATTTCATCGGTTTGTTCTCCGGGACCTCGGTGAACTACTTGCAGAGCGACGAGGTGCACTGGGAGGGGCAGCCGATCGCGGTGGTCGTCGCGGAGACCTCAGCCGCCGCGCGGGAAGCCGCCGCGCTGGTGCGCGCCGAGTACACCGTCACCAAGTCCTCGGTCGACTTCGAGGGGTCCGAGGAAGACGCACAGCCGCAACCGAACGACTCGTTCTTCCCCCGGGGGGCGAAGAGGGGCGATGCGGAGGCCGCGCTGGCTACCGCGCAGGTGTCGCTGGATCTTCGGTACACCACACCGCCGCACAGCCACAACGCGCTGGAGCTGCATGCCACCACCGCAGTCTGGGACGGCGACCGGCTGACCGTCCACGACGCGACGCAGTCGATCGACTGGTTCCGCACCCACCTCGCGCTGCGGTTCTCCGTGCCCAGGACGAACGTACGGGTGCTGGCGCCCTTCGTCGGGGGCGCCTTCGGCGGCAAGTTCTCGATCTGGCCCGGTACCATCCTCGCGGCGCTGGCGGCCCGGGCGACCAAGAGGCCCGTGCGGCTGGTGCTGTCGCGGGAGGCGGTCTACCGCACGGTGGGCGGACGCACCCCGTCCATCCAGCGGGTCGCGCTGGGAGCGG
Source organism: Streptomyces sp. NPDC007901 (assembly GCF_042959465.1). Lineage (NCBI taxonomy): Bacteria > Bacillati > Actinomycetota > Actinomycetes > Kitasatosporales > Streptomycetaceae > Streptomyces > Streptomyces sp. NPDC007901. The sequence continues at coordinate 75,769 of NZ_JBIBKW010000023.1, read as the reverse complement.
ACCGTGACGGCAGGCTGACCTCGCTGCTGCATACCAGCGTCACCCGCGCCAGCGCGATCGGCGGTACTTTCGAGCAGGTCACCTCTGCGTCCCAGCATCTGTACGCGGCCGAGAACATCCTCGCGCGGCATGACCGTGTCCAGCTCGACCTGCTGCCCAGCACCTTCACGCGGGCGCCGGGCGAGGCGATCGGCACCTTCGCCTTGGAGTCCGCGATCGACGAACTGGCCTATGAGCTGGGCATGGACCCGATCGAGCTGCGCCTGCGCAATGACACCGCGGTCGACCCGATCGACGGCAAGAAGAAGTTCTCCCACCGCAAGCTGCCCGAGCTGTACGCGCTGGGCGCGGAGCGGTTCGGCTGGCATGAGCGCAACCCCGAACCGCGTTCGACGCGCGAGGGGCGGTGGCTGGTCGGGACAGGCGTGGCCACGGCGTTCCACCCGGCGTTGATGATGCCGGTCAACGTCATGGTCCGTCTGTCGGCCGACGGCAGCGTCCTGGTGCGCTGCGCCTTCCAGGAGATGGGCATGGGCGCGGCCACGGCCCAGGCCCAGATCACGGCCGACGCGCTGGGTGTGCCGTTCGACGCCGTCCGCGTGGAGTACGGCGATTCCGATCTGCCGATGGGGCCGGCCGCCGCTTCCTCTGTCCAGACAGCGAGCACCGCCGCCAGTGTGATGCAGGCGTGCGAGGAGCTGAAGCAGACGCTGAAGTCCATGGCCCGCAAGACCGGCGGCGACAGCCACGAGGAGATACTCCGGCGCGCGAACGTGCCGCACGTCGAAGCCAAAATCGGATCCGAGACGCGGCTCGGCCGCATCGCCGGGCGGGCACGGTTCCTCCCGGGCTTCCTGCTCGGGGCCCAGCGGTTGATCAAGGCTGCCTCCGGTGTGCAGTTCTGCGAGGTGAAGGTCGATGCGGAGACCGGCGAGACGCGGGTGTCGCGGTGGGTCGGCGTGTTCGACATCGGCAGGGTGATCAACGCGAAGACGGCGGCCAGCCAGGTGCGCGGCGGCATCGTGATGGGCCTGGGCCTGGCGATGGCCGAGGAGACCCTCGTCGACCCGCGCAACGGACGGATCATGAACCCCAGCCTGGCCGAGTACCACGTCCCGGTGCACGCGGATGTCCCGCCGATCGACGTGTCCTTCCTCGACCACCCGGATCCGAACACGCCCCTCGGCATCCTCGGCGCGGGCGAGGTGGGCATCGTGGGTGTCGGTGCGGCCGTGGCAAACGCCGTGTACCACGCGACCGGCAAGCGGGTGCGGGACCTGCCGATCACGCTGGACAAACTGCTCTGAAGCGACGGCGGTCAAAACCCCTCGTCGCGCCGGGCCCGTTCGGGCGCCTGCGGCGCGACGAGGGACTGAGCCGCCTCATGGCAGATCTCGCGCCATCCGACCACCACAAGAAAGAAACACCATGCTGGACATCGCGGACGAGCTGAACCGGTGGCTCGAGGAAGGACGCGACTTCGCCGTCGCCACCGTCGTGGCCGTCAGCGGCAGCGCACCGCGAGGGCCGGGCGCCGCGCTCGCCGTCGACGCCGACGGCACCGCCATCGGATCGGTCTCCGGCGGCTGTGTGGAAGGCGCGGTCTACGACCTGTGCACCCAGGCGCTCACCGACGGCGAGACGGTGCGCGAGCGGTTCGGATACAGCGACGAGGACGCCTTCGCCGTAGGACTGACCTGCGGCGGCGTCCTCGACATCCTGGTCACACCCATACCCGCCGACGCGCCCGGCAGGAAGACATTCCAGACGGCAGTGTCGGCCGCCGCCAGGGGCGAGGCGGCGGCGCTCGCCCGCGTGGTCCGAGGCCCGGCAGAGCTCCTCGGACGGGCGCTCGCGGTCCGCCACGACGGATCCTACGAAGGTGAACTCGGCGGACCTCCCAGCCTGGACCACACCGTCGTCGACGAAACCCGCTCCCTGCTGCACGCGGGCCGCACCGGCACCTTCGACATCGCGGCGAGCGGAGCGAGATGGGGGTCCCCCCGGACGGAGCCTGGGGGAGGATCCCACTGCGAACCGGACCTGACCCTGCTCGTCGAGTCGAACGTGCCGCCGCCCCGCATGCTCGTCTTCGGAGCCATCGACTTCGCCGCGGCCCTGGTACGCATGGGCAAGTTCCTCGGCTACCACGTCACCGTGTGCGACGCCCGACCCGTCTTCGCCACCCGGACACGCTTCCCCGAGGCCGACGACATCGTCGTCGACTGGCCGCACCGCTACCTGCGCCGTACCCAGACCGACGACCGCACCGTGGTCTGCGTCCTCACCCACGACGCCAAATTCGACGTACCCCTCCTGGAGACGGCCCTGCGCCTGCCGGCCGCCTACATCGGCGCGATGGGCTCCCGCCGCACCCACGAAGACCGCGACCGCAGGCTCCGCGAAATCGGCCTGACCGAAGCCGAACTGGCCCGCCTTCACTCGCCCGTCGGCCTCGACCTCGGCGCCCGCACACCCGAGGAGACCGCCCTGTCCATCGCCGCTGAGATCGTCGCCGCCCGCCACGGCGGATCAGGTCTCCCGCTGAGCGGCTCGCACATACCCATCCACCACGACCGAACCGACCTCCAAGTCAACGGGAACACCTCACCCGCCCTGACGGCAGGGGTCGCATCTGCCGGTGCGCTGTCCGTCTGAGGGCCCAGCCCGGCGCAGAAAACGCGGGGCACTGATCTTCGTCCCGTCGGACAGGACCGCGAACGCGGACAGGCCCAGGTCGATGCCGGACTCCGCTTCCACCTGCGGGAGGATGTCCGGCCCGGTGTCGACGACGAAGCTGAGGAAGTACTGGCCGGAGCTGTCCTTGGTGACGGTGAGAGAAGTCGGGGCTGCCGGAAGCCGGCGCGACCACGTGACCTTGAGGTTGCCGACCTTGGCCACGTACACCGTGCCGTCGTCGTTCAGGGAGAAGGCGTTGGTGTTGAGGCGGATCGACTGCCGGGTGTCCTTCTTCGACTTGTACCGGGGCGGCCCCACCTTCCGGCCCTGCCGCTTGCCCTTGACCGAGTCGAAGAAGTTCTTGTAGGCGGTGTCGAGGTCGCGAAGGGACTGTTGCAGGACGACCGCGGAGACGTCGGCGAGCCAGGCGCGTTCCTCGGTGCGCTTGGCCTGGGTGATGCGAAGCCGGGACAGCTCGGCCGACTTCACGTACGGCAGCCCCGCCGTGTGGGCTTCCTTCCGGTCGCGCAAGCAGTCGTTCCACACCACGCGGGCAACCCGAACGCACGGGCCAGCGCACGGCGCTGGGAGGCGTCCGGGTGGACCCGGTAGTTGTAGCGGAGCTGCATGATCCAAGATCCAACGGCGATTGGTCTCATGGGTGAGTCAATCGATTACAGGCGTGGCAGACATGTGGTTTCGGCGATGCACGTCCACTTGGTCATGAAACGTTTCAGTCGCGGGTGTGGGAAAGGGCCGCGCAGGGTCAGCGCAGGCTGCTCGTCAGGCGGTACGAGCCGGAGGGCAGCAGGTAGCAGGCGATGCCGTCGGCGTGCCCGAGGAAACGCACGCCGGCCACGCTGGACAGCGGGGTGCGTCCTTCTCGGACGGAGTCGGCGGAGACGGCTGTGAGTCGCAGCGTGGCCTCGCTGTTGGCCGGGACCGTCAGGTCGTACGAGAGGGTCGCGCCCGAGTCGCCGACCCGCCACTCGCTCCTGATCTCGCCGTACGGCGACTGGTGTGTGCCCGCGACATGGGTGATCTTGCCGGTGGGGTCGATGTGCGGTTGCAGCACGAAGCGCTTGAAGCCGGGGCTGTCCGGGTCACGGGCGATGCCGGCCATGTAGGCGTACATCCACTCCATGACCGCGCCGTACGCGTAGTGGTTGAAGGAGTTCATGCTGACCGGGCCGAACCCGTCCGTCCTGGAGTAGGAGTTCCAGCGCTCCCAGACGGTGGTGGCGCCGCCTCGCACCGAGAACAGCCAGGACGGCAGCGCATCCTGGTGCAGCAGCTCGTACGCCAGGTCCGAGCGGCCCTCGTCGCTGAGGACGGGGGCGAGGACGTTGACGCCGAGGAAGCCCACCGACAGCGTGTTCTCTGCGTACTTGACCCGGCTGCTCTTCGGATGGGCTGCCTTGTAGGCCGCGTCGTTTCCGATGTTGTCTGCCAAGTGATCGACAAGGGCGCGGCGTTGGGCCTCGGTGTCGTAGAAGCCGAGCTTGAGGACCCACAGCAGGGCCGTCTGGCTGTTGTCCTCGGTCTTCTGGTCGGGGTCGGAGCCCGGTTCGATCGGGGAGGCGTCGCCGAGGCTGGACTTCAGGGTGACCGTGCCGTCCTCGGTGCTGAGGTACGTGGTGATGAACGCCCTCTTGATGTCGCCGAAGAGCTGCTCGTAGGCGGCGGCCTCGGTCGGGCGGTCGGTGGCTCGGGCCATCTGTGCCATGAGGTGGGCGGCATAGCCGTAGTAGACGTCGCTCATGAGCTGGGCACTGGTCTTCTGCGGGGCGAGCCAGTCGCCGGTGAGGGAGCCCTGTCCGGCGTAGGTGTCGCCGGTCTGCTCCCGGATCCAGTCGAGGTAGCGGGTCATGGCCGGCCAACTGCTGTCGACGACGGCCGGGTCGCCGGTCATCTGCCACAGCGTCCACGGCAGCACGACCCCGCAGTCCGCCCAACCGCTGCCCCCGCCGGGGAAGTTGTAGCGTCCGCCCGGGGCGACGCCGGTGAACTGGGCCTTGTCCTGGCCGTAGATGGTCTGGGAGTCGATGACGGTGTGCTGGAAGTGGTCGAGGAAGGGACCGGCGTCCGCGTTGTACAGGCCCGTGATGGCGAAGACCTGGGTGTCGCCGGTCCAGCCGAGGCGTTCGTCGCGCTGCGGGCAGTCGGTGGGCACCCAGAGGTAGTTGCCGCGCTGGCCCCAGCGGATGTTGCTGATGAGCTGGTTGGTGTCGGCGTCGTCCGTGGTGAGGGTGCCGGTCTCGTGGATCGCGGAGGTGGCGACCTTGCCGGTCAGGCCGGTGATCGTGACCGTCTCGGTCGAGGTGACGGAGACGTACCGGAAGCCGTAGAAGGTCAGGGAGTCCTGGTGGGTCTCCCCGTGGCGGTCGCCCTTGAGGATGTAGGTGCTGGTGGCCTTGGCGCTGCGGAGGTTGGCCCGGTAGACGGAGCCGTCGGGGCCGTCGGCGCCGGCGCCGCTGTCGTTGAGCATCTCGCCGAACCGGAAGGTGACCTGGGCGCCTTCCGGGCCGCGCAGGCTGTAGCGGGGTACGCCCACCATGTTCTGGCCCAGGTCGAAGATCGCGGTGTCGCCGGCGCCGATGGTGACGTGGGCGGAGACCGCCCGGTGCGGGTCGCTCACCGTCCGGTCGGGGTCGACGACGACTCGGCCCTTGCCCTCGCCGGTGACGCCGGTGCAGACGGTGATCGACTGCGGTCGGCGGTCCCAGCGGTTCATCAGCCGGGCTGTCTCGGCCGGGTAGGCGAGCAGCTGGGCGTGCGGATACCTGGTCTCGTAGGGGACGCGTTCGGTGTCCGACCAGGCGGAGTCGTCGAAGCCGGACGACGTCCAGCCGGGCAGCTCCGCACGGGCGTCGTAGGTCTGGCCGTCGTAGATGTCGTCGGCCCGGTAGGGGCCGGTGTCGGTGGCCTTCCAGGAGCCGTCCGCCCGGGTGACGACGGACTCGCTCGTGCCGTCGGTGTAGCGGATCAGCAGCCTGGCCTTGAGGGCGAGGGCGTTGCCGTCCTCGGAGTAGTAGGTGCTTCCCTCGGAGATACGGCCGTTGTACCAGCCGTTGCCGAGGACGGCCGCCAGGGTGACGGCCGGTTCCCGGGCCACGAGGTGCGTGACGTCGTAGGTGAGGTAGTTGGCGCGCGCGTCGTAGTTCGTCCAGCCGGGGGCGAGCAGTTCCAGGGTTGCGGCGCCGTCCTGCGGGACGGTCACCTGGTGGCCGCTGACGTGGAGGTCGTAGACCCCGAGGGCGGAGACGTAGAGCCGCGCGTCGCGGACCCGGCCCCGCAGCGGGGCCTCGGTGCGCAGCATCGGGGCGCCTGGCGAGTTCGGCGTCTTGCCCGTCATCCCGATCCACTGCGCGTCGTCCCAGCCGGTGACGCCGTCCGTGCTCATCAGGCCCGTCTCGAACCAGGCCACGGGTCCGCTGCCGAGCCGGCGGCCCGCGGTGTCCCAGACGGTGACGGTCCAGTAGTAGCGGGTCGAGGCTTGAAGGGGCCCGCCGCCGTAGCGGACGGCCACCGAGGTGGCGGACCGGACCCGGCCGCTGCTCCAGACGTCGGCCCGGCCGCCGGTCAGCTTCCCCGGCGAACTGGCCACGGCGATCTCGTACGCGCCCTGGCTCCGCCCGCGTCCGACGGCCCGCATCCGCCAGCCGAAGCGGGGGTGCGCGGCGTCCACGCCGAGCGGGTCGGTGCGGTGCTCCACCGTCAGTCCGTACACGGCGCCATCCTCCATGGGGCGATTCGGTGCGGCCTGTGCCGTCGTGCCGCCGGTCAGGGCCGCCACTACCGGCACCGCGCCCGCGGTCGCCGCGAGCAGGGTCCGGCGGCGGGGTCCCGTCGTGCGCTGTCTGCCATCGTCTCCGCTTCCTCTCCCGTCAAGCCGCACGTCGCCCCTGTCGCGCTCGTCATGACTCACTCCGTCTTCCTCTCGGTCGCCGGCACCGCGCTCACGAGCCGGCCTTGTAGTCGGTGTCCATCTCCTTGAGGAGCTTGTCGGGCGTGGACTGCCCGCTGAAGATCTCCTGGAGGCCGCTGAGCATGGTCTGCTGCACCTTGGGGTTGGGCCAGCGCTGGTCCATGAAGGGCACGGTGCGGTTCGCCCGGATGAACGTGGACAGTTCGGTGAGCGAGGGGTCGACCGCGAAACCCGTGTCCGGGAGGGAGGGCAGGCCGCCCTGCTTCTTGGCGAACAGGTTCATGCCCTCGGGGGCCATCACGAAGTCCACGAACTTCAGGGCCAGTTGGGGGTTCTTGGCCTTGGCGTTGACGCCGTAGCCGGCACCCGCAGCGGCCGGGATGACGGTCTGGGAGGGCTCGTCCGTCGCCGGGAGCGCCTTGAGGGTGAAGGTGCCCTGCGGGTTCTTCTGCTTGAGGAGGGCGATGACCCAGTTGCCCTGGACGATGCCGAGCGTCTTTCCCGTGGCGGCAAGCTGCTGGCTGGCCTCGTAGTTGGTGCCCAGCGGGTTCTTCTGGAAGCAGCCGGTCTTCTCCATCGTCACGTATTTGTCCAGTGCGGTGGCCCACGGCGACTGAGCGAAGGTGGTCTGTCCCGCCTGCATCTTCTGGTCGAAGTCACGGTCCGGGCCGTAGACGGCGGTGGCGACCAGCGAGTAGAGCACGAGCTGGGTCACCCAGTTGTCCTGGATGCCCAGTGCGAACGCGGGGGTTCCCTTCGCCTTCGCCGCCCGGCAGAAGGCCAGCAGCTTCGTCCAGGTGTCCGGCGGGGTGAGCCCGGCCTTCTCCATGGCCTGCTGGTTGTAGACCGCGCCGATGCCGTTCTGCCCGAAGATCGCGGTGTACGTCTTGCTCTGGTACTGGGCGACGCTCTTGATCGCCTGGGGCATCTTCGCGGCCCAGGCCTGGTCGGAGAGGTCGCGCAGATAACCGGGTTTGGCGAGTACGTAGGTGGCGCCGGGGTTGCCGTTGCCCGGCCAGACCGACATCACGTCGGGTGCCGTGCCGGAGGCGAGCTGGGTGCGGATCTGCTGCTGGTACTGGTCGGCACCGCTGGTGGTGTACCGGACCTTGACGCCCGGGTTGGCCTTCTCGAACGCCTTGACGACGTCCTCGACAGAGCCCTGGTCGACCGAGGCAAGGGTCAGCGTCTTGGAGCCGCCGCCACCGGAGCCCCCGGCCTTGGTGCCGCCGCTGCAGGCGGCGAGCAGGGTGGCGGCCGTCGTCGTGGCGACCAGAGCCGTGAGTGTGCGTGTCTTCATGGTGTCTCCCTTGAGGAGCAGAAGGCGGGGCGTCATCCCCGCAGCCCTCCGGCAAAGCCGTTGATGATGCTGCGTTGCAGGAGGAAGTAGACGAGCAGGACGGGCAGGATGCTGATCACCAGCGCGGCGAAGATGAGGTTCCATTCGGTGACGTACTGGCCGACGAAGCCGGCGATCGCGACCGGCATGGTCTGCTGGGCGCTGCCGCTGAGGTACAGCAGCGGGGTGAAGAAGTCGTTCCAGACGGCGACCGCGTTGAGCACCAGGGCGGTCACGGTGACGGGTTTGAGCATCGGCAGGACCACGTGGCGGAAGCCCTGCAGCGGGGTGCAGCCGTCGATCAGCGCGGCGTCCTCGAAGTCCCGGGGCAGGGCGCGCAGGAAGCCGACGTAGAGGAAGACGGTGAACGGCACCTGGAGGCCCGAGTAGAAGAGGACCAGCGCCCAGGGGGTGCCGAGCAGGCCGAGGTCGCGCATGGTCTGGTACAGCGGGAGCGAGGCGAGCTGGAAGGGCAGCACCAGGCCGAGCAGGACGAGCAGGTAGGTGCCCCGTGACCAGCGTGCGGTGACGCGGGCCAGCGGATAGGCGGCGAGCGAGGAGACGGCCAGCACGATCACGACGCTGCACGCCGTCACCAGCACGCTGTTGGCGAGCGCCCCGCCGAGCGCGCCCTGTTGCCAGGCGTGGGAGAAGTTCTCGAGGGTGGGTGAGCTGGTCGGGCGGATGGGGGACGAGGTGTCCGAGGCCGGGCGGACGGCGAGGTTGACCAGGACGTACACCGGGAAGCCGACGACCAGCGCGACGGCGATCATGGCCAGTTCGAGGGCGAGGGTGCGGGGGCGGTAGCGGTTCATGACGCGGCCCTCTCGCTGCGGGACAGCAGGGCGTACTGTCCGGTGGACGCGACTGCGACGATGATCGTCAGCACCACCGCGAGGGCGATGCTGTAGCCGAACTCGCCCAGCGTGAAGGCGTCTTTGTAGATGAGCGTCGACAGGGTGTCGGTGGCGTGGCCGGGTCCGCCGCCGGTCAGCGCGTACACCTGGTCGAAGAGCTTGATCCCGCCGATGATCGACAACATCAGGTTGATGGTGAACGCCGGGGCGAGCAGCGGCCGGGTCACCGACCAGAAGCGGCGTACCGGGCCGGCTCCGTCGAGCGCCGCCGCCTCGTGGATCTCCTGCGGCACCGACTGCAGGCCCGCCAGGAAGATCACCATCGAGTAGCCGGCAAACTGCCACACGATCACCCCGACCACCGCCCAGAGCGCCAGGTCCGGGCTGCCCAGCCAGTCCTGCCGCCAGGCACCGAGCCCCACGGCGCCGAGCAGGCTGTTGACCGCCCCGTCCGGACCGAGCAGATTGCGCCACAGGTATGCCGTCACGATCGGGGTGATCACGGCGGGGGCGAACAGCAGCACCCTCAGCACGTGGCGGGACCTGATGGCGGAGTTGACGCCGAGTGCCAGCAGCAGTCCCACCGCGTTCTGTACGACCGTGATCGACACGGCGATCAGCAGCGTGTGCCAGATGGCCTGGACCGCGTCGCCGTCACGGAACATGTCGGTGAAATTGCGCAGGCCCACCAGGGCGTAGTGGGGATCGAGGCCGTCCCAGTCGGTGAACGCGTAGTACACACCGCGAGCGCTCGGCACCAGGACGACGAAGGCGAACAGCAGCAGGGCCGGCGCCATGAACCACCACGGAGGCGTGGTACGGGCACGACGGACCGAGACCGCGGGGGCACGGTTTGGAGGGTGGCCGCGGTCCGGGAGTTGGGCGTTCGGGGCGAGAGTCACAGGCGGACCTGCTTCCTTGAAACGTTTCAAAGAGCCCCGGTGAGGGGTGCATCGGCTGGACGGGCTGAGGTACCTGCCGACTTCTTGGGTTGTGGGATACAGGCGACGCCGAATGACGCACCCTCGGCGGTCCAGCGGGTAACGTTTCCCACCAGGTGTTGCCAGACCCTAGAGAGCGCTCTGCGTGACGTCAAGATGCCGCGCACGCTGCAGGATTGTTACGGTTGCGCGGCAAACAGGGCGGGCCCGGCCAGAGAGCTGCCCCTTACCGAGCTGGCGGTTCGTCCGTACACTTTCCGCCAACGTTGCCCACGGCGTCGGAGGAAGTCCTATGGAGCCGCCTGCATCGCCCCGCCGCGTCACCATCGTCGACGTCGCCCGTCACGCCCAGGTCTCCACCACGGCCGTGTCCAAGGTGCTTCGCAACGCGTACGGTGCCAGCCCGGAGATGCGGGCGAAGGTGCGCCGGGCGATCGACGAGCTGGGCTACCGGCCCCTGGCGGCCGCGCGGGCGTTGCGCGGTCAGACGTACACGATCGGCGTGATGCTGCCCGACATCCGCAACCCCTTCTTCCCCGAGATCCTCGACGGCATCACCGGCTGCCTGACGGACACCGAGTACCAGGTCCTCCTGGGCCCGGGCTGCAACGGCGAAAAGGAGGAGGCCCGGGTCATCGAAGCCATGATCGACCGCGGTATGGACGGCCTCGTCCTGGTCGCCCCCGTCTCGTCGCGCACCCGTCTGGAGGATGTCGCCTCCGTCGTGCCGACCGTCGTGGTCGGCCGCCACGGCCACTCGCCGGTGTACGACACCGTCGCGGACGACGACGTCGCGGGCGCGGCCCTGGTCGTCGGTCACCTGGCCGAGCTCGGGCACCGCCGGATCGCGCACATCGAGCACCACGAGACCGATCCGACACGCATCGCCGAGATGCCCAACACCCAGCGCGCCGACGGATACCGGCAGGCCATGCGGAACCTGGGCCTGGCCGAGGAGATCGACGTCGTCTCCACCAGCTACACCCAGCAGGGCGGATACGACGGCATGCAAGAGCTGCTCGCGCGCCCCCGGCAGCCCACGGCCGTCTTCGCAGGCGCGGACATCGTTGCCATGGGTGTCCTGGATGCGCTCACCGAAGCCGGCCTCTCGGTGCCCGGTGACGTCTCGGTCGCGGGTTACGACAACACGACCTTCGCGGCGTTCGGCCCGATCTCCCTGACAAGCGTCGACCAGGCCGGCCACGAGCTCGGCCGGAACGCGGCCCGGCTCGTCCTGGAACGCATAGCGGACCGCGGCAAGCCGCCGGTCCAGGTCAAACTCTCCCCCTCGCTGGTGACGCGCCGCACCACGGCCGCGCCGTCGGCATAGGTCGGTTCGTCAGGGTGGACATCGGCGGCGGATCGGCACAGCGAAGCGATCCCGGGCACTGGGGCCGTTCCGGCAGGCAGTGCTGGTGCTGCGCTGGTTCCGCGAGCGAGGGTGCGTGCACTGCCCGGCCCGCGACGCCGGTGTCTCCCAGGCCACCGGCTGCCGCTACCTGCACGAGGGCATCGACGTGCTCGCCGACCAGGCCCCAGACCTGCACGCAGTCCTGACCCGATGTCAGCGAGAAGGCATGACGCACGTCATTCTCGACGGCACACTGATCGAATCCGACCGCCTTGCCGGCGTCCGTGAGAACGGCAACGACCTGTGGTTCAGCCAGAAACACAAGGCGTTCGGCGGCAACGTTCCGTTCCTGTCCGCCCCGGACGGCACCCCGCTGTGGGTCTCCGACGTGGAGCCCGGTTCCACCCCCGACATCACCGCCGCGCGTATCCATGCCCTGCCCGCGCTGTACAGGGCGGCGGCCGAGGGCCTGCCGACCCTGGCGGACAAGGGCTACATCGGTGCGGGCATCGGCATTCGCATCCCCGTCCGCCGTCCAAGAGGCAAGTCCGAAAAGGCACTTCACGTCGACACCCGCATGTTCAACGCGTTGCTGCGGCACGTGCGAGCCCTTGGAGAGCGCACCGCCGCCGAGCTCAAGCAGCGGTGGCGCACCCTGCAGCACGTCACGCTCAGTCCCAGTCGGATCGGCGACATCGCCCGCGCCGCCCTGGTCCTCAACGGAGTCTGGAAGTGATCACCGCTGGAAAACCTCACTGTGGACCGACCAGCAATCTGGAGGTTGAGGTGATGGCCCTGCCTGACCAGTCGCGTCAGACAGGGCCCCGCGGGGTGCGGCGCACTGGTCAGGCCGGGTGGACGCGCTGGAACAGCCGCCCGGCGAGGTCGATTCCCACGACCGTGCCGGTCTCGTCGCGGGTGAAGAAGCCGCGCTGCCCCGTCAGGCCGCCGTCGGTGACGATGTAGTCGTCGGCCCCGCCGGGCAGCAGCCCGAAGTCGGCCGGCGGCAGGTCCGGCGGCAGCTCGGTGCCCGCGGACGCCCGGAGCTCCGGCTTGATCTGCACGGCGAGCTTCGGTCCGGCCTCGTCCATGCTGATGGTGAGCATCATGGCGTCGATCTCGTAGTTGCCGGCGAACTCGCGGATCCGCGCGGGGTCGTAAGGGAGCGGCTCTGGGTCCCGGTCGGCAACCCCCAGGTAGTGCTCGAGCGCCCAGCGGACGATGACCTGGTTGCAGGCCGGCCCGCTGTCCGGGCCCGCGTTGGAGGCCACGGCGACGGCGAAGCCCCGCTCGGGCACCGTGAGCAGCTCCGCGAACTGACCGTTCGCCGACCCACCGTGCCCGACGACACGAACGCCGTCCACGTCGCGCAGGAACCAGCCGATGCCGACGGCATCGCCCATCGAGCTGGAGCGCAGCCCGACCGTCGGCTCGGCCATCCGGTGCAGTGTCTCCGCGGACATCACCCGGGCGCCACTCTCCGAGCGGCCGTCGCCGAGGTGGAACCGGGCCCACCGGAGCTGGTCCGCGACCGAGGAGACGATGCCCCCGCCGGGGTTGTTGCCGCGGGAGTCCTTCCACCGCCGCGCTACGGCCAGGGCGCCGTCCTCGCCGACGTTGTGCCCGACGGCGAACCGCCGGGTCATCACCTCGTCGCCGGCGAAGAAGCTGTGGGTCATCCCGAGCGGTTCGAGGAGCAGCGAGGCGACGGCGCGCTCATAGGTCAGACCAGTGACCTTTTCCACGATCCGCCCGGCGAGGTTGTAGCCCAGCTGGCTGTAGGAGGCGCGGGCGCCGACCGGCGCGATCAGCGGAATCCCGGCGAGCTGCGCCACGTGGGTGGCCAGCGCGTCGTCGCCGTCGCCGGTGTCGGATGCGGTCCGGACGTTGAGCCCCGCGGTGTGGTTGAGCAGGTTCCACACAGTGATCCGGGTCGCGGCCTCCTCGTCTGGGAGTGCGAACTCCGGAACGTACCGGCGCACCGGCGCGTCCAGCCCGACCTGGCCGGCCTCGACCAGGCGCATCAGCGCGGTCGCCGTGTAGGTCTTGGTGACCGAGCCCAGCCGGAACAGCGTGTCCTGCGTGACCGGCAGCGGGTTCTCCAGGTTCGTCACGCCGTGGCACGCGAAGACCTCCCGGCCGTCCACCCATACCCCGACGGCAACGCCGGGGATGCCGAACTCCGTTGCCTTCGCCTCGACGAAGGCGGCCAGCGACTCCTGTGACATTTCTTGTCCCCCTCTTCCGCTCCCGCAGCCGCGTGACTTGCACCGCGTTCAAGTCGAACGTAGGGCAAGACTTGAACGCAGTGCAAGTGGCTTTTTGAACTTTGTGCAAGTCGCGGCCCGATGCCCTACCGTGGCCACATGCCCCGCGACACGCTGACCCGCGAACAGATCGTCCAGGCCGCCGTCGAGCTGCTGGACGCCGAAGGCCTGGAAGGCCTCAACATGCGCGCTCTGGGCAAGCGGCTGGGCTCCGCGGCCACCGCGGTCTACTGGCACGTCGGCAGCAAAGACAATCTCATCGCCCTCGCCGCCGACCAGGCATGGAGCGAGATCGCACTGCCCGACCTGACCGCCACCGGCTGGCGGACCGCAGCTGCCGCGGCGGCCAATGGCCTGCATGCAATGCTCACCCGCCACCCCTGGCTGGTGCAGGCCTTCGGCTCCTTCTTGATGTTCGGCCCCGCCAAAGCCCGCTACGACGACCACACCCTCGCCGTCTACGAGGCCGCCGGATTCACCGGCTCGCTCACCGACCAGGCGGCCGCCACCGTCTTCACCTTCGTGCTCGGCAACGCCCTCGGCCCGGCCGCGGCGGCCTCGCTCTCGAGAAAGCTCAGCGGCGACGGCAACGCCGAGCAGCTGATGCGCGACAGCATGGCCGAAGCCCGCGAGATCGCAGCGCAATACCCCCGGCTACGCGCCCGCCTCGAAACCCCCGCCGCCGGCTACGCCACGGCTCCGGACGACACCTTCGCCCTCGGCCTCCAGGCCCTTCTCGACGGCCTTGACGCCCGACTCGCCGGCCGACGCGCGAGCACCGCGCCCGGCGAGTAGGCGTAGTCATGACTCGCGCAGTCGATCCGCAACCGACGACTGTGCTTTATCGGTTCGCGGAGACATTTTACCGGGTTCCTTGCAGAAAGCCCCGGCGTTCACGCCGGGGATGAATGCATCTCAAGACTGCTCTGACGTGTACTTTAGAGCGGACGTTTCTGCTGCTCAATGTATTGGCGGACGATTGCCAACGGCACACCGCCGCACGATGCGGAGAAGTAGGAGGGCGACCACAGGTGTCCGTGCATGATGGCGCGGTTGATCCTGCCGGTGAACTCTCCCCCAGCCTTCGGCCGGGAGGTGCCCCCAGCCGTATCCGCCGGGCGGAGACGCCCTTGAGGCTGTTGACCAGCTTGGAGACGGCGACCTTCGGCGGGTAGTCCACCAGTGTCGATGCGATCTCGAACACGGTTGCTCGTTTCGCGCGCAATTCCAGTGGAATGTGATCTTCTGTCGCGAGTGGCCGCACGGCACTAATACGGTGATCGATATGCAGCTTCGCTACAACTACCGGGTCTACCCGGACGCCTCCCAGCGCCGTGCGCTGGCGAAGGCGTTCGGGTGCGCCCGTGTTGTGTGGAACGACTGTCTGAGTGAACGCAGGCAAGCACACGCGGCGGGACTTCCGTACGTGAAGTCGGCCGAGCTGTCCCGGCTTCGCATCACCCAGGCCAAGCGCACGGAAGAACGCGCCTGGCTCGCCGACGTCTCCGCGGTCGTCCTGCAACAGCCCCTTCGCGACCTCGACACCGCCTACAAGAACTTCTTCGACTCGGTCAAGGGCAAGCGGCAGGGCCGGAAGGTGGGGCCGCCCCGGTACAAGTCGAAGAAGGACACCCGGCAGTCGATCCGCCTCAACACCAACGCCTTCTCCCTCCAGGGCGACGGCACGGTGTACGTGGCCAAGGTCGGCAACCTCAAGGTCACGTGGTCGCGCCGGCTTCCGGCAGCCCCGACTTCTCTCACCGTCACCAAGGACAGCTCCGGCCGGTACTTCCTCAGCTTCGTCGTCGACACCGAGCCGGACATCCTCCCCGAGACGCAGACCGACGCCGGCATCGACCTGGGCCTGTCCGCGTTCGCGGTCCTGTCCGACGGGACGAAGATCAGTGCCCCGCGTTTTCTGCGCCGGGCCGAGAAGAAACTCAAGCGCCTTCAGCGGGAGCTGTCCCGCACGGCCAAGGGATCGAAGAACCGGGCCAAGGCCCGTATCAAGGTCGCGCGCCAGCACGCCAGGGTGGCGGACCGGCGCCGGGACTTCCACCACAAGGTATCCACACGGATCATCCGCGACAACCAAGCGGTGTATGTGGAAGACCTCGCGGTGTCCGGTCTGGGACGCACCCGGCTCGCCAAGTCCGTGCACGACGCGGGATGGTCCGCGTTCGTCAAGGGTCGTTCATACAGTCTTCCTGCAGCTTGCTGCTGAACAGGTAGCCGTGCTTGACGCGGATATCAGAAGGGCACGCCCGCGCGCTTGGCGAGGCGCGTAAGCCTCGGGTTGCTGCGGCGGTGCAGTGAGGTCAGCACGCGCATCAGCTCCTGGCTCGTCGGGTGGACGCGGGCCATCTCGGGGGCGATGTTCCAGGCTTCTTCGAGGGCTTCGAGAGCGGAGTCCCGGTCGCCCAGGGCCAAGTGCGACCGTCCCAGGTTCATGTGCAGTGGTCCGATGCGGGTCGCGGGCAGTGAGGTGCCTTCCCGGATGAGGTCGTCGGCGGTGTCCAGCGCTCGGCGGTGCTGGTCCATGTCGGAGTACGTCGAGATGACGTGGGTGGCGGTCTGGTCCGGCCCGAAGTGGATGCCGTGCTCGTCGGCGTCCGCGCCGTACTCCTCGGCCGTGCGCCATGCCGCCCGGATGTGCTCCCCGGCGGCGGCATCGTCCTTGAGCCGGCCGGCCAGGGTGAGCCCGCGCAGGTGCAGGATGCCCAGACCGAAGGCGCGGTCACGCCCCTCCAGCGTCGACTCGGCCTCAACGATCGCGCGGTCGACGATCGCCATACCGCCCGCGAAGTCTCCCGAGTTGAGGAAGGTCCCAGCCTCGTCCCTGGCAGCCACGGTGGCGGCGATCGGGTGAGCACGCTCTGAGGCCAGCCTCTGCTTCATGACGGCCAGTTCAGCAAGATGCATCCACCGGAACCTGGCGGCGAGCCAGTACACCACCGAATAAGCGTCAGCGACCCGGGTCCACGCGTCGGGCGATTGGGTGGCGTGTGCGTAGTTGGTCGACTTCGCCAGCACTGCGGGCAGCTCCTGGAGGACTGTCCCCAGCTCGGTGCGGTAGCGGTGCTCGTTCAGCCGGTCCAGTTCGCGCGGGAGGTCTTCGGGATGTGGTGGTGGGGCGTCCGGGATGTCGAAGCGCCGGATGGCGTAGTTGAGCGCGGCCAGGCTCGCCTCGTCTGTCTTGGCGACGGGTTCCGTGCCCAGCAGCTCATCGAGGGTGAGTCCCATGGCCTGCGCGAGGGACGCGGCGATGCCCTGGGTGAGGGCTCGGTCGCCGATCTCGATCTTGCTGAGCAGTGAAACCGACACGCCTGCCCGCCGGGCAAGGGCGACCTGGCTGAGGCCGCGTGCCTTGCGGCAGACGGCGACGTTCGTACCGGGTCCGGGAATCCTGATCGCGCTCATCCTGTACGTCTTCCCCGCTCGACGTCCGTTGCGTCCCATCGTCTCACTCCGCCGTTCCCGCACCCGGCCGTTGTGCAAGAGCTGTGCAAGTTGGTTGTGCACAGCGGCAGTTCTCTTGGGTGACACACGTATGCCCAGGTGGGACGAGGACTCATGACACAGATTGAGAAGCCAGCCACGATGCTCGATCACGGCACCCTGCCGTACCCGCAGGGCACGCTCGTCGAGGACAGAGCCTCGGGACGCACGGGTGAGCTCCAGGATGTGATCGAGGAACGGCTGAAGGACTCCGGCCGGGTCATCAGTCAGACCGCGTACATCCGCCCGCGAGGGGGTGGCATCGAGTGGGACACCCCTTTGGACCACGTCCGGCGCGCCGAGACCGATTAAGCGTCCCTACGAAGCGCGCGGCCCTCGTCGTCCCCGGTGACGTGATCGGCTACTAGGGTCAGTGGCGCAGGGTGAAGACGGTGAAGGCCGACCGGGGACCGATGGGCGGGCTGGCTGTCGTGGTCACCTGGGAGGAGGGCGGTACCGCACGCTTCCCCTCCGGGGACGAACTCCTCCTCGGCGAGCAGGACGCCGACTGACACGTCTTTTCCGCGGGTGAGCGGTGTAGGTGGGCACGTCGCCGGCCGCAGAGACTTTGGGCAGTAGCTGCCATGGGGCGAGTGAACAGGGGGCCCTACGCTCGCCCGGCGAATCGGGCAGGTACTGGACCTGCCCGCTGGTGTGCCCGACGGGCCCCCTGTTCTTCGAGGCTCGCCCCAGGGGAGCTGCGTAAAGTCTCGGAGGCCGTCGACCCCCAGCCCACTCGCCTCGGGCCCACTGCGGCCCGGGGCATCCGGCGCCCGCACGGGACCGGCGGTCACGCCGCACGCCCGGCCGGGGCGGCCGAGTGGCCCGGCGCGCCGTAGGCGCGCCCTTGAGGAAGTAAAGGCTGTTTCGACCGATGCGGGGTCGCCGCCGTCCGTTCCCAGTGGAAGTGATCTGCTGCTGTAGTCCTGATTTGGGGCTTCACTTCCGCTGGAACTGCCTGACCCCCAGGCGTCCCGCTGTAAGTGGTTGCAACCCAGCGGCGTTGTAAGCGGTGCCTTGTGGATCTGGTGCTGGTGCGGTGAGTTGGGGCCGATCAGATCCGGTGGGACGAAACCCCTCCTTCGAGCGGTCGCGTCGTTCGGCGCGATCACCAGGAAGGGGGTGTGGCGCACGTCAGCTGATCATGTGGTGAGGAACCGTGAGGTCCTCGTTGGCGAATAGACCGGGAAGGGCGGTCGGATCCTCTCCAAGACAAGCCTCAGCGACCATATCGATGAGCCGGTCGTAGTCGGGGCCGGTCTTGCCCTCGTAGGCCTCGGTCATCCGGCCCCACTCGTCCCAGGGCAGCATCTCCCGCTTGCAGAGGGCCGCAAGGTCGCGGACAGCATTGCCGCTGATCTCGGCAGGTCCCCAGGCGTGATCGGTGCCGAACACCCCGAACAGCTGTGGATCGATCAGCCCCTTGCGGTGCTGTATCCACGCTTCGCCGCCGGTCAGGAACTCGCCCGGTGCGAGGTCTTCCGGGCGCTCGACGTAGCCGTGGTCGAGATGTTCCGTGTCGACGCGTACCCAGCGCCGTTCGTCGGCGTTCCAGTACTCGGTGATCCAGTGGTCGACGCCGCGTCCGTTCAGGAAGCAGGTGCCGAAGCCGCACCTGGCCCTGGAGGGGATGTCCCGCGCCCGCAGGATCGCGCATGCGATGGTGGCGAAGTGGCGGCACGTGCCCACCACCCTTGTCTCGGGTGTCCGGGCGTGGTCCAGGGGAGCGGGGTCAAGCGCGGTCAGCGTGGCGACCAGTTCGTTCACCGGCCGGATGTTCTTCTCCGTGAGCCGCTCTCGGGGAAGGCCGAGCGCGGCGGCGTCGGTCGGCTGGATGACCAGGCTCTGTACGGCAGCACAAATGCCGACCGGGTCGGTCGGCAGGCCCTTGATGAGCCCTAATTGGTCGGCGGCAAGGCGAGTGAGCGGACCGGGCCGGGAGTAGTCGAGCGTGTCATCGGTCATGACCGGGGATCGTAGAGGGCCGGTCTGACACAAGGACCGCTTTGCTCAGTTCCACCGGGACTCGCTCACTTCGCCGAGCAGACCCAACGGGAAACCCTCAGAAGCAATGGGAACGGACAGCCGCGCTGCGGCACCGTGCTCTGTCAGACCCCGCTGTCATCATGTAAGGACGAGCGACAACCGAAGCGAATGGAGCAACGCCATGGACTGCCGCGACCCACCAACACCCCTGACCCGGAGGCATACACAGGTTGCCTGCACAGCGTTCCCAAGATGATCAACGCACACGCGCCGTCAGACGACAGGCGGCGAAGTTCCCGGCACGGATAGGACCGAAGAGCGCGGCACGGCTCGCACGGCTCCTCGGCCCTCATAACGATGACTGACGGCTAGTCGAGCGGGTTGGGCTCGATCTCTATGCGGTCGAAGTCCAGCCCCTGGCCCCGCTTGCTGATGGGATGGATGATCACGGCGGCGAACAGGAAGCGGAAGACGGCGTTCATGCGGGCGTAGTCCTTCTCCTCTTCCAGCCGTCGCCAGTTCTTCCGCGCGTCCGGTCCGACGATGCCTTCGAGCACCGCTACGGGCCGCTGCACGGTACGGCGCTGCCGCTCCTTGATCCTGTCCTCGATGACGCGGCGCATGGACCGGTACTCCGGAGTCGGGATCTCCTTGGACAACCACATCTGATTCAGCTCCGCGAGTTGCGCGGCGTCGTCCTCGTCGGCGGCCACGTCCTGTGACGGCCGGGTGGTGGTTGCGGGCTGGCGGCCAGTGATGTCGAGCTTCTCCAGCACCTCAAGGGCCACGTCCCGGGTGAAGGCTTCGAGCGGCTCGGCGGTGATGGCGCGCGTGCAGCGCTCCTGGCCGTAGGCGGCGGCCCGGGTGCACCAGTAGATCGGCTTCACCCGGTTGCTGCTGCCCGACATCCGCATGCCACAGGTGCACATCACCACCCCACGCAGCAGGTAGTAGCGGTGCCCGGCAGTGCTCTTGCCGCTGTGCGCAGCCCGGTAGGCACGGAGCTGCTGCGTCTCCTCCCACTGGCCCACATCAATGAGCGCGGGCCACTCGCCCATGCCGATCCGCTGTCCCCGGTGCACCTGGATTCCTGCCACGTACAGCATGGACAGCAGATTGCGGACCTTGTTGGGCTGCCACTGCGCCCCCTCGGCCGTCGTGAGCTGCCGTGCGTGCAGATCCTTGGCTATGGCGCTGGCCGTCTCTCCGTCCAGGAAGCGACGGAAGACCTCCCGGACGACCTCGGCCTCCTCCTCGATCACGGTGCAGCCGTCCTTGGCGTAGCCATAGCGGCGTCCACCGTGCGGCTTCCCGGCGCGGGCCCGGTCCTCCAGCGCTGAGCGGGTGCGGCGGGAGGTGTCATCGGAGGAACGGCAGGCGTGCGCCAACTCGATGCGCAGTATGAACCGGTCGTCCGGGTCCGACAGGTCCTTGCGGTTGGCCTGCCCGTGCAGCACCACGTGCTGATCGTCCGCGATGGTCAGCAGCTCTTCGAGGTCCTTGGGCTGCCGCATCAGCCGGTCGGGGTGGTAGACGATCACATGTTGGTACGCACCCTCACCCATCCGCACCAGTAACGCGTCCCAGCCCGGCCACTTGCGGTTGCGCCGCCACGCGGAGCGGTTGTTGTCCACAAACACATCCGCCACCCGCGCCCCCAGCCGCTCCGCCACCTCCCGGCAGATCCGTTCCTGACGGTCCACGCCCGTCTGGTCGTCGTCCCCAGCCTGCGAGATTCCGGCAGTAGATCGCCGCATCCTCACGAACTGCGTTGTTCCGCCTTGCCGTTGCCGCCTCTCGAGTCATATCCAGACTGTATGAACGACCACTGACATTCGTCGGCATGCTGGAGTACAAGGCACTCAGGCACGGCCGTACCTTCTCCAAGGTGGACCGGGCCTTCCCCTCTTCCCAGGTCTGCTCGGCCTGCGGTTTCCGGGACGGTCCGAAGCCTCTCCACGTCCGCGAGTGGGCGTGCGCCGAGTGCGGCACGGTGCACGACCGCGACCACAACGCAGCCCGCAACGTCCTCGTCGAAAGACGCCGTATCGTCGCCGCCGGACGGGCGGAGACGCCAAACGCCCGTGGAGTGCCGGTAAGACGGGCACACGTGCCCGCGCAGCGCGGTGAAGCAGGAAGCCCCCGGAAGGGTCACACGACCCAGGCCGGAATCCCCGGACTTCAGGCCAGGGAGCACGTCAAAGCCGCCACGCTGATCACTACGGCAGCTACGGTGTGTTCGAAACCGGCGACGGTGCGGTCTGCCGCGACCACCCCCGCGACTGGTTCTCCACCCTGCTCGTCGCGTTTCAGACCATCGACACCCGGACCATCACGGTGTCCCTCATGAACGGGCACGAGTCGACGGGGATCCAGATACTCGCCCGCAAGCCCACATCGGCATGAACGCCACTCAGATCCACAGGGTTTGACTCACCCACCTCACAGGGAACACGCACCCAACCAGATCGAAAAGGCGCTCTGGCTCCTTCTGGAACAAGGGTGTGGGGGCGGCGTGTTCGGTTGAGGGCGCGTTCCCCGTGTCGTGACGCCTTCCAGCCGGCAGACCGGTGGCCTACCGGCGGCCGGGCTGCGCCTCGCCCGTCAGGACCCGGGCTACGCCCTCACACGGCCGGCAGTGCCGGGCCGGGTCAGTTCTCAGCTCGCCGAAGTTCGTCGTCGTGCTCGCGCAGCCGGACACTGACCCTTGCGGTGGTGAACAGCGCGACGCCTACACCCGAGAGAGGGACGGACAACACCAGGGCAGCCAGCGGTGCTGGCCAGTCCCGGTCCGAGGCGCATTGCAGCGCCTTCTCGTGCGCGATCTCGGAATCCTCGAAGTAGAGGTCCCGGGGCTCGGAGTTGAACGGGGAGGAGCAGTCCACCGCGTTGTGGGTGGAGGTGTACGGAGTGAAAACCTCCCAGGCTGCGTACGCCCAGAACAGAAAAGCGCAGACCAGAAGCCCGATACCCCAGCCCTGGAGCCGGTCCGCCCGCATCCGGAAGTTCTGTTCGACTGCCAGTGGGTGCACGTGAGACTCCTCAGGCCGAAGTTGAGTGGCCCGCAGACTCTACGGAGCAGCGCGCAATGGCCGGGCAGGTGGGCCAGCACGGCCGGACACAACACCAGGCGGCGTCCGGCAGTTGCTGGGCCCGTGGGGTGCCGCGCGGTCCTCACGCGCCCTGCGTACGGCGGCCGCACGCGAGGCCGCGCCCGCACGTCGGCGCCGGGCACGGGCCGCCGAGAGCGCGGCCGATGCATCGTCCGGCACGGCCTCGGGTGCGGGGAACGCCCGGGCGATGAGCTCGCACATCACCCGGGCCTGCCATTCGGCCGCGTCCACGATGCCCTGGCCGACCAGGCCTGGCGGGGCCACTTGTCGGTGGGAGGCGACGGATCGGTGGTGGCCGTCGCTGGCCGACTCCCGTGTCCTCACGGGATCTTGGGGGGGGCGGCCGCCGCCCCTAGTCGACATCGTGGACGCCTTGCCTACCGTGCGGACCCTCCTTGCCGGCCGTAGGCGTCTGAGCCATAGCAGCCCGCAGGGGCGCCGCGGCACGCGGGCATCTATCTCACATGCCGTGTGTCTGCCGTCCCTCGAGTTCCCGCTTGGCCGCAAACGCCTTCGCCAGCACCGTGGTTCGGTAGGGATTCGTGGCGTCCAGGGCCGACGCCACCGCAATCGCCTCGTCCAACAGCGCCAGTTGCTGCTCGGGCAGCTCCCGCACCAGCGACGACGCGCTGGCCTCCACCAGGACGTACGCCAGCTTCGACCCGTACGCCTCCGGTTCGACCTGCGTGAGCAGGCGGTAGATCCGCAACCCTTCGGTGCCGCGTACCACCCGCCGGTTGGCACTGAGCAACTGGACCCTCGCCCGCATGACCATGTCCTGATCCATCGATCCCCCTCCGTTCTCCCACCCCCACCTGCACCCGTCCCGCGACGAGACAGCACGACGAACGCATCGACACCCGAGAGCGGATGCCGACACGGACGTCGGAGAGTGGATGACGACGAGTCTGCGGCCGGGCCACCACCCCGGACAAGCCTGAACGGACGTGCGCTCCGTCCTACCGAAAACCACGTCCGAGCAGGCATGATGGACCTGACACTCACTCAAACCCCTTCCCCCACCGCAGCGCGACGCCGAGCGGCGGGTCTCCGCTGCCGAGGAACGCAACCAGCCGGTGGTCCGTAACGGGACAGAACACCTCTGGCGGCGCCAGACCTGCGCTCCCTCGATCGGTTCGGGAAGTCCGGGAATGCACCGTTGTCAGTGGCGGGAGGCAGGATGCCGGTCATGACGACACCTGCAGCAGAGATCGTGGATGCCGGCGCCTACACACAGGCCGTCCAGAACGCCGTCGGGGCGGCGGCCGCCTACTACGCGGGCGGCACGTCGCCGCTGGACGACGACGCCTACGACCGCCTGGTGCGCGGGATTGCCGCGTATGAGTCCGAACATCCCGAGCAGGTATCGGCCGACTCCCCCACCGGGAAGGTGGCCGGCGGCGCGGTGGAGGGCGATGTCCCGCACACGGTGGCGATGCTGAGCCTGGACAACGTGTTCTCCCCAGAGGAGTTCACCGCCTGGACCGAGTCCCTCGCCCGCCGCATCGGGCACGAGGTCACCCGCTTCCACGTCGGCCCGAAGCTCGACGGGCTCGCTATCGCCGCCCGATACACCGGCGGTCGGCTCACTCGGCTCATCACCCGCGGTGACGGGACGGCCGGGGAGGACGTCTCGCACGCGATCGGCACCATCGAAGGCCTGCCCGAGCAGCTGGCCGAACCTCTCACCGTGGAGGTGCGCGGCGAAGTCCTGATGACCAGCGCCCAGTTCGAGTACGCCAACACCGTGCGCGTCGAGCATGGCGGGCAGCCGTTCGCCAACCCGCGCAACGCAGCGGCCGGCACCCTGCGGGCCACCGAGCGCCTCTACACGGTGCCGATGACGTTCTTCGGCTACGCACTCCTCCCCGTACCCGGCACCGACCCGGCGCTGGCCGAGCAGCTGACCGCGTCCGCGCACGGCGACCTCATGCGCCTGGTCGCGGAACTCGGCGTACACACCAGCGCCCGCACCGACGTCCCGGGCACCGTCGCCGAGAGCGTGGAGCAGGTCCTCGCCCGGGTGCAGGAGATCGGAGCGGCCCGTGCCGGGCTGCCGTTCGGGATCGACGGCATCGTCGTCAAGGCCGACCTCGCCGCCGACCAGCAGGCCGCCGGATCCGGATCCCGCGCACCGAGATGGGCGATCGCCTACAAGCTCCCGGCCGTGGAGAAGATCACCCGGCTGCTGGAGGTGGAGTGGAACGTCGGCCGCACCGGGATCATCGCCCCGCGCGGCGTCCTCGAACCGGTCGTCATCGACGGCTCCACCATCACCTACGCCACCCTGCACAACCCGGCCGACATCACCCGCCGCGACCTGCGCCTGGGCGACCAAGTCATGGTCCACCGCGCCGGCGACGTCATCCCCCGCATCCAGGCCCCAGCCGCTCACCTGCGCACCGGCGACGAGCAGCCCATCGCCTTCCCCGAGGCCTGCCCGCGCTGCGGATCGGACATCGACCGGAGCGAGGAACGCTGGCGGTGCACACAGGGCCGCAACTGCCACCTGGTCGCCTCCCTCACCTACGCCGCCGGCCGCGACCAGCTCGACATCGAAGGACTAGGCACCACCCGCGTCGTCCAGCTCGTCGACACCGGCCTCGTCACCGACCTCGCCGACCTGTTCACCCTCACCCGCGAGCAACTGCTCGGCCTGGACCGGATGGGCGACACCAGCACCGACAACCTCCTCACGGCGATCGCCACGGCCAAACAACAGCCGCTTTCGCGCGTGCTGTGCGCGCTCGGTGTGCGCGGCACCGGCCGCTCCATGTCCCGGCGCATCGCCCGCCACTTCGCCACCATGGAAAACATCCGTGCCGCCGACGCGGAGGCGATGCAGCAGGTCGACGGCATCGGGGTGGAGAAGGCTCCCTGGATCGTCGACGAACTGGCCGAACTCGCCCCGCTCATCGACAAACTCGCCGCAGCAAACATCAACATGACCGAGCCGGGCGTCACCCCGCCCGCCCCGTCCGACAAGGTGAGCACCGACGGCGAGAGGCCCGTGGCCGCCACGGAGGCGGGTCCGCTGGCCGGAATGACCGTAGTCGTCACCGGCGCGATGACCGGCTCCCTGGAAAAGCTCTCCCGAAACGAGATGAACGAGCTCATCGAACGCGCCGGTGGCCGCTCCTCCTCCAGCGTCTCCAAGAAGACCACCCTCGTGGTCGCCGGAGAGAACGCGGGCTCCAAGCGTGCCAAGGCCGAACAACTCGGCATCCGACTCGCCACACCCGACGAGTTCGCCGCTCTGGTCGCCGGCTACCTCAACTGACGCTCCGGCACAGCATGTTCCGCAGCTCACAGCGGCCTGTACGACGTGAACGAGGACAACGGCACGGCGGTTGACCGTTCATCCGCACGTGACCCAGTGTCCCCGGGCCTCACCCATTGCCCATGGGGACGATCGTCCAATTGAAGCCCCATGGAGCCTGCCGCCGAGAGGCGACCGCCCTCCGCACGTCACCACCCACGGCCCCGGCTGGTCTCCCCCGTCCAGCCGGGGCCCCTTCACGCCCCGATCCCTGCCACGGGAAAGATGGAGATTCCACGCGGCCAGCAGCACCACAGAGCTGTACGGCGCTACGAGAGAGTCACGGCGAACCCGGTTCATGCAGTTCCCGTTCGCTGCACACTATGGTTCGGGGGGATGCGTCATGACATTGACTGGACGCATGGGGGTATCACTGCGTCTGGTACTGGCGACGGTCGTTGCGGCTGTCGCGGTTGCGGTGCCGGCCGTCCTTGCCCCACGGTGTCCGCAGCGGCCGCTCAGAGGTGGCCGTCCAGGAACTTCCGTACCTCGGCGGTGGTCATGGGCCCCGTGCCGTGCGCCACCGCCTCTCCCTCCTTCAGCAGGACGTAGGACGGGGCTCCGGTGATCCCGTATCGCTCGGTTGCGGCCGGACAACGCGTGATGTCGGCGCGGACGACCGTCAGGCGGCCCGTGTAGTCGTCGGCGATGCCACCCACGACGAGGTCCATCACCCGGCAGGACTCGATTGCCTTGGGCCATGTCCCGGTGAAGTACGCGAGGACCGGAACTCCGCTCATCCCGAGGATGAAACTGAACTCCGCGTCCTCACGGGGTCGGTGAACCCGCTTCGTCATGGAAGCTCCTGACCTCACGTTCCGTCATTGCATCCCCATCATCCCTCGCGCGGTGTGCCAGGCCGGCCCGGTCGGTCGTCCGGCTGACCTGTCGGAAGGGAGGCACAGGGTCGTCGCAGAACCACGATGGTCCCCGGCTGCAGCCCGCCGCGCGCCCGTGGGTCAGCTCGTGCCAGGACAGCGCCCTCCACGATGACATGTAGCCGTTTTCCAGGGCATAGCGGGCTAATTCACCGTCCAGTCGAACCGTATCCGCCACCGCGCTTCCCAGAGACAGCGCCCCCGACGGGCCTCCTGAGGCCTTGTCCGGTCTTCACATCAGCCCCCGGTCTCAGCTGGCGAATACCGCTCTTACCCGGGCCGCATCAGCCAGCTGATGGCACACGGTCGCGGACGGTCGAAGTACGCGTCAGCTGACCCGAAGACCGACCGCCAACGTCAGTTCGAGGACCCGGTGTGGTGATGCGAGATCCGGAAAGAGCTCCCGCAGCTGCGACATCCGGTACCGGACCGTCTGGGGATGGACGAACAACGCCGCCGCCACCTCCTCCCGCCTGCCCTGGTGCAGCAGCCACGCCCGCAACGTCTCCTCCAGCCGCCGTGCGGTCGTAACCGGCAAGGTCCGCAACGGTGCGAGGGCTCGGGCACGCAGGTCTGCGAAAGCGTCCACGTCGGCGCTCAGCACCAGCTCGGGCAGGTGGTCCTCGGTGTCGCGAACATCACACGAGAGGGAGCGCGCGCGTACGGCTCGTGCGTACGAGGCGGACGCACGAGTCCATGGCCGGGCCGGGCCGGCCACGGCGGTTCGGTCGGTCAGCTGCCGCAAGAGATGTGACCGGTCGGCGTCGGGGACGAGCAGCACAGCGGTGGCGTCCGGCAGATCGTCGAGGACGAGGGTGCTCGGGTCGAGCGCGCGGTAGGCAGGCCGGGCCTGGGCGGCGGGCAGCAGGACCGCGGTCAGCGAAACCGGAGGCTGCCACCCGGCCCGTTGAGCAGAGGCCAGCAGCACGTCCGGGCTCGCGCCGGCGAGGAGGTCGCGGGCCAGCTGCTCCAGGTGGCGCTCCTGATCCCTGCCCCGGGCGGCCAGTTCGTCGGCGTGGCCCGCGGCGCTCGCGGCGGAGAGCTCGTCGATGTACGCGAAGGTCAGCTCGGCGAACTTGGCGACCTCGGCGGCGGGCAGACCTGCGGGTACGGCACCCGCTGCCAGGCACCGCCAGGCCACGCGGGCACCGACGCGGTAGGCGCTGAGCAGGGCGTCCATCGAACGGCCGTCGCGCACCTCGCCGCGGCCGAGCTCGTAGGCCGCGTCACCGCCGTCGCCGCCTGTGGCGTTCCCGCTCGCGAGGTCCAGGTAGTGTCCCAGGGCTGTGCGGACGGCTCGGCGGATGGTGGCGCCCATGTGGCCCGTAAGGGCGTTGGCGTAGGGAGGGACCTCGTCGATGATCGCCTGGACGACCTCGTCGGCGGTGGCCTTCAGCCCAGCCCGAAGTACGGTGACCGTCGTCTCGTCCAGGGCCAGTTCGCTGGCCCTCCGGATCACATGGTTCACGTTTTATTCCCTGCGAACAATTCTGCCGTCCAGATTTACGTCCTGCGGTCAGGACCTTACGCCCTGAGGCACAGCAAGCTGGAGCCATGACGAGTGCAACCCTCCGCAGCAGGGCGTGGAAACTGCTGGAGATGGTCACGACGCCGCTGCTGCCGTCGGACTACCTCGACCTGGTCAGCCCGCTGCGTGCGGGCGCCGACCTGCGGGGGCGCATCGAGGCCGTGCACCCCGAGACGGGTGACGCCGCGACCATCGTGATCAGGCCGGGGCGGGGCTGGCGCGGCCACACCGCCGGTCAGTACGTGCGGATCGGGGTCGACGTCGACGGGGTGCGCCTGTGGCGTGCCTACTCCATCACCTCGCCGACAAACCGCCAGGACGGCCGCGTCACGATCACCGTGAAGGCGATCCCGGACGGCAAGGTCAGCAACCACCTGGTCCGCAGGGCGACACCGGGCACGCTGATCCAACTCGACCAGGCGACCGGTGACTTCGTGCTGCCGCAGGCCAAGCCCGCCAAGGTGCTGTACCTGACGGCCGGCAGCGGCATCACGCCCGTGATGGGCATGCTGCGCGACATCGAGTTCGACGACGTCGTCCTGGTCCACTGCGCGCCGCAGCCGCACGACGTGATCTTCCGCAACGAACTGCACGACCTGGTCGCGGACAAGAAGCTGCAGCTCACCGAGGTCCACACCGACACAGACGGCATGCTCGACATCGCCCGTCTCGGCGAACTCGTGCCTGACTGGGCAGAGCGCGAGACCTGGGCTTGCGGGCCCGCGGGCCTGCTCGACGCCGCCGAGGACCACTGGACCGAGCACGGCGTCCAGGAGCGCCTGCACACCGAACGCTTCCGCCCCAGCATCGTCGTCGCAGGCGACGGCGGCGAGGTCACGTTCAGCGCCACCGGCAAGACCGTCGACGCGGACGGCGCCACGCCGTTGCTGGACATCGGAGAGGAGGCCGGCGTGCTCATGCCCTCCGGGTGCCGCATGGGCATCTGCTTCGGCTGCGTCACGCCGCTCAAAGCGGGCGCCGTCCGCGACCTGCGCACCGGCGAGATCACCGAGGCCGAGCCGGGCGTCCTCATCCAGACCTGCGTGTCCGCCCCGGCGGGCCCCTGCGACATCGAACGGTAGGAGCACCTTGACCGCCATCGACCCCACCGCCCACCTGACCGCGGAGCAGATCGAGGAGCTCGGCCGCGAGCTGGACGCGATCCGCGACGAGGTGATCGCCGGCCGCGGCGAGAAGGACGCCGCCTACATCCGTAAGGTCATCTCGGCGCAGCGCAAGCTCGAACTGGTCAGCAGGGGCGTACTGCTGTTCTCGATCTTCCCGCCCGCGTGGGTGATCGGCACCGCCGGGCTGTCCGTGGCGAAGATCATGGACAACATGGAGATCGGCCACAACATCCTGCACGGGCAGTGGGACTGGATGCGGGACCCGAAGATCCACTCCACCACCTGGGAGTGGGACCACGTCTCGCCGTCCGAGCAGTGGAAGCACTCGCACAACGAGCTGCACCACACGTACACCAACGTGATCGGCAAGGACAACGACCTCGGCTACGGCATCATGCGCGTCGACGAGGACCAGAAGTGGCACCCGTTCCACCTCGGCCAGCCGCTGTGGAACTTCATCAACGCCTGCTTCTTCGAGTACGGCATCGCAGCGTACGACCTGGAGCTCGGCAAGAACCTGCACAAGCGCCGCCGCAAGAACCCGGAGTTCCGCGCGCGGGCCAAGGCCGTGGGCCGCAAGATCCGCCAGCAGGTGCTCAAGGACTACGTGATCCACCCGCTGCTGTCGGGCCCGTCGTTCCTCCCCACGCTCGCCGCCACGTTCACCGCGAACCTGGTCCGCAACCTCTGGTCCCACTCGGTGATCATGTGCGGGCACTTCCCCGAGGGCGTACAGGTCTTCGAGCGCCGGTCGATCAAGGGCGAGACGCGCGGCCAGTGGTACCTGCGCCAGATGATGGGCTCGGCGAACATCAGCGGCAGCAGGGCCATGCACTTCATGACCGGCAACCTGTCCCACCAGATCGAGCACCACCTGTTCCCGGACCTGCCGAGCAACCGGTACGCCGAGGTCGCGGTGAAGGTGCGCGCGCTGTTCGAAAAGTACGAGCTGGAGTACGTCACCGGGCCGCTGCCCAAGCAGGTGTTCTCCGCGTGGCGCAAGGTCTTCCGGCTCTCGCTGCCGAACAAGAAGCCCAAGGTCAAGACGCCGGACCGCGAGCACGAGCTCGTAGCGGCCTGATTCCCGGTAGTGGTTCAGATCTTTCGGCCGTACCGGCGGCACCGCCGGGCTCGGTGAGATCCGTTGCGGACGGTGGGCGACCGCGACGTGAGACCGTACGACACAGGACCCGGTCAGGCCAATGTCCGGTTGCGCTGCCTGGACGTGCGCCAAGAGCTCAGCGCACACCCTGGTCTCCGTCGGCGTGGGCCGGGTGGTGCCGCACTCACGGCGGGGCACGAGCCTGGCTGCTTCGTTCCCGGAGATCGAATCCGGGAGCAGTCGGCTGCCGGACGCCACGGCACTGGACGGCGTCATGTGACCTGTTGGTGTGTCTCGGCCGCTGCTGTCTCATCGGATCTCCGCAGTGGGGCCTATGCGTCGGCTGCGCGCCGACGTCCCCAAGCCGTTCTTTCCCTCCGCCCGCTGCGGTGGCGCAGCGAGCGAACGGGTTCGGCGGCTGTGTTTCCTGCGGTGTGGCATCGGCTGAAGGCCGACCGTAGGCACGGCGGGGTCAGTGGCTGATGACGACCTTGCCGAAGTGGGCACCGCTCCCCATGTAGGACGCGGCGGCGGGCGCTTCCTCGAAGGGGAAGACGCGGTCGATCACCGGCCGCAGGTTGTGCGCCGTGTTGACTTCCTCCCCCGCCTGAAGGCGGGGGATTCCAGCGGTCGCCCGCTGGGTTTCCTGCTTCACCGACGACTGCCCCGTGCGGGAGGACTCCCGTTGAGGTCTTACACCGTCTCCACAGGCAGACGCCGCCAGCCCGGCGGCCAGGATGTTGCGCGCTGCGTTCACATCGCGGTCATGCACGGCGCCGCAGTCGCACGTCCACTCACGCACGTTCAGCGGCATCTTCGCCGCGACCGTGCCGCAGGCTCCGCACAGCTTCGAGCTGGGGAACCAGCGGTCGATCACGACGAGTTCACGCCCGTACCAGGCACACTTGTACTCCAGCATGGAGCGCAGTTCCGTCCACGCCGTGTCGGAGATGGCGCGCGCGAGCTTGCCGTTCTTCAGCAGGTTGCGGACGGTGAGGTCCTCGATCACGACCGTTTGGTTCTCACGGACGAGCCGAGTCGAGAGTTTATGCAGGAAGTCCCGGCGCCGGTCGGCGATCCGCGCGTGCACGCGGGCGACCTTGCGGCGGGCCTTCTCCCGGTTCGCCGAGCCCTTCGCCTTCCGCGACAACTCACGCTGCGCGCGGGCCAGCCGGGCACGGTCAGGCCGCTCATGCCGGGGGTTGGTGATCTTCTCTCCGGTGGACAGGGTCACCAGGGACGTGATCCCGGCGTCCAGGCCGACCACGTTGGTAGTGGCACGGGCCGGGGCGGTGGTGTCTTCGCACAGCAGGGACACGAACCAGCGCCCGGCGCTGTCGCGGGACACGGTCACCGTGGTCGGCTCCGCCTCTTCGGGGAGGGGACGCGACCAGCGGATGTCCAACGGCTCGTCCATCTTCGCCAGCGTCAGCTTCCCGTCGCGCCACTTGAAGGCGCTGCGGGTGTACTCGGCCGACGCGCGGGACTTCTTGCGGCTCTTGTACCGGGGGTACTTGGCGCGCTTGGCGAAGAAGTTCCCGAACGCTGCCTGAAGATGCCGCAGCGCCTGCTGAAGGGGAACGGAGGACACCTCCGTCAGGAAGGCCAGTTCCTCGGTCTTCTTCCACTGCGTCAGCGCGGCGGACGACTGCACGTAGGAGATCCGGCGCCGCTCGCCGTACCAGGCCCGGGTGCGCTCCTCCAGCGCCTTGTTGTAGACGAGGCGGACGCAGCCGAACGTGCGCGACAGCTCGGCTGCCTGCTCGTCCGTGGGGTAGAAACGGTACTTGAACGCCCGCTTGACCTGCCGCGTCACGCCTCACAGACTATCGGATTCCGTGTGAGCGGCGGTTGTCGGTCGGTGGCCGGTGCACGCCGGTCCGCCCTGGCGGCGAACCGGCTTTCCCTGCCCTGCTCCGCAGGAGCTTCGTTTCTCCCCCGCAAGCGGGAGGTACCCCCACCCCGGCCTGAAGGCCGGGGTATCCACGAAGGACAGACCCGATGAGCAGACAGACGAGCCCTTCTTCTCCGTGCGCCAGTTCGCCAACGCTGGCAGACCGCCGCATCCGTCAGAACCTGGACGTCTTCTCGTTCCGCATCGACGACGCCGACATGGAATCCATTCCCGGCCTGGATCGCGGAGCCGGCTCGCCTGGGGCGAGATGGACCCACCACATCCGCCTGAGGCACACGCCGCGCTCTCCTACGCTTCCAGGGTCCTCATCCGCGTCGCCCCGTGCGGCTGGGTGACGTTGCCATTGGCGTTTCCTCGCGCGTCCGGCCGAGTGATGCCCAGAGTTTCAGCAACGCTGACCTGGACGGGATGGGGACGTGGCCAGGCGTTCTCCGCTTCGAGTTCGGCGTTCCGCAGGCTCAGTGCCTGTATGTGGTTGGCGTAGGCGGCGATGGTGGCGCGCGCCTCCCGCTGCTCTGCCGCGTGTTGGGAGCGCAGCGTGCGGTCCGCTTTCTTGAGGCGGGCGATGTCCGCGGTCAGGGTGTCGGTCTGCGGGCGGGGGGGGGCGTCCGGTGTACGGAGCAGCTCGGCGATGATCTTCGAAAGGGGTGAGCGGTAGGAGGTGGCGCGCGAGATGCCAGCTTCCGTGCACAACGTGGTGACGGTGAGGGTGCCGGTTGTGTGTGCGGGGTTTCCGGTCACGATCCGTTCGAAGGTGTGGACGACGGCCTGTTCGGTGCCCGGCCATCCAGCAGGCCGTGCGCATCTGGACCACTTCGGTGGCCAGTTCCCGTGGGCCAAGGCCCGGCCGCCACGGGCGTCCGCTGCCGGGCCGGCTCGACAACCCGGTACGCAGGCCGCCGACTTGGTAGCCGGCCAGCCCCGCCAGCGCCCGGGCCACATGCCGCACCAGCCGAGGGCACGCCAGCCCAGAGAAGTCGTAGCACCGCTCGACCCCGCCGGAGAACCTCGCGGTGAACACCACCGGGACCCTTTCCGGCTCCGGCGGCAAGTCCTCCGGCGCGGGGAACAGCACCCGCCGGCTCACGACGCCTCCCCGGCCCGCTCCAGCGCCACGCTCTGCGCGTCCCACTCGGCCAGCGCGGCCGGCACGATCTCCTGCGCCTCGTCCAACACGTCGAGATACACGTAGATGGTGGCCTCGCGGGCATGGCCGAGCAGCAACTGGAGGGTCCGCATCGGATTCCCGATCAGCAGCCGCCGCAGCTCGGCGCGGGAGAGCGGCCCGTCCAATCGCTGACCCAGGGTGTGCGGATGCACCTCGATCTCGATCCCGAACGAAGCGCACCGCGCGTTCGCCCGCCGGAACACCGCCTGCCATGCGGTCGGCGCCAGCGGCCGCCTGTCATGATCGCCGCGAGCGGGACCGTCCCGAGCCTTGTGGCGCACTGCCCTCGAACCTAGACTCGGCAAAGTGAAGCAAGTTCAGTTCAGGTAACGGAACGGGCATTCGGGAGCAGACTCGTGGTGGGTTCCTTGGACGGCAAGACCGTGCTCGTCACCGGTGCGGGGCAAGGCATCGGGCGGGCGATCGCTGTGGAGATGGCCCGGCAGGGTGCGTCTGCGGTGGTCGTCGCCGATCGGAACGAGAAGACCGCGTACGAGGCTGCTGAGCTCGTGCATGCAGCCGGGGCGCGTGCCGAGGCGATTGTTTGCGATCTGCGTGTCCGGGGCGATATCGCGGACATGGTGGCGCACGCGGCCCTGCGTTTCGGGGGTCTCGATGTCCTGGTCAACAACGCGGGGGTGATCGAGACCGCGTTCACGGACGCACCGGAGCGCGGTGTCGACTCGCTTCCCGAGGAGGTCTGGGATGCGGTCTATGAGGTCAACCTGAAGGCGGTTTGGCTGACGACCAAGTTTGCCGCGCCGTATCTGCGTCGCTCGTCGCGCGGGCCCGCCATCGTCAACACGGCGTCCGTCTCCGGTCTCACCGGCTTTCCGAACGCCCCTGCCTACGGCGTCACGAAGGCAGGGGTGATTCATCTGACCAAGGTCACCGCCGTCGACCTGGCCCCGGTGCGCTGCAACTGCTTCTGTCCCGGCGTCATCGACACCCGGCTGACTCAGGAGTACTTCGCCGCCGCGCCGGACCGTGACGCCATGGAGTACGAACTGACCTCACCGCAGCTGGTGGAGCGGCTCGGACGCCCGGAGGAGGTCGCGAGGCTGGCGTGTTTCCTGGCCTCCGACGATGCCGCGTTCATCACGGGGGCGTCGTATGTGATCGATGGTGGCGCCCTGGCCTGGCTCGGCGTACGGGACTGACGATCGTCGGATTGGACCGAGGCACACCAAGGGAGCGAGGGGCCCGATGCAGGCGAGGCTGACCGGGAAGACGGCGCTGGTGACGGGTGCGACAGGAGGCATCGGCGAGGCTGTCGTGCGACGGCTCGCGGCCGAGGGTGCGGCGGTCGTGGTGACCGACCTCGACGCCGATGGCTGCGAGAAGTTGGCCGGTGAGGTCGGGGGCGGGGCGTTGGGGCTGGCTCTCGATGTCTCGGACGAGTCGGCGTGGCGCGATGCGGTTGCCCAAGCGATCGGCGTGCTGGGCGAGTTCTCCGTGCTGGTCAACAACGCGGGCATCGCCACGATGCACACGGTGGAGAGCGAGACCATGGACTCCTGGGATCGGGTTCTGGGCGTGACCCAGACGGGGGTCTGGCTGGGCATGAAGCATGTCGGTCCGTCCATCGAACGCGCCGGCGGCGGCTCGATCGTCAACGTCGCGTCGATCTTCGGCACGGTCGGCGGCTTCGGCGCCCAGTTCTCGTACCACGCGGCGAAGGGTGCCGTACGACTGATGACGAAGAACGCCGCGCTGCACTGGGCCGAGCGTGGTGTCCGGGTGAACTCCCTGCATCCCGGTTTCATCGAGACGCCACGCTCTCGCGAACTGTGGCGCGGAACGCCCCGGTTGACGGCGATGGTCGAGGGGACGCCGCTCGGTCGGCTCGGCGCGCCGGAAGAGGTGGCGGCGGCCGCCGCTTTTCTCGCCTCCGACGACGCGAGCTTCATGACCGGCTCGGAGCTCTACGTCGACGGAGGCTGGACGGCACGCTGAGGCGCCCGCTCGGCGACCTCAGGCGGCCTCAGGCAGCCGCGACCGCATACCGGTCGACCCCGTCGGCCTGGGTGCGCCGGGCCCGCCCGCGGGCCACGAGCACGTCCAGGTGCGCGGCCGTCTCGTTGACGGCGAGCATCTGGTCGAAGGCGCCCAGGTCCGCGAAGGTGACCTTGCGCCGGGTCCATCCCAGTTCCCCCGCCACCTCGTGCGCGGTGCGCGTGCGGTCGCCGAGGGCGGCCAGGGTCTCGGCGAGCCGGTCGTCGTGGTGGGTCAGCAGCTCTCCGACCCGTGCGTGCACACTGTCGCCGACCGGGCCGTGGGCGGGCAGCAGGCGCGCGTCTGCGAGCGTCGTCATCAGGGTCAGGGAGTCGAGGTAGTCGCCCAACGGCAGTGCGGGGCCGCCTAGTTCGAAGCCGATGGACGGGGTGATGTGCGGGAGGACGTGGTCCCCGGAGAACAGCAGTCCCCGCGCCTGGTCGAAGTAGACGACGTGCCCCTGGGTGTGGCCGGGGGTGGGGATGACCGTCAACCTCGCGTCCCCGAAGCGGAGTTCCTCCGCCCGCAGCCAGCGGTCCGGCGCCTCCCACACGGTGGCGTCGAAGTCTCCGTGGTACGTGGCGGTGACACGTTCGGCGAGATCGTGGGCGCCGGCCCGGCGCAGTGTGGCGAGCGAACTGACCGGTTCGTCCGTGCGCAGCTCTCCCAGCAGCTCCAGGCCGCGCCGCTCGCCGGCGCCGAGGTAGACCCGGGAGCCCAGCAGCCTGCGGAGTTCGACGGCCTGGGTGTAGTGGTCACGGTGGATGTGCGTGACGAGGATGTGGCTGATCTCGCCGAGGTCGTGGCCGAGTTCGGCCAGGGCGTCCTCGAGGGCCTTGCGTGACTCGGGGATCGACCAGCCCCCGTCGATCAGGACCAGTCCGTCCGTGAGTCCTTCGAGCGCGTAGACGTTGACGGCCCGTAGTCCGTCCTCCGGCAGCGGGAGGGGAACGCGGTGGACACCGGGGTGTACGGTCTCGGGTCCGCCCTGTGCCCAACGGCCGCGGTCGAAGCGGTGGGGGCGGGTCGTGGGGGTGGTCATGCATCTCCTTGCCGGTGTTGTCCGGGGTGTGCGGCGAGCCCCGTGTGCAGGTCGTGGGCGAGCCTGCGGGCTCCCGACCGGTCGAGCTTGCCGACGGTCGTCTGGGGCAACTCGTCGACCGTGAACGCGAATTCGGGCCACTTGGACTTGGAGAGGCCGGTGCGGGCGAGGTGGGCGGTGATCTCGTCGAGGCCGAGTTCGCCGCTGCCGTCCTCGACCACGACGAGCACGGCGGCGCGTTCGCCGAGGAGCGGGTCCGGTACGGGGGCCACGCAGACGCGGGCCACCGCCGGGTGCGCGGCCACGGCACGTTCGATCTCGGTGATGTCGAGGTTGCGTCCGCCGCGGATGATCACGTCCTTCTCCCGGCCCATGACGGTGACCGTGCCGTCCTCACCGGTCACCAGCAGGTCTCCGGTCGGGAAGTAGCCGTCCGGGCTGAGGGCCGGCGGCTCGACCTTGCCGTCGCGGGCGTAGCCGAGGAAGAGAGAGGGGCCACGGACCTGGGCCTGTCCGGTCTCCCCTGGCCCCAGGACGCTGCCGTCCGCGGCGACGGCCCTGAGGTCGGTGCCGGGGAACGGCCGTCCGTCCCGGCCGAGGCGGATCTCCTCGGGGTCGTCGGGCCGGGGCGAGGTGTGCCCGAGGCACTCGGACATGCCGAAGACGCGCAGGATTCTCGTGCCCAGCGAGCGCTCGGCGCGGGCGAGGGCGCCCTGGTCCATCGGCCCGCCGCCGACGGTGATCGCGCGGACGCCGTCGAGGATTTTCGAGCCGGCGGCTGCCGAGCCCATCTGGAGGGCCATGGTCGGCACGCACATGGTCCACCGGACGTCGTGTTCAGCCATGCGGGAGAGGGCTACTTCGCGGTCCCATCGGCCGGACAGGACGAGCGGTCCGCCGAGCATGAGCGCAAGGCAGACACCGAAGCAGTAGGCGGCGGTCGAGGAGAGCGGCACGACGGCGGCCACGGCGTCCCCGGTGTGCAGTCCGTTGACGTCGATCGTGCAGGAGCACGCGTACCGCAGGCCGCTCTCGGACTGTACGACGCCCTTGGGCCGGCCGGTGGAGCCGGAGGTGAGGCCGATGACGGTGCCGCCGGACCAGCGGGAGACATCGCGGGGCCCTCGACCGGCGCGGACCGCCCAGCCGTCGAGGGCCTCGGCCAACCGCGTGTCCGGCAGGGCCTGGTCGGCGTTCCACTCCTCGATCGCGGACGGTTCGGCGATCAGGACGTCCGGCCTGATGTCCTCGACGGCGGCGGCGAACTCGGCCCGGGTCGTGTGCCGGTTGATCAGCGCCAGGACATCGCCCGTCCTGCCCACGGCGAGGGTCGCCGCGACGGTGCGCCACGAGTTGTCGGCCTGGAGGAGGACGGTGCCGCCCTGTGGGCCGTTCGGAGCGTTCCCGGGGGTGCCGTCCGGGTTCATCGCCTCGGACAGCTCCGCCGCCCGTCGCAGCAGGTCGCGCGCGCCGTGGCGTCCGTGATCGTCGACGACCGCGGTGAAGTCGGCCTGTTCGGAGCGTTCGTGGAACTCCCACACTGTCTGTCGCATCCACTTCCTCGCCTCGTTGTGAAGGGATTCAGTTCAGGGAAGGCGGTGGGCCCCGCCGCGCTCAGCCGCCGTACATTGCCATCTCGCCGCCCATGACGGCGATCCGGCGTCCGCGCATGTCGCCGACCTGGGTGACGGCCGCCGCCCACTCCGGGCTCCGCAGGGCCTTGCGCAGGTCCTCGGCGCTGTCGAAGCTCAGGACGGACACACCGTCCCATCCCTCCGAGCGCGGCTCGAGGGCCGTGTCGATGTCGGTGTGCCGCCAGGACCTGAGGCCGGGAAGGTGTCGCGTGAGTTCGGCGTGTTCACCGCGCCACCAGGCGATGAACCGCTCGTGGGTCCACTCGGGCGGCCGGGCGGCCAGCAGGACGAGGTTGTACATGGTGCCCCTCCTTGGGCATCGCGCCATTTCAGGTGAACAGGACCGCGGGCGAGCGCCCGATCAGCAGCCGCCGTACCCGGCCCTGGTCGTCCAGCCGGGCGGAGGCCACGAAACTCGCCTCGGGCACACCGGACCTGCGCACCTCGCCGAGATACAGCTCGTCGCGGCCGACGGTGGACGCGGTGAGCAGGTGGTGCGTGCGGACGCCCACCGTGCGCTGGGCGAGGTACCCCTCCAGCGCGGCCCGGCCGCCGTGGAAGTCGGTGCCGCCGTCGCCGCCGGTGGAGAACAGGATGGAGAAGGAGAAGTCGTCGCTGATCAGGTGGAGGATGCGGTCGGCGTCGTCGCTGTCCAGGATCCCGAACCAGGTGGTCAGGAACGGGGCGGCGGACGTGGACGGGGCGCTCACGGCCGGTCCACGAGGTCGAAGTCGGGCGTGAAGAACGACTGGTAGCTCGCCATCAGCCCGCCGGCCGACACCTGTACGGCGGACAGAAACGCCCCCGTCGTCACGCCCTCGTCGACGACGAAGCCGTACGCCGTCTCGACGTCGCCGTCGACCGCGTACCGCACGATCTCGTGCCTGCGGTCCACCGCGTTCCGCCCGGCGATGTAGCCGGCGAATTCCTCGCGGGACGTGCCCGCCCGTTGCCCGCCCGGGAGGGAGATGAGGAACCGGAAGCCGGGTTCTAGGAGTTCGAGGGCCTTTTCCGGGTCCTGGCCGTCCATTCTGGCCATGTATTCGCGAAGCACCATTGCTGATCGCTCTCCCTCAGCGCCATGAGCCGACAAGTCTGCATCACATGAAACAACCTGAGTTCAATTCAGTTTGACTGTAAGGCCGCTGCCCTGCCGCCGACAATGGGCAGGACGTGACCTTGTGGTGCGGGGCTATTCCGTGACCATCCGCACCA
Organism: Streptomyces sp. NPDC007901; assembly: GCF_042959465.1. Lineage (NCBI taxonomy): Bacteria > Bacillati > Actinomycetota > Actinomycetes > Kitasatosporales > Streptomycetaceae > Streptomyces > Streptomyces sp. NPDC007901. The sequence continues at coordinate 36,887 of NZ_JBIBKW010000023.1, read as the reverse complement.
CACACCCTTCGATCATCTCGCTGATCTCGGACAGCGGGATCGCGCCTGTCGGGCGGTACCACCGCCAGACACTGACGATCATGCCGAGGACCGCCAGACCGAGAGTGTGGGCGTCCCGGACCGGGAAGGCGCCCTTCGACATGCCGCGCATGAGCAGGCTCGTCCAGTCCCGCTCGACCATCTGCACCAGCTGGCGGGCCGCGACGCGTTCGGTCTCCTCGCGCCTGGACTTGCGAGGGTTGGCGAGCAGCGACATGTTGGCCTGCAGAATGCGCATCTGGCGGATCTCCTGCTCGCTCACCGCGAACGCCGCCCGGACGGCGGCGCGCAGCTCCTCCACGGGGTCCGTCTCCTCACCCGTGGCCTCGACGAACTGGTCGTGCGAGCGCTGGAGCTCCAGACGCATGATGGTGAGCAGGCAGTGGGCCTTGGACTCGAAGTAGTGGTACAGGGCCGTCTGCCCGATACCGACCCGGTCGGCGACCTCCGACCACTTGGTGTTCTCGTAGCCGTCCTCCCCGAACCGCTCCACGGCGGCCACGAGGATCGCGCCGCGCTTCGACCTGGGCCCCTCCTCCGGATCCACGATCCGTGCCCTCGCCATCGTCTCTCCCTCTCCTTGACGGACCGTACCGATCATCGTCCGGTCGTCCGAGACTAGACCCAAGTTCAAGTCGGGTACGAATCGAGGTTCGGGCGGATCCGTCACGCACCGCCTGGCCGGACGGCGCCGGGTCGCTCGGGCCCGGGCCGCGGTGGCTCGGGCGGCGCGGCCTCGCACCTGGTGAAGTCGGGCCGGCGCCCCGCGAGAAACGCCGCCACGCCTTCCCGGCCCTCCGACGACACCGCCGCGGCGGCCAGCTGACGCCCCTCCGCGTCGAGGTGTTCGTCCAGGCCGGCGGAGAACGCCCCTCGGACCAGCCGTCGCGTCGCCCCGTACGCGGCCGTGGCACCGCGCGCCAGACCGCCCGCCGTCCGCACTGCTTCCGCCATCAGCCGCTCCGGCGCGACGAGCCGGCTGACCAGACCCATCTGCGCCGCCTCGGCAGCCGTGACATGGCGATTGGTCAGCAGCAGGTCCGCGGCCCGCTGTGGTCCGACGAGCCGGGGCAGCGACCAGCTGACCCCGGCGTCCGGCGTGTATCCGATCGCGGTGTACGCGGCCGTGAAGCCGGCGTCGGTCGCCGCGAGACTCACGTCCGCCGCCGCCACGAGCCCCAGCCCGGCGCCCGCGACGGCCCCCTGCACAGCCACCACGAGCGGGGCGTCCAGCCCGGCGAGGATCCGCAGTGCCCCGTGGAGCGCGTCGGTGACGTCCGTGAGGTGCGCCGCGAGGCGTTCTTCGGGCAGTGCGGCGAACTCCTTCAGGTCACCGCCGACGCAGAAGGACCGTCCCCGCCCGGTGAGCAGCACCGCCCGCGCCCGCGCCTTCTCGCACTCCCTCGCGGCGTCGAGCAGCGCACGTGCCATCGCCAGGTCGATCGCGTTGCCCGCCCCACGGCACATCTCCACCCGCGCCAGCCCGTCGCCCGCCACCTCGACCGAGACCCTCATCGCACCGTCGATCCTCATCACACCGTCGGCCCTCATCGCGCCGTCCACCCGCCGTCCACGGTGAGGACGTGCCCGGTGCAGTACGACGACGCGTCCGAGGCCAGATAGAGCAGTGCCCCGTCCAGTTCGCCCTGTTCACCGCCGCGCCCCAGCATGGTGCCGCGCTCGACCCAGCGCCGGGACCGCTCGTCGGCGAACAGCCCGTCGGTCATCTCCGAGCGGAACCACCCGGGCGCGAGCGCGTTGACCCGCACCCCTGCCGCGCCCCACTGTCCGGCCAGTTCCCGGGTCAGCCCGACGAGCCCGGCCTTGGACGCGGCGTAGGCCGCACCGCCCAGCGGGGCACCGGAGACGAGTCCCAGGACGGACGAGACGTTCACGACCGATCGCGAACGGCCGGAACCGGATGTCGGGGCCTCGGTCAGCAGCCGTGCGAGGTGGAAGGGTGCCACGAGGTTCACGGCCAGGACGTCCGCGAAGTCCTCGGCGCTCTCGTCCTCGGCGTGTACGGCGCCGGGCGCGCCCGCGTTGTTGACGAGGACGTCGATACGACCGCTCTCGTCCAGTGCCGTCTCCATCAGGCGCACGCGGTCCGCCTCCTGCGAGACGTCACAGACGACGGGATGGATGCGCGGATCCTCGTCGGCGATCTGCTTCAGCTTCTCCAGTCGACGGGCGGCGGCGAAGACGGTCGCGCCGGCCGAGGCGAGCACGGTGGCGAAGCGGGCGCCGAGGCCTGACGACGCCCCGGTGACCACCGCGGTCCGCCCGCGCAGCGAGAACAGCTCCGCCACCGGATCGGGGGCGGGGCTCACTCCTCCACCCCGATCGGCAGCACGGTCGCCCCGCCGTCCAGGACCAGCGTCTGTCCCGTCATCCAGGAGGAGGCCCCGGACCCCAGGAAGAGGGCGGCGTGGGCCACGTCCTCCACCGTTCCGAGTCTGCGCAGCGGCAGCCTGGCCGTGAGGATCGGCTCCCTCGGCTCCCAGACCGCCCGGGCCAGTTCGGTCTTGATCAGGCCGGGTGCGATGGCGTTCACCCGCGCCTTCGGCCCGAGTTCGTAGGCGAGTTGGCGGGTCAGGTGCAGCATGGCCGCCTTGGTGGCGTTGTACCAGCCGATGTGGGGGTCGACGACCAGTCCCCCGACGGAGGCGATGTTGACGACCGCTCCCCCGTGCTCGCTCATCCACGCCTGCCAGGCGCATCGGGTCCAGGCGACCATGCCGTACTGGTTGACCCGGACGGTCTTCTCGGCGCGCGGCAGATCGAGGTCGAGGAGGTCGCCCATGTAGGGGTTGGTGGCCGCGTTGTTGACCAGGATGTCGAGCGAGCCGTGGCGGGACACGGTCTCCTCCACGCAGCGCTCGGCGTCCTCGGGCTCCCCCGCGTTGGCGACGACTTCGTGGACGTCGCCGTCCCCCTTGACCCGCAGCAGTTCCTCGCGCGCCGCGGCCAGTCCGGCCGGCTTCCGGGCGGCGATCACCACATGGGCGCCCGCCTCCCGGTAGGCCCGCGCGATACCCAGACCGATGCCCCGCGAGCCGCCGGTGATCAGGGCGACCCGTCCCTGGAGTTCCTGTCCGTTCACGCCGACTCCTCCGGGTACTTGGCCAGTTCACGGCGCGCGACCGTCCGTAGATGCACCTCGTCCGGTCCGTCGGCGATCCGCAGCGCCCGGGTGATCGCGTACAGCCGTGCCAGTACGGTGTCGTCGCTGACCCCCGCGGCGCCGTGCGCCTGAACGGCCCTGTCGACCACCCTGTGGGCGACCTCCAGCGCGGCCACCTTGATCGCGGCCACCTCGGTGCGGGCGGCCGCGTTGCCCGAGGTGTCCATCAGCCAGGCCGCCTTGAGGACCAGCAGCCGTAGTTGCTCGATCTCGATGCGGCTGCGGGCGATCCACTCGCGCACGACGCCCTGTTCGGCGAGCGTGCCGCCGAAGGCGGTGCGGGTCAGGGTCCGGCGGCACATCAACTCCAGTGCCCGTTCGGCGAATCCGACCGCGCGCATGGCGTAGTGCATGCGTCCGGGCCCCAGGCGTCCCTGGGCGAGGGCGAACCCCTCTCCCTCGCCGCCCAGCATCGCCGACGCCGGCACCCGTACGTCCTCGAAGAGCACGTCGCCGTGGCCGCAGCGGTCGGTGTAGCCGAACATCGGCAGATCGCGCAGCACGGTGATGCCCGGGGTGTCGCGCGGGATCAGCAGCATGCTCTGCTGCCGGTACGTCGGTGCGTCGGGGTCAGTGACTCCCATGAGGATGACCAGTCGGCAGTCCGGGTCGAGGATCCCGGACGTGTACCACTTGTGCCCGTTGACGACGTACTCGTCGCCGTCACGGGTGATCCGGGTGCGGATGTTGCGCGCGTCGGAGCTGGCCACCGCGGGCTCGGTCATGGCGAAGCAGGACCTGATCTCGGCGGCCAGCAGCGGCCGCAGCCAGCGCTCCTGTTGCCGCGGTGTGCCGAAGAGGGCGAGCAGCTCCATGTTGCCGGTGTCGGGGGCGGAGCAGTTGAACACCTCGGGCCCGATCACCGACCGTCCGGCCAGCTCGGCGAGCGGCGCGTACTCGAGATGGGTGAGGCCCGCGCCCCGGTCGCCGTGCGCGAGAAAGAGGTTCCACAGGCCCTCTGCGCGCGCCTTCTCCTTCAACTCCCGCATGACCGGAGGTAGTCGATGTGGGTCGTCCGCCTCGGCGAGCTGCCGGTCGTAGACGGGTTCGGCGGGCAGGACGTACTCCTCCATGAACGCGGCCATGCGCGAACGGAGTTCGTCGGCCCTCGGGGAGAATCCGAAATCCATGGTGGCGCTCCTTCAGGACCGTCGGGCGAGGATGCGGCCGGCTGTGCGGATCATCTCCGCGATGGTCGGCGGCAGCCGTTCCTGGTCGGGGTCGTGGTGCTTGCCCTCGCGGTGCCGCCGCAGGTTGTGGCCCATGATCGCGGCCATCTTGGTGCGGGCCAGGGCACGGAACCAGTCGAGGGCGGGAGGTTCGGGACGGCCGTCGAGATAGGCGGTGAGCAGTTCTTCCTCGTCGGGCAGGCCGGGGACGGCGCGGCCCAGCCGGGGGAAGTTGCGGTGGTCGGCGAAGAGGAGGAACCAGGCGAGATCGATGCGGGGGTCGCCGTATCCCCAGATCTCCCAGTCGACGACGGCGGCCGGTCGTGCGCCCTGGCACAGGACGTTCCCGAGGCGGAAGTCGCCGTGGACGAGGGCGGGTGGAACGCTGTCGGGGATGCGGGCGGCCAGGGCTTCCAGCACGTCCTCGGCTCCGGGGCGGAGTTCGGACGGCACGGCGCGCATGGTGCGGCTCCATCGGTCCAACTCCCCTGCCGGGTCCAGCGGTTCGGCAGTCTCTGTCTTTCTCCAGTCGTGCAGGTCGCGCAGCACGTCGGCCAGGGCCAGCATCCGCGTCCGGCACAGTCCCGGATCGAGCCGGTGCTCGTCGAGGACCGGCTCGATCGCCTCGCCGGTCACGAACTCCATGGCGAACCAGGCGGGTTCGTCCTCGTCGACGGCGACTACCCCAGGCACGGGTACCGGTGACCCGGCGAGCGCGCGCAGCACGCGGGCCTGGCGCAGCACGTCGTTGCGGCCGACGGGGCGTTGGCCCGGTGGCACGGCTTTCACGACGTACGAGACCGGTCCCGCATTGATGGAGTACGTGAGGCCCGAGTGGCCGCCGGGCAGGGTGCGCAGCTCCCCCGGTGTCTCGCCGGGGTGTCGCTCCGTCAGTCGCTTCCGGACCCGTCGCGCGAGTCGGGTCGCCCCGGTCGTGGTGGTCAACGTCGGCCTCCCTTCGGTTCCTTGGGCAGGCCTAGCACCCGCTCGGCGAGGATGTTCCGTTGGATCTCGTCGCTGCCGCCGGCGATGCGGTAGCCGGGAGCGCCGAGCAGGTGCTCGGTCCAGGCGAACGTGCCCCACTCCCCCGTGTCGGCGGCCAGTCGCGGCCCGAGGAGCTGCTGGACGAGGTCGGTGGTGGCGCGCATCGTCGTGGTGGCGTGGAGCTTGCCGACCGAGGCCTCGGCTCCCGGTTCTCGGCCCGCCGCCAGTGCCGACGTCACGCGCAGCCCGGTGAGCCGCTGGACGAGGGTGCGGACGAACAGGTCGGCCGCCTGCTGGCGTTCGCCGTCGGTGAGCGGGCGCGGCAGGTGCCGGGCGAGGTCGAGTGCGCGGTCGGCGTTGTCCAGTCCGAGTCCGCCGGAGTCGAGGCGCTCGGCGGCCAGCACGGTCAGCGTGACCCGCCAGCCCTCGCCGACCGGGCCGAGCCGGTCGGTGTCCGGGACGAACACGTCGTCCAGGTAGACCTCGTTGAAGCTGGAGCCGCCGGTCATCTGCCGGATCGGCCGTACGGTGACACCCGGCGCGTCCATCCGGACGAGGAACACCGTGATGCCCGCGTGTCTGGGCACGTCCGCATCGGTGCGGCAGACGGCGACGCCCCACGTGGCGATGCGCGCGCCGGAGGTCCAGATCTTGTGGCCGTTCAGGATCCAGCCGTTGCCGTCCCGCACGGCGCGGGTCCGGACGGCGGCGAGGTCCGAGCCCGCCTCGGTCTCCGAGAACAGCTGGCAGGCGAGTTCGTCGGTGCGCAGCATGGGGCGCAGCCAGCGCCGCCGCTGCTCCTCGGTGCCCCAGATGCGGACGGCGGGGGCGACGAGCTGCTGGGTGACCGGGAAGATCTCGGTGCGCCGTGGCACGTCGAAGGCCGACTCCTCGGACCGGTACAACTGCTCGTAGTGGGCGGGCAGTTCACGGCCCCCGTACTCCGGCGGCCAGGCGAACGCGCCCCAGCCCTGGTCGTAGCGGGTGCGTTCCCAGTCCCGTGTCCGATCCGTCCGGGCGCGTTCCTCGGCCTCCGTCCAGTTCTCGAAGACGGCCACCGAGTCGTCGCCGCTGCCCCACTCCTCACGTGCGGGGCGCGCTGGTGCCACGCCCTTGAGCCAGCGGCGGGCCTCGACGCGGAACTCGTCCGGGCCGGGTATGCCGTCCATGGTCCTCCTTTCAACGGGTCAGCACGGTGCAGGCGCTGACGCCCGGCGCCCCGTAGACGTGGGTGAAGCCGGTCGACGGCTCGTTCGGCACCTGCCGCTCGCCGGCCCGGCCCCGCAACTGCTGGACGATCTCGTGCACCTGGCGCAGGCCGGAGGCGCCGATGGGTTCGCCGTTGGCGATGCACCCGCCGTCGGTGTTGACCGGCAGCGAGCCGTCGATACGGGTCGCCCCGAACGGGATGAGCGACTCCTGTTCGCCGTGCTCGCAGAACCCGCACTCGGCCAGGTGCATCACCTCGGCGCCGCTCTCGGTGTCCTGCAACTGGCACACGTCGATGTCGCCCGGCCCCAGTCCGGCCTCCTCGAAGGCGTGTTGTGCGGCGTCCGCGCTCACGCTCGTCGGCGTCCCGGGCGGTGCCCAGGGACTGAAGACCTCGAAGGAACCGAACCGGCGGGTCCGTACGACGGCCGCCCGCAACGCGATCGGTGTGCCGCCCAGTGCGCGGGCCGCGGCGCGACCGCACAGGACCAGGGCGACCGCGCCCTGGCCGGGCGAGCAGAACATGTACCGGGTCAGGGGGTCGTTGACCATGCCGGACGCCAGGATCTCCTCCGCGTCGAGCGGCTTGCGACGCCAGGCGTGCGGGTTGAGCACGCCGTTCGCGTACGCCTTCTCGGCGACCAGCCCGAGGGTGCGGGCGCTGATGCCGTGGTCGTGCACATAACGCTGGATCTTCATGGCGAAGAACTGTGTGGTCACCATCAGTCCGTCGCGGCCGTACGCCTCGTCGAGCCCCCAGTCGGCGGGCCGCGGGTCGAAGGCGCCACGCGGGTGCTTGTCGAAGCCAACGGCGAGGGCCACGTCCGCCGCCCCGGACCGGATCGCGTTCGCGGCCGCGACCAGCGCGCTGCCGCCGGTCGCGCAGCCGTTGCGCACGTTGGTGAACGGCACTCCTGTCAGGCCCAGTTCGGTGACCAGCGTGTCCGCGTTGCCGCCGGCGTCGCTGCCGCCGTAGGCGGCCCGCACGCGCGACCACGGCAGACCGGCGTCGGCGAGAGCGGCCCGTACCGCCTGGACTGCCAGCTCCCGGCCGCTCACCTCCGTACGGGCGAAGGAGGTGATCCCGGCGCCGCAGACGAACACCTCCGCTCCGCTCATACGACGGCTCCCGCGGCCCTCGGCACCCCGTCCCCCGCCGTGACGGTGAGCGCCATGCCGATCTCCGCTTCCTCGGGCCGGATGTCAAGGGCGGCCAACACCCGTACTCCCTCCGGCAGCTCGACGTATCCGACGGCGAACGGCGTGAATCCGGTGGCGGGCGGCGCGTACGGCGGCGACTTGGGCGCGTACCGCTGCACGGTCCAGGTCCACAGCGTGCCCGTGCCGGAGAGCACGACCGGCTCGGCCGGACCGCCGCAGCGCGGGCACGCCGGGCTGGCCGGGTAGGTGGCCACCGCGCAGTCCGCGCACCGGGAGCCGCGCAGCCGGCCCCCGGTCCGCGCACCGGCGTTCAGCGGCCCTTCCACTGCGGTTCCCGCTTGTCCAGGAAGGCCGCCACGCCCTCCGCCGCGTCCTCGGAGTTGAGCATCACGCCGACCGCGAGGTGCTCCATGACCATCAGCGACTGGATGTCGGCGTCGAGGCTGCGGTCGATGGTCATCTTGGTGATCCACATGGTGAACGGGCTCTTGTCGATGAGCTGGTCGGCGAACTCCTCGACCGTGGCGTCCAGCTTGTCGGCGGGCGCCGAGGCATTGATGAGGTCGAACTCGGCCGCCTCGACCCCGGTGAGCAGCTTGCCGGTGAGCATCAGCTCCTTGGTCTTGCGGACACCGATCATGCGCGGCACCCGGTAGATCGGGCCGGCGCCGCCGAACAGTGCGCGGCGGATGTGGAAGTCCCCGATCAGCGCGTCGTCCGCGGCGATCGCGAAGTCGCAGGAGATCATCAACTCGAAGCCGCCCGCGGTGACATGACCCTCGAGGACGGCGATCGACGGGGTCCTCATCGAGTACAGCCGGTCGCAAACCTTGGCCGACAGCACGGCGACGTCGATGGCGTTGGACCTGCCGACGAAGTCGGCCTTGAGACTGTCCAGGTCGAACCCGGAGCAGAAGGTGTTGCCGCGGCCCCGCAGCACCAGTACGCGCAGCTCGGGGTCCGCGTCGACCTCGGTGATGATCTCGTCCAGCCGGTTGAGGATCGGCACGGTCACGCAGTTCTTCTTGTGCGGGCGGTTCAGCCAGACCCGCGCCACGTGACCGTCCCGCTCGAACTGGATCTCGTCCTCGACTGCCATGAGCTCCTCCAAACTGAACTGAATTGAGTTCGATTCTGTGGGCAGTGGTTGCCCCTGTCAATGGACCGGTGAGCGGCGACCGCTCCCAGCGATCAGCCGGTACGGCCGGTAAGGCCGAGTAGACCGGCCAGGCGCAGCCGGTGGTCGTCCCCCGTGCCGAACAGCGCCTCGTCGGCCCGCGCCCGGCGCAGGTAGCGATGGGCGGGGTGCTCCCAGGTGAAGCCGATCCCGCCGTGGAGCTGCACGTATTCCGTGGTGGCCAGCCGGTACGCCCCGGTGCAGGCCACCGCCGCAGCGCTCGCCGCCACCGGCACGTCCGACGTCCCCGACACCGCCCCCTCGGCGAGGCAGGCGCTCGCGTACGCCGAGGCGGACCGCGCGCCCTCGACCTCGACGAGCAGATCGGCCAGCCGGTGCTTGACGGTCTGGAACGAGCCGATGGGCCGTCCGAACTGGGCCCGCTGCGACACGTACGCCAACAGGGCGTCGAGGGCATGCGCGGTGCCGCCGACATGCTCGGCCGCCAGACCCACCCGCCCGGCGTCGAGGACGGCGTCGACGGCCTCCGCCGCCTGTCCGGGCACACCCACCGGTTCGGCAGGCTGCCCCCGCAGGCGGACGAGCGCCTGACGGCGCGTGGGATCGAGGACAGGGCGGGCGATACGGTCAGAGGTCGCACCGTCCGGCTCGCAGGCGAACAGCCGCTTCCCGTCCGGTGCGCGTGCCGCGACCAGCAGCAGCTCGGCACCCTCTCCGTCGGGCACGAAATCGGCCTCGCCGCGCAGCACCCAGCCGTCCGGGCCCTGCTCGGCGGTCACATCCGCCGGGTGCAGGAAACCGGCGACCGTCGCCGTGAGCGCACCGGTGGCGATGCCCGGCAGCCAGCGCGCGCAGGCCTGCCGGTCGCCGCCGGCCAGCAGGGCGTGTCCGGCGAGTACGACGGTGCTCAGCAGCGGAGCGGGACACAGCACCCGGCCGCTCTCCTCCAGCGCCACGGCGAGGTCCGCGAAAGTGCCGCCGCCACCGCCGTACTCCTCGGGCAGGGCGAGTCCGTGCACGCCGATCTCGGCGGCGAGCCGGTGCCAGAGCGCACGATCGTGTCCGCGCGGGCTCTCCGCCTGTTCGCGGACTTCCTCGATCGAGCAGGTCTCGGCGAGCAAGCCCCGTAGAACTGCTCGCAGTTGGCGCTGCTCGTCGGTCTCCACCAGCAGCGAGGGATCGGCATCGAGCCGGAACATCCACATCTCCTTCGATCGCACCGTCCCAGGGATGCACGGTCGGGCGCGCGGGTGGCCGGCCACGAACAACCCGTGACCGCCCGCGCCGGACGGTCCCTCACGCCGTGAACCGCCCGCCATTGGCGAGCAGCACGGCCCCCACGAGGTTCGCCGCCTCCTCGCTCGCCAGAAACAGGGCGACATCGGCGATCTCCTCCGGCGTCGCGTACGGACGGACGCGTGGATCGGCGAACCCTCGACGAAGTGCCGCGGGAGTCCGTGCCGCCATGCCGGTCTCGGTCGGCCCCGGCGCCACCGTGTTGACGCGGACACCGAAGGCGATCGCCTCCTTGGCGACGGACTGGCTCAGCGCGTGCGCGCCGGACTTCGAGGCCGCGTAGTGCGGATAACCGGCCTGTGCGTCGAACGCCGAGGAGGAGCCGACGGTGACGACGGCCCCTGATCGGCGTGGCGCCATGACCCGCAGGGCGGCGCGCAGTACATGGAACGTGCCGTCCAGGTTGACGCGCATGACGTGCCGCCAGGCGTCGTCGCCGAGTCGGCCCGTCACCTCCGGCGGCCGGTCCGCGACGAGGGCCTCGGCGATCCACTCCTTGGCCGTGGGGTCGTCGACCCCGGCCGCGTGCACCAGGACGTCGAGCCGGCCGTGCCGCCGTACGATCTCGCCGAACGCGGTGTCGACCTGCCTCGGTTCGGCCACGTCGACGGTCAGCGGCTGCGCGCCCCGCAGTTCCTTCGCAACGGATTGCGCCGCCGGCCCGTCGACGTCCGCCGCGAAGACCTCCGCCCCCTGCGCGGCGAGTCGCCGGGCGACCGCCGCCCCGATGCCGGATCCCGCGCCGGTGACGAGCGCGATCCGCCCGTCGAAGCGCCCCGTGTGCTCGCCGCCCATCTGCGGTCACCACCCCATCCCGGGTTACTGAACTGACTTCATTTTTGTTACTGTCTCGCGTATGTCAACAGGCAGGACGAGAGCACTGCGGCTGACCCGCTGGGGCGGCCCGCCGATCCTCACCGAGGCGGCACGACCGGTCCCCACGGGCGAAGAGGTCCTCATCCGGGTGGAGGCGGCCGGCCTCTGCCGTTCCGACCTCCATGTGATCGACGCGCGCGAAGACGATCTCCCCTATCGCCTCCCCTTCACCCTCGGACACGAGGTCGCGGGCCGGGTGCTGGAACGCGGTCCGGCGGCCGCGGGTCCGGCGGTCGGCGAGCGGGTGGTCGTCTACGGCCCCTGGGGCTGCGGGAGTTGCGCACACTGCGCGGCCGGAGCGGAGAACTACTGCGACCGGCGCGCGACCCTGGACGCCGGGCAAGTCGGTACGGGAGCGGGACTCGGGCGCGACGGCGGGATGGCCGACCTGATGCTCGTGCCGTCCGGTCGGCTGCTGGTCCCGGTGAACGGCCTGACCACCGTGCAGGCGGCACCCCTTTCGGACGCCGGGCTCACCGCGTATCACGCCGTGGCCACCGTCCGGCCCGCCCTTCGTGATGAGGCGGGTGCGAGCGTGGTCGTCCTCGGCGTCGGCGGGCTCGGGCACCTGGCCGTCCAGGTTCTGCGCGCCACGACGAGCGCGCAGGTGCTGGCCGTGGACGTACGGGAGGAGGCCCTCGCCCTGGCCGCCGAGTGCGGCGCGCACTTCACCACGCTGCTGCGCTCCGGCACGGCGGCGGCCCTCCGGAAGCGGACGGGCGGGCTCGGGGCGGCGGCGGTGCTCGACTTCGTCGGCGACCCGTCCAGTCTGGGCCTGGCGGTGGACGTGCTGCGGGCGGGCGGGGAACTGGCCGTGGTGGGCAGCGGTGGCGGGGAGCTGACGGTCCGCAAGCCCGGCGCGCTGCCTCCCGGAACGCGGATCTCGTTGCCCTTCTGGGGAACTCTGCCCGAGCTGGAGGCCGTGGTCGGCCTCGCGCTCAAGGGCTTGCTGAGGGTGCGCGTCGAGGAGTTCGCCCTGGCCGACGCGGTGCAGGCGATCACGCGACTCCGCTCGGGCGAGGTGCGGGGGCGCGTGGTCCTGGTCCCCGACTGACACGCCCCGGCCCTCGCCGGACAACGTCCCGGCCCCCGGCCGGTGCGGCCGAAACCCATCCTGCCGCAGCCCGCTCCCGCACCCCTATCGACTCCAGAAGTGAGTTCAATTAGTGTCGTGCCCCACACTCGGCAACGCGAAGGCGGTGGGACCCGCTATGGGTGCGGAGACAGTGGATCTGCTGGTGATAGGCGGCGGTATGGCCGGGCTCTCGGCCGCCGCGAGGGTGGCCTCCGAGGGCGGCACCGTGGTCGTGGTGGAGAAGGCGGAACGCACCGGCGGTTCCGCGCGTTTCGCCGGTTTCGTATGGACGACGCCGAGCGTCGAGGAGATGCGCCGGGTCAATCCGGACGGCGACCCGGAGCTGGCCACCGCCCTGGTGGACGGGTTTGCCGACGGGGTGGCCTGGATCCGGTCGCTCGGCGTGGAGTGCCGGCCGCCGGTGCCCGTACTGGGCTTCGGCCGCGGGCACCAGGTCGACACGAACCAGTACCTGGACACGTGCGAGCGGCTGATCCGCGACCGGGGCCAGGAGGTACTGACGGGTACCTCGACCCGCTCTCTGATCACGGAGAACGGCGTGGTCAAGGGTGCGGAGTGTCTACTCCCGGACGGTTCCCCGCGCCGGATCGACGCCGCCTGGACCCTGCTGGCGAGCGGGGGCTTCCAGGGCGACCGGCACCTGCGCGCGGAGCATGTCCACCCCCACGCCGCGGAGATCGGGTTGCGGGCCAACCCTGACAGCCGGGGTGACGGTCTGGCGCTCGGGCGTACGGCGGGTGCGGCGTTCGGCCGGAAGGACGCGGGGTTCTACGGGCATCTGATGCCGGCAGGCGTCTCCCTCGCCGATCCGGCACGCTTCGTCGACCTCGCCCTCTACTACAGCGAGCACGCCCTGCTGTTCGACACGACGGGCGAGCGCTTCGTCGACGAGACGGCCGGGGACCATCTGACCACCATGGCGCTGCTCGAACGCCGGGAGGCCCGCGGCCTGCTGGTCGCCGACGCGCGCGTGCATCGCGAGTGGATCAGCGCCTCGTACGTGGAAGGCATCCCCGGCGTGGACAAGTTCCAGCTGTGCCATCGCGCCGGCGCCCGCGCGGCGGTGGCGGACAGCCTGGAGGACTTCACGTCGATGCCCGAGGAGTGGGGCTATCCCGGCGCCACGATCAGGGACCGTATCGAAGAGTTCAACGCCGCCATGGGCGCGGGCGGCACCACGATGCCCGGCCGGCTCCTGGACCGCCAACCCCTCGACGAACCACCGTTCTACGTCGTCGAGGCGGCCCCGGCGATCACTTTCACCTTCGGCGGCCTGCTGATCGACGCCGGTGCACACGTCCTGTCCGCGGACTCGGACGGACGGACTCCCGTCCCGGGTCTGCTCGCGGCCGGCGCCGACGCGGGCGGGCTGTACCGGCGCGCGTACGCGGGCGGCCTTGCCCCCGCGCTGGTGTTCGGCCTGGCGGCGGCACGGACCGCACTCACCGAAACACCGTCGGCCGTCGGCGGCTGAACCCCCTCGCCCGCCGGGTGTCGGCCTCCACCACGACCGCGTGGCACAAATCCCGTGCACGAGGCTTGCCCGCTCGGCACCGGAATGCCTAGCTTACTGAATTGAGTTCACTTTGACTCTGCGGTTCGTGAGGTGATCATGCAGCTCGCACGCCTGGCGCGAACACGCTCTTTTCCGAAGGAGGGGCTGTGAGTCAGTTCCTGCTCGTCCTGGTCAGCGGCGTGGCCAGTGGAGCCGTATACGGTCTCTTGGGCCTCGGGCTGGTCATCATCTACCGGGCCACGGACGTCGTGAACTTCGCGATGGCCTCGCTCGCGACTCTGGGCCTGTACGTGGCGGTCTCGCTCCACGACCGCGGTGTGGCGACGCTGCTGGGCGTCCTCGCCGCCGTCGCGATCACCGTGGCGGCGGGCCTGCTGGTCCGGGAGACGGTGATCCGGCCGCTGGGCCAGGGGCAGTTGTTCTCCGCCCTCGTCGTGACGATGGGCGTGTCCCTGGTCGCCGAGAGCACGGCCGGATCGATCTGGGGCGACCAGCCCAGGGCCTTTCCCAACCTGGTCGACGGGTCCGTGCGCTGGTCCGGCGCCGCGGTGCCGGTGCAGAGCCTCCTGACCATCGCCGTCGCGGCCGGGGCCATGGCCCTGGTCGGCTATCTCTTCGCCCGCACCACACTCGGCTCCGCGATGCGCGCCGTGGCCGAGTCCGCCGACACCGCCCGCGTGGTCGGGCTGAGCGCGCAGCGCCTGGCCAGGATCTCCTGGGCACTGGGCCTCGGCCTCGCCGCGCTCGCCGCCTGCCTGTACGCGCCCCGCGCCGGCCTGGTGCCCACCGCGCTCGTCGCGCCCCTGTTCCGGGCCTTCGCCGGCATCTTCCTGGGCGGTCTGACCAGCATGTACGGCGCCGTCGTCGGCGGGCTGACCATCGGCGTCCTGGACAACCTGGCGGCGAACTATGTCTCCGCCAGTTTCCGGGACACGTTCGTGTTCTCGTTCACCGTGCTGGTCCTGCTGATCCGTCCGCAAGGCATGTTCGGCACCCGCACCTTCCAACGGGTCTGAGGAGTCACGTCCATGGTCTTCAACCGTTCCCTCCTGGCGAGGGCCGCCCTCGGCCCGGCGGCCGGTGCGCTGCTCCTGGTGTTCATGGCCGCCGGCGCGATCCCCGCGTACCAGATGTACTCGGTGGGGCTCGCGGCCGTGTACACGATCGTCGTGCTGTCGGTCGGCCTGCTCGCCGGCTGGTCCGGCATCTGGTCGGTGGGCCACCCCGCGTTCTTCGCCATCGGCGCCTACTTCGCCGCGTACGGCAGCGGTCACGACTGGTCGCTGGAAGCGGTGGTCCTCGGTGCCGTCGCCAGCGGCGCCGCCCTGGGCGCCTTCCTGGGATACGCGGGTGCCAGGTTCTCGATGCTCTACATCGCCCTGCTGACGCTCGCCTTCACCACGGTGACCCTGGAACTGGTCAACCGCTGGAACAGCGTGACCGGCGGCGACCAGGGAGTGCCGGTCATCCAGCTGCGCAGCGCCCTCGGTCTGGGCACCGTCCTGGGCGGTGGCACCGGGGCCCAGTACCTCGCGGTCGGGGCCGCCGCCGTCGTCCTCGCGCTGGCCGTGCCGGCCGCCGCCTCGGGGCTGCGGATGCGGCTGGTGGCCGCCAAGTCGCATCCCCTGGCCGCCCGTACGATCGGTATCGCGCCGGAGGCCCAGTCCTCGCTGGCGTTCGCCGTGAGCGGGGCGTGCACGTGCTTCGCGGGCGTGCTGCTCGGGCTGCTCACCGGGTTCGTCAGCCCGGAACCCTTCTCCCTCGCCTTCGGCATCTCGCTGATCGCGGCCTGTGTGCTCGGCGGGGTCGGCACGATCCTCGGTGCCGTGGCGGGCGGGATCTATCTCACCTGGAACCCTTCGCTGTCGTCCGCCGTCGGGTTGCCCCAGCCGGTCGTGCAGGGCATCGTCCTGATCGGAGTGCTCCTCTTCCTGCCCGGTGGGGTCGTCCCGTTCCTCGCCAAGCCCGCCCGGAGCGTCCTGCGACGCCTGCCGCGTCGACCGGACTCCGAGGACCCGTCACCCTCACAAGCACCGGAAGACCTGGCACCGGTCTCGCCCCCGTCCGAGGCCGCGGACGGCGACCCCGTGCTGCTGCACCTGGAGCACGTATCGGTCTCGTACGGCGGTCTCAAGGCCCTGGAAGACGCCTCGCTGACCCTCCGGCAGAACGAGGTCCTGGCCGTCATCGGTCCCAACGGGGCGGGAAAGACAACTCTGTTGAACGCTCTGTCGGGACTGACCGGCAACGGCAGGGTGAGCGGGACCGCCGACTTCGCCGGTCGCCCCCTCCTCCGGGCCAGGGCCACCGCCCGGCGGCGGCTGGGCATCGGCCGCACGTTCCAGCACGCGGAGGTCTTCTCCGAACTGACCGTCGCGGAGAACGTCCTGTGCACCCGCCGCCGTATCACCGCCCGGCATCGGGCCGAGGTCGCGCGGCTGCTGCGCTCCGTCGGTCTGGCGGACGTGGCCGACCGCCGCCCCGCCGAGCTGCCGTTCGGGCTGCGCAAGCGTCTCGACCTGGCCCGTGCCATGGCCGAGCAACCGAAGCTGCTGATCCTGGACGAGCCGTTCGGCGGCCTCGACACGAGTGAACGGGCCCTGCTGGCGGGGCACATCCGCCGGCTGCACTCCGACGGCACGGCCGTGGTCGTCATCGACCACGTCCTCGACGACCTCTTCTCCGTCGCCCACCGGGTGCTCGCCTTCGACTTCGGCCGCACGATCGGCGAGGGCACCCCGGACGCCGTGCTGCAGGATCCCAAGGTGCGTTCGTCGTACCTGGGCACCGTCGACGGCAGGTCCCGGCCACCCGAGCACACGGGCGAACGGAGCATGGTCCGGCTGCACGGGGTCGGCCACGCATACGGCGGCGTGATCGCTCTGCGCGATATCGAACTCGACGTCCGCCAGGGCGTCGTGCTGGGCATCGCCGGAGCCAACGGAGCGGGCAAGAGCACATTGGCCGGCATCCTGCACGGCTCGCTCGCACCGACCCACGGCGGCCGCGAGACGACCGGAACCGTGCGCACCAGTCTGGCGCCCGAGGGGCGGGCCCTGTTCAAGACGCTGTCCCTGCGCGAGAACCTCGAAGTCGCGGCGTACGCGGCGGGCATCACCGGTGCGTCACTGCGCGAGCGGCTGGAGGAGACGGTCCAGTGGCTGCCGCCCCGCCTGCGCGACCGCATGTCCGCCCCGGCCGGCGCGCTGTCCGGCGGGGAACAGCAGATGCTCGCCATCGCCCGGGCCCTGATCGTCGGCCCGGACGTCCTGATCGTCGACGAACCGGCGCTCGGTCTGGCCCCGGCCCTGGTCGACGAGGTGTACGACCGGCTGGCCGGGCTGGCCCGCGACGGCCTGACGGTCGTCCTGCTCGAACAGCTGCTGAGCCGGGCCATGTCCGTGTGCCACGAGGTCGCCGTGCTGCACGAGGGCCTCGTCGCGGCCCATGGACGGCCGGGCGACCCCGCATTCGAGGCCCTGGCCGAAGCGGCGTATTTCAACGGCGGACCGGCAGCCGCCACCACCGCGGCGGCCACCGCCCGGACCTCCTGAGTCAAGTCGAAACCCGTTGTGAACGAGGTGGATTGTGTACCGGACAACAAGAAGGTTCCGCCGTGCTGCGGGAACGACAGCAGTCCTGGCCGTGGTGGTGCTGACCGCCAACGCGTGTGCCGGCCAGAACTCCTCCGGAGCGGCCGGCGGCAGCTCCTCGGAGATCCGCATCGGGGCGTGGCTGCCGCTCACCGGTGCCACCGCCACGTACGGCGTGGCCGAGAAGGCGGGCGCCGACGCGTACTTCAAGATGCTCAACGCCCAAGGAGGCATCAACGGGCGCAAGGTCCTGTGGACCGTCAAGGACAACGCGGCCGACCCGCAGCAGACCGTACAGATCGCCCGTGAACTGGTCGGCCAGGACAAGGTCGTGGCCATCGTCAACGCGAACGGCACCTCGCAGGCCGAGGCGGCCTTCCCGTTCGTCCTCAACCAGTCCAAGGTGCCGGTCCTCAACGAGGTGGGCGGCGCCGAGAACTGGTACAAGCCGACGCGCCCCGGCCTGTTCGGGACCCAGACCCTCTACGAGGACCAGGCCGCGGCGGTCGCCGCCTGGGCGGTACAGGACGGCGCGAAGAAGATCCTCGTCGTGCACAGCGACCCGGCCGCGTTCGTGAACGTGGCCAAGCAGGTCGAGCCCGTCGCGAAGAAGGTGAACCCGTCGGTCGAGGTGGACCGGCTGCCGGTCAAGTACCAGACCACCGACTACACACCCGTGATCAGCAAGGTGAAGTCCGCCAAACCCCAGGCGGTGATCCTGATCCTCACCTCCCCCGAAGCAGCCGCCTTCCTCAAGGAAGCCAAGCTCCAGGGACTCTCCCTGCCCACCTACGCCTACGCGCCCGTCGCCGCCGAGTCGACGATCTCGCTCGCCAAGGACGCCGCCGAAGGACTCAAGGCGGTGCAGCTGGTGAAGGCGCCCTCCGACAAGGACGCCGCGGTGCAGGAGTTCCGGACCGCCATGGCCAAGTACGAGCCGGGGCAGGACGCCGGATTCCTCGCCCTGTGGGGCTGGAGCAACGCGAAGGTGTTCGCCCAGATCACGAAGACCATCAAGGGACCCGTCACGTCCCAGGCCATCACTGCCGCCTATCAGAAGGCCGCCAAGGTGGACCCGGGAGTCTCCCCGGTGATGAACTTCAGCGCGACCGACCACCTCGGGACGCGCAGCGTGCAGCGAGTCGTCGTGAAGAACGGGGTCTGGACGTCCGTCGGCGACTTCTACACACCGCCGGCCCGCGACTGAACGCTCGCTCCTGCCCTGACCGGACGCGGCCGGCGGCCAAGACCCCTCCACACCGCGGCGTCGCCTCAGGTCAGCAACGGTGGGCGTCACCGGTCGGTGCCGGTCACCAGGTCGCCGAGGTTGCGCCACTGACACGCGGATGAGGCTCAATAGCCCACGGTGAAGCGGCGGTTGGGGTGTCGGGGGTCTCGATCTCGTCCACGAGTGCGACGGCGTAGTCCTCGTAGGAGATGCGGGCCTGGCCGTCCGCGCCGGTGACCGGGTGGCCAGGTCACGTCGTCACCGAGGTCGAGGTAGGCGTCGAGGGCCTGGATCTGGCCGATGGCGTGGGGTTGAACGTCTCCGGGAAGCCGGGTCTGTCGAAGAAGCGCACACCGTCGGCGTCGAGGACGCTCGCCCCGCCGCCCATGTGAAGGATGCAGGGCCCGATCGGGGCGCATTCCGGACAGATCAGGACAGGTAATGATGCCGGATGGGAGTATCGCCAAAGCGCGGGCAGCCACCATCGGCCCGAATCAGGAGGCTGCAGAGCTGAGCTTCTCCGTGAGCCTTTGCCAATCTCACGTTGAGGCCGCGCGGTGATCAGCTGCGGCGTTCGGCGCTGCTGTCGGTGATCGTGCGGAACAGCTCGCGAGCCCGCTCGCAGAACTGCTCGACCTCCGTGATGTCCGGCTCGTCACCGTCGGCCAGCATCCGGGCCTGGAGCTGCTCGGAGCGCAGGCCGCCGTAGCGGGCCCGCACCTCAGCGGTCACCGGCTGGACCGCGATGTGCAGGTGCTTGCGTGCGTCGTGGCCGTGCGACCACATACAGACGTAGGTCTGCTCGGGCTGGCACAACGCCTCCACGACACGAGCCGTATCGCGTAGCAAGGGGCCGAGTTCCGCCGCCGCCGCGTCGTCGAGCTCCGCGATGGCCACGACGTGCTCTCGCGGGCCGACGATCAAGGTGCCGAGATTCATCGGCCCGACGAGGTGATTCACCACCCACGCAGCGGTCTCGTGCAGGACACCCCCGGGCAATTCCCGGCGCCCGGCCAGAAGGTCACACCCAAGACACCCCGTCACATCCACGCGCACCAGCCTATACAGAGCCCGCGTCGATGATGCTGGCGGCCAACTTGATTGCTGAATCCGCAAGTTGGTCTGCGCAGGCGATGAAGCGTCTGGTAGACGGGTTCACGAACAAGATCGCCTGTACCACCAGGAGCTTCACGTGCTTGCCTGTCCCTCGGCCCTCGACCTGTCCACCCAACACCTGCGGTTCCTGACCGATCGGTTGGCCACCCACCGGACGGCACGCGGGACTCGGTGGCGCCGTCTGTCCGCCGGCCGCCAGGCGCTGCCCGTGCTGGCACACCTGCGCCTTGGGCACACATACGCGCAGCTCGCGGCCGGGTTCGAGGTGGGTGTGGGCACGGTGTACTGGTACATCACGGAAGCCGTTGGACTGCTCGCGGTGCGGGCGCCCGACCTCGCCACGGCGGTGGCGGCCGCCTCAGCAAAGGCGTTCGTGATCCTGGACGGGACGCGGCTGCCGATCGACCGGATCGCCGCCGACCGGCCCTTCTACTCCGGCAAACACAAGAGGCACGGCATGAACGTGCAGGTCATCGCCGATCCACATGGCAAGCTGCTGTGGGCCTCGCCCGCCCTGCCCGGCGCCGTGCACGACATCAAAGCCGCCCGAACCCACGGCATCATCGACGCCCTCAGCGAGGCGGGCCTGGCCTGCTGGGCAGACAAGGGCTACCAGGGCGCGGGCGGCACCGTGCGGGTCCCCTTCCACGGCCGGTGGACCGGCTCTCGACAGGCCAACGCGCGGTCAACGCCGCGCACGCCCGCATCCGCGCCCTCGGCGAGCAGGCCATCGCGACCTTGAAAATCTGGCGCCTGCTGCGGAAACTCCGCTGCAGCACCACCCGGATCACAAGCCACGCCCAAGCTGTCCTCACCCTCCACCTGACCTGCTCAAACTGAGGTTGGCAAAGGCTCAGTGCCCTCATCCCGGAATTCCAGAGCGGCGGCGCCACCGAGCCGAGCAACCGCAGCTGGGCCATTCCCCCAGGCGAATTCTCCGGCTACGCCCCGCCCGCGACGCGCGCACGGGCATGCGCACGTCGCGGGCCACTGCACGGGAAGCGCGAGTGCCGGTGCGGCGGTCAGACGGCGGGACTCATCGACTCAGCCGCCGCTCTTACGCCTGAACGACCGCTGGCTGGCAGCCGGGCCATGCGACGCACGCACCTTCGACGCATCCGGGTTGGCGGCAACATCGGCGGCGTCCGTCTGCGCACCACGCTTGCGCGCCAGGGCTTCGCGGAACTTGCGCTTGAGGTCGTAGTTGCCGTCGCTGTCCGGCGCCAGAGGGGACGTCTCGGGGGCAGGCGGCTCCGAACCTTCCGTAGATACGGGCTCTGCGGTCATGGGGACCTCCTGGGTTCGGGGGTGGGCAAGCACAGCTTGTCATGCCGGGCGCAGTGCGAGGCGCCGGCAACGTCATCCGCTCCGTTACGGCGGATGTCCCTCTCGCGGCCAAAGGCGTTCACTTCGAAGGTGAGGCGCACAGGACGGCTTCGGGCCGGGCCGAGGGTTGTCGATCCCGCGGCCAGGCTGCCAGGGCAATGGCTCTCAGCCGTTGCGACGCATGAGGGCGCCCTTGCGGGCCTCGCCGCACATGGCATAACCGCGCGCCGCTTATACCGATCGCCCCTGTGTACGGGTGCTGGCAGCGCGTCGGCCTGGAACAACCGTTCCCCTAGAAGGGCCCCACCCCACGGGCGAGCTGTCGAGCCACACATCAAGCCTTACGAGCGGGGCGCCGGGCGGGGCAGTTGGCCCATACCACGGGTGCAGATGAGCAAGCCGGACGCCGTCTGGCCCGATGCCGGCCATTTGCTGGCCCGGACCCGACGCTCAAGGCTCTGACCTGCGCAAACACCCAGACACTAGATCTTGGACGTGAACAGAGTACGAAGCATTCAGAACTCCCGGAAATCGCTCCCTGCCCGCTTTGTGCAGGTCAAGGGCTGTTCACTCAGCCTATAACGGACCGTTCTCCACCTGACGGCCGCCACTGAGGACGGACTTGCGCTGACCGCTTGCTGAGTATTCCGACAGGTCGCCGGTCAGGATTTCGCGGACTTCTCGCAGTCAGGCTATGGACCGGAGCCGGGAAGCCGCATCGAGATCCTGATCACGTCGCGATGGGACAAGACTCACGACTCCTCCGCCTACTACTGCCTGGCCGGCACCTTCGCCCTCAGCTTCCTGTCCAGTCAGGATGGACACCGTGGACACCGCCGCCTCGCCGGTGGTGCCGTCACCGGATCTCCTGCACGGCGGAACAGTCGGGTCCGGCGTCGTAGTGCCTTGTCCGGGGGGTGACTGTCGTGCTCAGGGCATGTGCGAACAGGTCCTTGCCGTGTCCGGAGTGCTTGAAGCCTCCGTACGTCGCCTCCGGGGTGGGTGTGCCGTGGGGGTTGCCCCGGACTGCGCCGAAGTCGGGTTCGGCGGTGGTCCGTTGCGCGCGTGGGTGATCGTTCGCCCTCAGGGACGCGGCCAGGCCGTACGGCCGGCGGTTCGCCAACTCGACGGATTCACCCTCTCTGATGAGCTCCGCGATCAGCGCCGGGTCGGGGGCACAAGCTCAGTCGGCCGCGGCGACCGCGTCCCTGATGAGTCGGCCGGCGGCCGCGTCGGTACGCGCGACGTCATGGGTCACCAGGCGGTCCTGGCACAGACCGCGCAGGCCGGAGACGAGCAGCGTGGCCACTGTCCGCGCCTGCTGTTCCGAGTGCCCCAGCCGGACGTAGGCCGCGGCGATCGGGCCGATCATGACCTCGACCGTCTCGGCGGCGATACTGCCGTACTGCTCGGGATCCGTGGCGGCCAGGCTGAGCAGTTGCAGCAGCATGCGGATCGGCCCGGACTGCTCCCCGACGGTCATCGCCTCCCACAGGGCATCGGCCGCCTTGCGCAGTCCCGCGGTGTCGCTGACGCCGTCGAACATCGCGTGGGCGTCGGGACGGCTTGCGGCCAGCACCTGAGCCAACAGATTCTCGCGGCTGCCGAAGTAGTACAGAAGCATGCGCTTGGTGGTGCCGATCGACTCCGCGAGCGGACCCAACGACATCTGCGCGACGCCGTGGTGCTGGAGGTGGTGCACCACCTGTTTCTGCAGTTCGGCACGTTTTTCGGCGTTGATGGGGCGAGGCACATCTTTGACTGTACCGATCGGTACGCGTATGGTCCAGCAGACGTAGATGTGCCGATCGGTACATTTATCGAATGGCGCCATGGCGATGGCCGGGCGCGTCACAGCCGAGAGGGACGCCGTGAAACTGGTTGAACCGCGAGAAGTGCAGGCCCTCCCGCACCGAAGCAGCGGCCGTCGGATCACCGGGCATTCAGTCGGCCGCGTGGTCCGCGAGCTCAGTGACATGGCTCCCCGTGGCGCCCGGGGTGCGGTTCTGTGAAACACCGGATCGAGCGTCCCCGCGGCGTCTCCTTGGTCAAAGTCCTGGCCGAGACCCTGACGGTCCCGGCCCTGCTCTTCCTCGGCCTGTTGTTCTGCTTCCCCATGGCCTTTCACCAGCCGCAGCCTGACCACGCGAAGCTTGTAATCGCTGGTGTCCCACTGGAACGCAGGGTCGACACCGCTCTGCAGAGCCAGCATCCCGGCGGGTTCGACGTCGCCGCCGTGGCAGACGCCCGGGAAGCTCGGAGAGCGGTGCTGGACCGGGACGCCGTGGCAGGCTTCGCCACGAAGGGCAAGCATTCCGTGCTGTACGTGGCGGGGGCCAACGGGGTGAGCCTCGAGCAGGCGCTGACCAAGGGTTTCACCCGGCTCGCGGCGCACGACCACCAGAAACTGACGGTCACGGACGTGGCTCCCACCACACGCAAGGACGGGCTCGGCACGACCCTGGTGTACTTCGCGATCGCCTGGAACATGCCCGGCTACATCCTCGCGACGTCCCTGCTGCGGGCGGTGACCCTCAACCGGCGCAGGAAACTGCTGATGGTCACGTGCTTCGCCGCAGTCGTCAGCGCTGTGGGCTTCTTCGTCGGTGTGGGGCTGGGCTACTTGCCCAACTCCCCCGCCGCCCTGGCGATCGCCTTCTTGCTCACCACGGCGGTGGGCACGTTCTCCCTCGGCATGGCGCCTTTCGTCAAGCACTTCTTCCCACTGGCGGGTCTGGGCCTGTACATCGTGCTGAGCGTTCCCTCCAGCGGCCTGGTCCCCGTCCAGCTGCTGCCGAGGTTCTTCCAGGTCCTGCACGCCGTCATGCCTCTGGGCAACGCGGTCGACGGCCTGAGAGGAGTCCTGTACTTCGACGACGCGGGTGTACTCAAGCCGGTCCTCGTGCTGTGCGCATGGATCGCGGCAGGCATGACCCTGCTGGGACTCGACGCGTGGCGGCACCACCGCGTGGCCGCACGACAGGTAGCCGAGGACGAGCAGGAGGACGTTCCGGAACCGCCGGTGGAGGACCCCTCCGTGGAGGCGCCCGTACCCACCGCGCTTCCGGTCCGTCCCCATCACTTCGGCGAGTTGTTGCCGATGCTGGAGGGCTTCGTCCGCGACAGAGAACAGCAGCCCGTCCGCCATGCCGCCGTGACCGTCATGGACACCAGCGGCCGGCAGCTGGTGCGGACCACCACGAACCCGCGGGGCGAGTACGCGGTGACCGGTCTGCCCGAGGGATACGTCAGTGTCGTGGTCTCACACCCCGGCCGAGACCCACTGGTCCACCAGAAACTGATGCAGTCCGGTGTGGCGGTCCGGGCCGACTTCACCCTGCACGACCGGTGCAACCGGACGTCTCGCGCGGCGGCTCACCCCCTCGATCTCGAACCCACGGGACGCGGATCCTGAGGAGCGCGCCCCGGCCCTCGGATCTGCCGCAACGCGGAACATGGAGCAATCGATTCCATGTCAGCAGCATTCCCGCGCGTGGCCACGATGGGCCCGTGCCCCGTGCTGAGAACGCGGCCCGGTCCGGGCGCAGCCAAGGCCCCTGAGGCGCAGCGACAGGAACCTCGCGGCCGGCGCCGTCATTCTCGAAGGAGTTCCGCCGATGAAGACCGTCACCCGTTGGATCGCAGACAAGCCCCACGCAGGCGCACCGCGACGAGGTGGCGCCGTACGTCCCTCGCGCGGCCGGCCAGGGAGCCGACGTGGTGCTCGACGGCCGCGGCTTCACTGTCGAGGGCCCGGAGAACGGGCACTGGATGGGCATCTCGCTCCTCGACAGGGCCAGCGCGGACCCGGACGCGTACCGCAACGAGATCTTCGGTCCGGTCCTGTGCGTGTTCAGGGCAAAGACCTACGAGGAGGCCATGAACATCGTCAACGGCTCCCCGTTCGGCAACGCCGGCGCCGTCTTCACCCGCAACGGCGGCACGGCCCGCCGGTTCCAGGTGGAGGTCGAGGTCGGGAGGGTCGGCGTGAACATGCCGATGCCGCTGCGAGGTGGGCAACCACTCCTTCGGCGGCTGGAAGGACTCGGCCTTCGGCGAGCACCGTATGGACGGCAGCGAAGTCGTGCACTTCTACACGACCGGCAAGGTCATCACGAGTCGCCGGCCTGATCCTGCCGAGACGGCCGCTCGGTCCCCGGGGTGCCGCTACGGCCGCAGGCCTGGTGCCGGGGCGGTCGGATTTCCGGGAACAGTGAGGCTTGCGTGGCGGTGAAGTACCACGCCGTCGCGCAACCGCGGAAGGCAGCCGGAGGCGAGGTCTCTTTCGCCAGACGTAATCGGAAGAGGGGTGCGCGATCGACGCGGGCCCGGATGGAGGCAGACATATGTCCGAGAAGAACCACGCCACGGTGGCGGTCACCGGGGTGACCGGGGCGCTGGGCAGCCGGATCGCAGCCCGGCTCGCCGACCGCGGCGTCCCACAACTCCTCGTCGGGCGCAGCCCCGACCGCATGCCCGAACTGCCTGGCGCCCAGCGACGCGGCCCGGCCGCCTACGCCGACGCCTCCGCCATGCGCAAGGCGCTCGAGGGCGCGTCGACCCTCGTCCTGGTCTCCGCACACCGCACGGTCCGCCGACTGGAGGAGCACGCCAGTGCGGTCGAGGCCGCGATCGCGGTCGGCGTGGACCGGGTTCTGTATGTGTCCCTCGTCGGTGCGGCGCCCACCGCCACGTACCTCAACGCCCGCGACCAGTGGCTGACCGAACAGTTCCTGGCAGGGGCCGGGATCCGCCACACGGTACTCCGGGCCGGCTTCTACACCTCGACGCCCGCCGCCCTCGCCGACGAGGAATTCGTCGTCGGCGGCCCCGCACCGACCGGGCGGGCCGCCTTCGTCACCCATGAGGACATCGCCGACGTGATCACGGCCGTCGCCCTCGACGAGGGGCCCCGCTCCGAGCACGACGGCGCGACGCTTGAGATCACCGGGCCCGAGGCCCTGACCCTCGACGAAGCGGTCACCCGGATCGCCGCGGCAACCGGCCGGCCCTACCGCTACGAACCCGAGACTCTCGAGGAAGCCTTCACGCGGCGATGGCGACGGGGCATGAGCGGGGAACAGATCGAAACCTGGATCTCGTGGTACCAGGCGATCGAGAAGGGCGAGATTTCCACAGTCACCGACGTCGTCCCACGGATCACCGGCTCACCGGCGACCCCGGTCTCGGACGCGGTCTGGTGGCCCGCACCGAACACCGCGCGCGGCACCGCCGAGCTCGGGCGAGGCCGAAGCTGAGGGCCACCGCTGTCAGGCGGCGAATCGGTCGGGGTCGGCGCCCTGCCGATCCGCCGCCCAGGACTCCGGCGGCTCGATCAGCGACTGCCCGAGAGCCAGCCGCTCGTAGAGCTCCGCACAGAGACGGACCGTGACGGGATCCACGCGCCGACGCAGCATGTGCGGGCGCAGCTCGGCCGGTCCGCTCACGCCCGGCGAGGCGATGATCGTTTGATCTCGGCCTTCCGGGCAGAGCAGACCGCAAAGGAGCTGTCCACATCGCGCGAACTGGTGACTCACGTGACTGTCAGATCCCGGATGAAGCCTGCAATGGGTACTCGCAGCGGTTCCCACCCGCCCAGGCGTCAGTCACCAGATCATGCGATGCGCCGCGCACGCTTCCCGTTCGAGACTGGTCGCGTGGGAAGTTACGACCCTCCAGAAATTACGAGTGATTGTTTTGCACACCAAGAACAAGATCGTGCGACGCATCGCGACCGCCGCTGCTTCACTGGCATTCGCCGGCGGCGCTCTCCTCACCGCAGGGGGCTCCGCCAACGCGGCTGCGCTTCCGGGCTACGCGCACGTCCCCGCCCGGACGGGTGCGGTGGTGGAGACGGGGACCGCCGGTGGGCACCACGGACAGGTCCGCGACTGTTCCATGTACGACCTCTTCTACCTGTGGATCTGGGAGCAGCTGAAAGCATTCGGGTTGGCACACCCGTAGCGGGGCACCACCGGCATCGGCCCGATCCCGATTTGTTCGGTGGCACGCCACAGGAATATCCGGAACGACGAATGCCGCTGTGCCCATGGGGAATCCGGGAAGCCTGCCGGTGTCGGAAGAAGTACGCGAGGACGGATCGCAAGTGACCAAGAAACACGCCGATCGCCGCGACCTCCCGGCGGACCGCCGCAGGAAGCACACCGCTGAGCTGCTCGCCGCGTGCGCCGCTTGTCTCATACCCTGGACCGTGATGCTGGGTGTGACGCTGCCGTCGTCCCGCCACGTCCACGAATGGCGCCTGACCTGGGTCGGATTCGACATGCTGCTCATCATGGCGCTGGCATCCACGGCGTTGCTGGCCTGGCGCCGCAGCCGTTCGGTCATCCTGTACGCGCACGCCACAGCAGTCCTGCTGATCTGCGACACCTGGTTCGACATCTCGCTCGACGCCGGCACCGAGGAGGTCTGGACGGCGGGAGGCCTTGCCCTGGTCACCGAACTGCCGCTCGCCGCCTTCCTCATTTATCGGGCACACTCCCTGATCGCCCTGCTGCCGTGGCCGCCCGCGCACACCGCCGCCGGCAACACCGCCCGGAGCCGGACGGAACCGGTCCCGGAGGAGGAGACCCTCCCCCCGGGGCTGCAGACCCGGGGATAGCCGGAGGGGTTCCTTCCAGGGCGTCTGTGCCCAGGTACTCGCGGATACACTTGGAGAAGTCGCGCCCTTCCCCGATCACTTCGCCCCGTGCGCCAAGCACGAGGGCGTAGTCGTCGGTGGCCACCAGGCAGACGCGGCCGTCGACCGTGTATGCGCCGGAATGCCCCACCGACAGGTGACTCCCTTCCGCACCGCGAATGCCCGGCAGTCGACCAGACGGCCGTCACCACTTGGGCATACGTCAGGCGTGTGGAGCGCGAGAACCAGGCGTTCTCGCCCGGCCTGCCGATGTTGACGACGGCGACAGCCGAGTACTCTCCGTCGGCCGATGATGAAGTCGGGAACAAGGACCTCAGCAATCCTCATTCTCGCTGGTCGGAGGAACTTTCTGCCTTCGTGATCACCAGTCGGACAGCTCACCTCGTGAAAGCGCGAGGTGAGGGTGCGTTCGGTCTGTCGAGAGTGAGGCCGGTCCCGGCGAGGAATCCGTCGAGGATGCTGTGCCGGTACTGCAGCGCCTTGAGCCGTCTGCGGACCAGGGTCTCCAGGTTGCTGAGGGTGCGGGCGACCAGCCGTTGCAACACAGGCGCCGGAACTGGTCTGCGGCATGAACCACGCTTTCCTGTGCGGGTACTTGACTGCTTCAGGCGACGGTGAGACCACCGCCGTGCCGACTCATCGTCCGGGCACCCGCTGCGTGGAACTCCGGACGGGTCCGGCACCCGGCGGCGACGCCTCCGAGTAGCGCAGACCTACGTCCAGCCCGCGGCGGTCAACCTTCGGCGGCATATGCATTCGAGACGATTCAGTGAATGAGTAAATGCAGAGTGCATTCGAATTCACGATCCCTCCATTTCCTTCACTCAATGCAATGCGCTAATTGACCCGGGAAGGTCCGTTCTCACAGTACGACCGGACTCGAATGAGAGGCAACGAAACGGGCGATTAACCGACGTGTAGCCCCCGGGAATCCTCACCCGGGTCCACTCCTGTGCACTGCCCTTCACGCACAGTTGTCAGGAGAGGCCATGTCCTTCTTCGCCAGGGCGTCCTGGCCCGGGGACCATCGCGACGAAATCGTCGCCGGTGCGCTCGTCGCGGCGGTGATCGTCGTCCTCGGGTACGCCTCGGGCATCGGCGCACCGGCGCCCACGAATCTCGACAGCGCCGCACCTCCGGCGGCGGGGGTTCCGTCCGCGTCACCCACTCCCTCGAATGGTTGGGCCGTGGGTCCCAGTTCCTCGGCTGGTGATGCGGGTTCCGGCACGGCGGGTGATTCCTGGTCCGCGAGCGGTGGTGCCGGAATTCCCGTCGCAAGCAATACGTCATCCGCAAGCGGGGACGGCGGTTACGGCACGGGGAATGGAGGCAGCGGGAACGGGCCAACACCCGAGCCTTCCGATTCGGCGTCGAATTTCCCCTCGCCAACCCCTTCTTCGACACCGTCCGGCAGTTGCGGTACAGGTGAAGTGCGCCTGGCGCAACCGCTGTTGGGGGGCGTGCTCACTCCGGTGACCGGTCTGCTGGACGGCCTGGTCGGCGGCGGCGCCTCCGGTGTCACGGCCTCCCCGATCCCCTCGCCGTCGCCCTCATCCGTCGATACGTCGTCGCTGTGTGTCGGCGTGGCGCCCTCGCCGTCGGTGATCCCGGAGGTGCTCCCGTGAGACGCCGCGTTCCGACCCTGTTCGGCATCGTCCTGGCCGCCCTGGCCGCCCTGCTGGTCTGCGCACCGGCCGTGTCGGCCCACACCGAGCTCGACTCCTCCGTGCCGAAGGAGGGCACCCGGCTCGCCCACACACCCACCACGGTGAAGCTGACCTTCAGCGAGCCGGTCGTCCTGCCCGACGTCCACGTCACCACCAGCGGCAAGCATCTGGCCCTGTCGCGGCCGGCCCGGGGTGACCGCAAGGGCAACGTCGTCGAAGTTGCCGTGCCCAAGACGACCGGCCAGGATCGCTTGAACCTGGTTTGGCAGGTGCGTGACATGGAGGACGGTCATCCGACGTCCGGAACGCTGACCTTCCCCCTCACGCCGAAGGCCGCCGGCTCGACGGCCCGGGACGTCGGCGCGCAGGCCGCGCCGACTCCGTCCGAGGCAGTGCGCACGGCTTGGGCGGCCACCCGCTGGGTCGGGTACCTCGCGCTCGCCCTGTATGTCGGGGGGATCGTGTTCGTGGGCACTCTGTGGCCCCAGGGTGCCCAGGATCGCCGCACCCGCCGGATCCTCGCGGTGTCCTGGACGGCCGGGCTCACGGCGAGCCTGGTCGCCCCGGGGCTGCAGGGCACCTACGGGGCGATGGGCACGCTCGGCGATGCGTTCCAAACGGCCACCTACACCGACCTGTTGAGCACCGAGGTCGGCATCGTCGACGCCTGTCGGGTGCTGATGTGGGTGCTGGCGGCCATCGTCCTGGCCGCCTTGCTCCAGGGCGGCGAGCGGTCGGCCCGGTCGCCCGGATGGCGGGTCGGCGCCCTCGCCGTCAGCCTCGGCATGCTGCGTACCACGGGCATGAGCGGCCACAACGCCGAGGGCACGCACCCCGGTTGGGGTGCGGTGGCGGACCTGGTGCACCTGCTGGGCGTGTCCGTCTGGCTGGGCGGCCTCACGCTGCTGTTGCTCGGCGTTCTGCCCCGGCGCCGTCCGGCGGAGCTGTCGGCCGCCGTGTCCGGTTACTCCGTGCTCGCCGGGGCCTCCGTTGCGGCGATCGCCGTGGCAGGCGCGGTCCTGGCCTGGCAGGTCGTGGGCTCGTTCGGGGCCCTGTTCCACACCGGCTACGGGCGCCTGCTGCTCCTGAAACTCGCCGTCCTGGCCGCGGTGTTGCTCATCGCCCAGCGCAGCCGCAGCTGGGTGAAGACCCGGCTCGACATCGCCGTCCTGCTGCGCGGTGACCGCGCCACCGTACGGCCCTTCGTCTACTCGGTCGCGGCCGAGACGGGGCTCGTCCTCGTCGTGCTGGCCGCGACGAGTCTGCTGGTCACGTCCGCTCCCGGCCGCTGACCAGCACCCTGTCCCACCCCCCTCTCACCTTGCAAGGGAGACGCACCACCATGCGCACTGAAGAAACCACCGCACCCCCGCCGCGCCACCGGCACTCCCGGGTGGGCAACCGGGTGCTGCTGGCGACCGGCCTGGGCGCCGGAATCACCGGCGTCGCCGCTCTCGGTCTCCTCGGGGCGTCGAGCGGAGCCGCGGCCCCGGCGACGGCCGCACCGGCGTCCGACGCCCACTCGATATCCCAGCCGGCCGCCGCCCAGTCCAAGGCGGCCGACTACACCATCGAGATCAAGAACTACAAGTTCACGCAACCGAACCTGACCGTGAAGGTCGGCCAGACCGTGAAGTGGGTCAACGAGGACACCGCTCCGCACACGGTCACCACCACCAGCGGCCCGGCCAAGTTCGACTCCGGCACGCTGAACAAGGGTGACAGCTGGTCGTACACCTTCACCAAGGCCGGCACGTACGAGTACTACTGCGCGGTCCACCCGGACATGACGGCTTCCATCACCGTCGTCGCCGACGGCGGAGGCAGCACCCAGGGCGGTGGTACGGGCGGTTCCACAGGTGGTTCCACAGGTGGTTCCACGGGTGGGTCGACCGGTGGCTCCACGGGCGGCTCCACCGGAGGTTCCACCGGCGGCTCGACCGGCGGGAGCAGTGGCTCGGGCGGGATGAGCGGCGGCAGTGGCGGCAGCGACGAACAGTGCCACAGCGTGCAGCAGGTCCTGCTGCCGATCCTCCAGCACCTGGACAAGGCCCACCTGGAGGAGTCCCCCGGACAGCAGGTCCAGGACGCGCTCAACCTCGACAGCTACCTGAAGATGCACACCGTCTGGCTGGAGTCGATCCTCACCCCGGCCGTCAACGGCGGTGGCGCCATCGCCGACGACACCCTCACCGTGGTCCTCCAGCACCTCAACTCCGCACACCTGGAGGAGTCCCCGGGCCAGCAGGTCGCGGACATCCTCAATCCCGACCAGTACGTCAAGACGCACACCGTGTGGGCCGGGCACCTTCTCGCCCCCACCACCAACTACCTCATCAACTCCTGCTGACCCCCCTCAGCAGGACGTGGCGGGCCGGCCGAGTAGCAGTCGGCCGGCTCGCCACCGCCCCATTGTCCTTCCCGTCGCTCAGTTCGCCCACCGAGGTGCCGAGATGACCCCTGAAACCCTGCCGACCGCCACCCTGCCCCCGCCCCGGCCGGGCCCGTCCTGGCTGCCCCGCCTCGGCACCTACACGGCCGCATCGAACCGCTGCATCGTCGAACTGACCTCCTGTCTGGGTCCGTTGGTCACCCTCCGCCGGCGCCTCACCCCCGACGACGCCACGCTCACCGTTGCAGCGGAACCCGCAGACTGCGTCCTGGGCCTGAAGCTGACCGGCCCTGCTCTCGGCGGCGAGGAACTCTCCTTCGTCAGCACGACGATCGAACCCGAGGCGGAGGGTTCGCGGCTGCGTGTTCCGGGCGAACTCGCGACCGGTGACACGACCGTGCCGTCCGTGCCGGCGACCCTGACGCTGCGCGTCGTCGAGCGCACCGACGCCTGCCTTCTCGTCCTCGGCACCAGCGATGTGCCCTATGGCCCGCTACGCCGCACGACGGGCTTCACCCTGTCCCGCATCCGCCCCGCAGACCGCCTGCGGCTGCTCGTCGCCGCGGAGTTCACATGCCCCGCCTGAACACCCTCCACACCCTGCGCATCCTGCTCGCCGCGCTCCTCACCACGGGAGTCGTCGCTTTCCTCGACCCCCCGGCCGCGCAGGCCGCCGGTCACCAAGCCGTCATGTCCGGCTACGCGTTCAGCCCCCGCTCCCTCACCATCACCGCCGGCGACACCGTCACCTGGACCAACGAGGACCAGGCTCCGCACGACGTGAAGACCACCTCCGGCCCCGAGTCCATCCACTCACCCTTGCTGAACAAGGGCGGCACCTGGAGCCACACCTTCACCACCGCGGGAACCTACTCCTACGTCTGCACC
Source organism: Streptomyces sp. NPDC007901 (assembly GCF_042959465.1). Lineage (NCBI taxonomy): Bacteria > Bacillati > Actinomycetota > Actinomycetes > Kitasatosporales > Streptomycetaceae > Streptomyces > Streptomyces sp. NPDC007901. Next base: position 4,348 of record NZ_JBIBKW010000023.1, on the reverse strand, counting down.
GTCCACCCCGGCATGGCAGCCCAGCTCGTCGTCCAACCCGCCGCCGCACCCGCCCCCACCACACAGCCAACCACCCACGGACACACGGGTCCGGCCCCCTCCTCGGCCCACCCGACACGGGTCCCGTCGCCCAATCCATCGTCCGCTGAGACCCACCACAGCGGCATGGCAGCAGCCACTGCCACGCAAAACCCCTCGCCCACCGCCGCGGCAGCGGTACCGGCCGCTTCGACGCAGCCTGACGTGACCGCCCCGAGCGACACCTCCGCCCGTCGCCCCCTCAACCCGCTGCTCCTTCTGGCGGGCGTCGTCGCCGGCGTCGCTGTGCTGTGCCTGCTGCTGGTCGGTTCACGCTCGGCCGCCGGCGCGTCACGGGACAACGGCATGGCCCCGAGTTGAGGTCGAGTCCGAGCCCGCGTCCACTGCCCCGCTCTCTCCGACACCCGGCGCTCCAGGCGCGTCGGTCGAGCGAGGTCCGGGGGGCGAGGGCTCGGGCTGATACGTCGTCATCGAACTCCTCGCCGTCGCCCTCCGCGCCGCGATGATGGAGTGGATTTGCCACGGACGCCCTCGTCACCGCCGTCGGCCTATGGGCACCTGGCCCCCGGCTCGGCCGCGTAACGCACGAACGAGCCGAGTGCCGTACTCAGGGCCCACAACCAGGCAACGCCTCCCCGCTCAGCGACGGCGCCGCCGCCCTGCTCCTGGCCGACGAGGACGGTCTGAAGGCCATCGGCCGTGAACCGCTGGCGCGCGTCCGCGCCACCGCGGTGTCCGCGATCGACCCGGACTACTTCGGCCTCGCCCCCGTCGAGGCCGTCGACCGGGCGCTGGCCAAGGCCGGCCGGACCTTCGCCGCTCTCGACGTGCTGGAACTGAACGAGGCCTTCGCCGCGCAGGTTCTGGGGTGTGTGGCCGAATGGCCCGAGTTCGATCCGGCGATCCTCAATCCGCTGGGCGGTGCCATCGCCCTCGGACACCCCCTCGGCGCCTCCGGCGCCCGCCTCGCCGGCACCGTCGCACACCAACTCGCCCGCCGCGGCTCCGGCACCGGCATCGCGACCCTCTGCATCGGCGTCGGCCAAGGCCTCGCTCTGGTCCTCGAACGCTGACACGGGCCTGGTCCCTCGAACGCTGACACGCGCCGCCCGCATCGCCACCGATCCCGGCTGCGACGGTCCCGCCCGGACGACATGCCTTGACGGTACGCAGGGAGGCACCCAGGATGAAAACCATGGAAACTAATCCAGTATCGAAAGTTTCCGAAGAGGACAGGCAGCGCGCCGAGGCGATCGTGGAGGCAGCCGGCCGGTTGTTCCTCGCGCCGGGCCTGGCACGGGTGAGCATGGATGATCTCGCGCGTGAGCTCAGGATGAGCAAGAAGACCATCTACCGTTGCTTCCCGGACAAGCGCAGTCTGCTGGCCGCAGTGCTGGACCGGCAGTTCGCGGCGGTGGAGCGCACACTGGCGATGTCGGCCGAGGACGCGGAAGGCCAGCCGTTCGATGTGCGGGTCCAGCGGTTCCTGGTCGCGGCGGGCACCGAACTGGGGCGGATCGGCGCTGCGCAGCTCGCCACGGGGCGTGGCGGAGACCCGGTCCTGCGCCACTACGTGGAACAACGTGTGGACACGGTGATCTACCGGCGTGTCGACGAGTTGTTCCGGGACGGTCACCGGCGGGGACTGCTGTCCGCGCCGCCCGAGCTGCTCGGTGAGATCACGCGCGGCGCCTTGGAGCGGCTGTTCACCTCCCGGCTGCCCTACGAACTGGAATGGACCGCCGCGCATCTGCTGCGGGCGACCGTCGACACCGTGCTGTACGGGGCGATCCGCTCCACCGGCCCCGCGATCGACGGCGAACGGCTCGGGGCGGTCATTCCGACGGCCCGCGACGAAGAAAAGGAGGTGGGCCCATGACCGGGACGACCGGCAGGGTGGCACTGGTGACAGGGGCCAGCAGCGGAATCGGTGCGGCCACCGCAGGTCTTCTGGCCGCGCGTGGGATGCGCGTGGTGGTCAACTACCTCAGCAGCGCCAAGGCGGCCGGTGAAGTGGTGGCCGACATCGAGGCCGCCGGTGGCCAGGCCATGGCCGTGCAGGCTGACGTACGCGAGGTGGCGGCGGTCGAGAGCCTGGTGGAGCGGGTCGGGGCCGCATGGGGCGGCATCGACGTACTGGTACACAACGCTCTGATCCCGTACGTGGTCAAGTCGTTCCGGGAAATGTCGTGGGACGAACTGGGCGGCAAGATCGACGCCGAGATGCACGCGGCCTTCGCTGTCACCAAAGCCGTCCTGCCCGCCATGACCGAACAGGGCTGGGGACGCATCGTCTATCTCGGTACCGGCCTCAGCCGCCGGCCCCGGAAGGGCATGATCGCGCTGGGCACGTCCAAGGCCGCACTGGAGCAGTTCGCCCGGTACCTCGCTCAGGAACTGGCACCACAAGGCATCACGGTCAATGTCGTCGCACCCGGCCCAGTGGAGACCCGCACCGCCGTTGACGTGCTCGACGATGCGACAAGGCAGCAGCAGGTGGCGGCCACCCCCCTCGGCCGCCTGGCGCACCCGGCCGATGTCGCCCAGGCGGTCGCCTTCTACGCCGACGAGGACAACGCGTTCATGACGGGTACCACGGCCGCGGTCAACGGCGGACTGGCCATGTACTGACGCCTCGCCGACGCCCCGGCACACGGGGCCGTCCGGCCCGGGTCCGGCTGACGGCCGGATCGTATCCGGTACACCGTCACCCGAACCCGGCCACTGCGGCGCCGTCAGCGGGCCCGGCCGTGCGACGGTGACACGATCAAGGACAAGCACTCATGTACACGATCGATCTTGCCTACGTCGGGCGGGGCCTGCACGAGGAACTGGCCGCCTACATCGCCGACCAGGAGGACTTCTACGCCGACGAGGGCGTCCACGTCGCGCTGCGCGACGGCTGCACGTGGGACGAGGAGCGGCTGCGCCGCTGCGCCACCATCGGGCTCGGCCGGGCACTGCTGTCCCGGCTGACCGACGGCACTCCCTGGGTCGCCCTCAACGTCAACACCCACCGGCCGCTGTTCTGGTTCCTCGCCCGCTCCGGCCTGACCTCCCTGTCCGACCTGGCCGGCCGACGGCTGGCGGTGCATGCCCCGCACACCGCGCCGGGATGCTTCACCAGGATCGTGCTGCGCGGGGCAGGCCTCGACCCGGACCGGGACATCAAGTCCGTCGTCCGCCCGCCCGGCGACTACGGCATGGACCTGCGCCGGCTGCGCGACGGCGAGATCGACGCCGCGCTGGTCGGCAGCACCATGGCGCCGGAGGCGGTGGCCGCCGAACACGGCTGGAATGTACTGGGCTGGATCGGAGACCACTTCCAGATCCCCACCGTGGGCCTGGCCGTCGACCCCACATACACCGACCCGGACAGCCCCGCGGTCCAGGCCGTCCTCCGGGCGCACCGGCGCGCCCTGCGGGTGATCCACAACGACCCCGACACCACGGTGCGGCACATGCAGACGTTCCTCGGCGGGCACACGGCGGTCGAGGCCCACGCTCACTACAAGACGTTCATCGCACCGCATTTCACCGTCGACGGCCAAGCCGATCCGGCCGTCGGCAACAGGGCGATCACCGCGGTCGCCGCCGAACTCGGCGTCCCCGCCACCGTCACCGCGGCCGAGTTCTACCGCACGGCCACCACCACGTCCTAGAGGTGGGTCTCTCAAACGGCGTCCAAGAATCCGTGCCACGGACGCCGTGTCGAGGGTGCGGTCCTCCCTGTCCTTGAGCCGCCCGACATCGGTGTGAACGGGGTCCGTGTGTATCTCCCCCGCCGAGTGCCCACCCCAAGGTCATCTCACGGCCCGGCATGCTGACATTCCGTCAGGCGAAGCGGATCGCGGCGGAGGACCCCGAGCTGTACCTCATCGCGCGCTGCCCGGCCCGCCCTTCGACGCGCCGGGCGCTGGAAGCCATCGCCGCACGGCGGTGAGCGACCCGGCAACGCCTGCGCCACGGCATAGGCACGAGGCTGACCGGCATGCGTCCGGTACGGCCCTCTCCCGACGGCCCGGCCGCGGTGGTGCTCTCGTCTTCCTTGCTGGCGGAGAGCAATACTCCGCGGGGATGAATGGGTCACGCGATCGCCACGCACTGTGACAGTGCGCCGCCTTCTCACTGTCATATTGGTGACGTGACGACATGGATGCTGTCTGATGGGGGCGCTACCCAGACTCCTTGTTACCTGGTGTGGGCAGAAGTTAAGAGGATGTCTCACGTGGCGAATTTTGCGAGTTTCTTGTAGCAGGTCAGGGCTGCGGCGAGGCCGAGGAAGGCGAGGAAGTGGCTGCCCTTACGT
>NZ_JBIBKW010000022.1:85663-190110 GCF_042959465.1 Streptomyces sp. NPDC007901 | reverse complement strand
CAGCGCTTGGCACCGACACCGGGCAGCGCCGCGCCCCCGTCGCACAGCCGCGCCCCCCCCCCCCCCCCCCCCCCCACCCCCCCCCCCCCCCCCCCCCACCCCCCCCCCCCCCCCCCCCCCCCGCACCCCCCCCCCCCCCCCCCCCCCCCCCGGGGGGGGGGGCCCCCCCCCCCCCCCCCCCCCCCCCCCGACGGGGATTGGCTTCACCACCGATGAGCAGCGTCAGCGTTGTGATCCCCTGCTACAAGTACGGCCATTTCCTCGCCGACTGCGTGAGCAGCGTCCTGGACGAGCAGGACGGCGTCGACGTCCGGGTCCTCATCATCGACGACGCCTCACCCGACGACTCCGCGGAGGCCGCGCTCAAGCTGGCCGCCGCCGACCCGCGGATCGAGGTCCTCGTCCACGAGACCAACAAGGGGCACATCGCCACCTACAACGAAGGCCTGATGGAGTGGGCCGACGGCGACTACGTGGCCCTCCTGTCCGCCGACGACCGGCTCGTCCCGGGCGCCCTGGTCCGCGCCGCCGCGCTCCTGGACGCCCACCCCGAGGCCGGGTTCGCCTACGGGCGGCCGCTGCGCTTCCAGCACGGCGGCCCCCTGCCCAAGGCCCGCACGCAGAGCACCGGTTCGGTCGTCTACCCGGGCCAGTGGTGGCTGGAGCGCCGCTTCCGCGAGGGCACCGGCTGCATCACCTCGCCCGAGGTCGTCGTCCGCACCGACCTCCAGCGCAAGGTCGGCGGCTACGACCCGGCCCTGCCGCACGCCGGCGACATCGAGATGTGGATGCGGCTCGCCGCCCACGCCGACGTCGGCTACATCCGCGGCGCCGACCAGGCCTTCTATCGTGTCCACGGCAACAACATGTCCACCGTGGACTTCGGCGGCCAGCTCGACGACCTGCGCCAGCGTCTGGTCGCCTTCGACTCGGTGCTCGTGAAATGCGCCGACCGGCTGCCGAACGCCGACCACCTGGCCGAGCAGGTCCACACCCGCCTCGCCCGCTACGCCCTGCGCCGCGCCTACCGTGCCTACGACCGGGGCCGCACCGGCGTCGTACCGGTCGACGAGTGCGTGGCGTTCGCCGAGCAGTGCCTGCCGGGATACGCGACGCTGCCCGAGTACCGCGCGCTGCGCCTGCGCAGGCGGATCGGACCGAGGGCGATGCCGTACCTACAGCCCCTGGTGTGGTCGGCCGTGGCCGAGCGCGGCCGGGAGGCGCTGTGGTGGGAGTCCTGGAAGCGCCGCGGTATCTGATGCGCCACCAGATCGACTCAGCCCGCCACCGCGATGCCGTCGGCACGGCGGACCGGCTCCGCGCGGCCGCCGTTCCGCCCCCTGCGGCGCAGCGCGTACTGGTCGAACCAGAGCGCGCCCAGGATACCGGCGATCCCGCCCAGCAGTGCCGTACCGGCCAGGGCGCGGGTCCTGGTGCCCTGCACGGGCGAGGCGCTCGCGGCGACCAGGACGGAGGCGCTGATCCGCGAGGCCGGCGCGATTCCCTCGGCGTCCTGGAGAGCGGTCACGTGCGCGGTGTAGGCCTCGATGACCCGGGTGACCGCGGTGTCGGCCTCGACGGCGCCGCCCCGCTGCGCCTGCACCTGCACCGAAGGGATCAGATAGCGCGGCGTCGCGCTGGTGCCGCTGTTGCGCGGGATCAGCTGGTACGTCCCGGGCACGCCGGCGGCCGCAAGCTCCTTGCGCCCGGCGGGCGACTCCAGCTGCTGGATCACCCCGTACGAGAGGGTGGCGAGCGGCGGTTGGAGATTCGTCAGCTGGTTCGGCTGGTTGCCCGTCACCGGCGGCTTGAGCACCACCACCGCCGAACTCAGGTACCGCGGAGCCGGATGCAGCACCTTGTAGGCTCCGGCGGCCGTCAGAGCGAGCGCGAGCAGCAGCACGTACCAGCGGCGGAGCAGCGCTTCGGCGACGTCACGAGGCGACACGGGGATTCCTTCCGTCGCCACAGATCCTCGCAGGCGCCGGGGCGAACCGCCACCAAAAGGGAGATCTCATGAGCCTCGCCGACCTGTTGGCCATCATGCGCAGGCGCTGGTACTTCATGGTGCCCCTCACCCTGCTCAGCCTGCTCGCGGGCGGCTATCTGTACCGCACCATCCCGGTGTCCTACGAGTCGCAGAGCTCCGTCACGCTCCTCGACTCCACGGCGATCGCCAAGCTGGCGCCCACCTTCGGCAACCCCCTGTCGAACGCGGGCGGTTCGCTGGTCGTCACCGCCGACGTGCTGATCAGGACCCTGCAGTCCGGCGACTCGGCCAAGGAACTGCACTCCCGAGGTGTCACGGACCCGTACACGGTCGGCTTCGCGCCGGACGCCGACAGCCCGCTGCTCACCCTGAGCGTCACCGGCACCGACCGGGCGAACGTGCTCCGTGAGACCACCACCCTCACCAACTTCGCCGGGGAGCAGCTCAAAGCCCTGCAGACCGCCTCCAAGGTGCCGACGGTGTACACGGTGCAGACCGCGCCGGTCGTCATGCCGCAGACCCCGGTCTCGCAGTCGAAGAGCCGGTACCAGGACGTCGCGGCGGTCGTCATCGCGGGACTGGTCAGCGCGTTCCTGCTGTCCATCCTGGCCGAGGGCGTCGCCGTGGTCCGCCGCCGGGGACGCGCCGTGGCCGGATACGTGCCCCGGCGCCATCGGGCCCATCCCCCCGAACGGCCCAAGGGCCTGCTGGTACGACGCCTGGACGCCACGACCGTCCTCACCGGCTACCTGGTCCTGGCCTTCTTCGTGCCCTCGAACCTCACCCTGCCCGCGCTCGGTGGTGTCGGCACCCCGGCCAACGTCTTCGCCCTGCTGGGACTCCTCTGGTACCTGGCGACCTGGCTCGGCGGCCGTATCCTGCCGGCGCCGGGCACCAGGCTGCCGCGCGTGGCGATGTGCGTGCTCGCCGCCGCGGTACTGCTGTCGTACCTCGCCGACGCGAGCCGGACGAGCTCCCACCAGGAGGTCCTCGGGGCCGACCGGGGGCTCATCCTGCTCGGGGTGTGGGTGGCGCTCGTCGTGCTGTCCTCGGCCGGCATCCAGGACCGGAGCCGCCTGGACACCCTGATGCGCAGGCTCGTCGTCCTGGGCACGGTGGTGGCCCTGATCGGCTACTACGACTTCTTCGCCGCGACCAACATCGCCGACTCCATCCACATCCCCGGCCTGCACTCGAACACCGCCGGACTCAGCGCCATGGACCGCGGCTCGTTCACCCGGCCGCGCTCCACCACCGCCCACCCGCTGGAGTTCGGGGGCATGCTCGCCATCCTGGTCCCCTTCGCCGTCCACCAGGCCTTCGACCCGGTGCGCCGGCACGCGGGCGCGCTGCGCCGCTGGGCCCCGGTGGCCGTCATGGCGGGCGCGCTGCCGCTGACGGTGTCCCGGACGTCGATCATCGGCGCCTTCATCGTGATCCTGGTGATGGTGCCCCGCTGGAAGCCGCAGCGCCGCTGGGCCGCGCTCGGTATCGTCCTGGGCTCGGTGGCCGGCTTCAAGGTGATCATCCCCGGGCTGATCGGCACCATCACCAACCTGTTCGCCACCTTCCTGTCCAACTCCGACAGCAGCACCCAGGCGCGCACCGTGAAATACAGCGCGATCGTCCCGTACCTCAGCGAACACCCCTGGTTCGGACGGGGGTTCGGCACCTTCACCCCCGACCTGTACTTCTTCACGGACAACCAGTACATGCTGACCCTGGCCGAGACGGGCGCCCTGGGGCTGGTCGCGCTGCTCGTCCTTTTCGTCACCGGCATCCACCAGGGCGGTGCCATCCGCCGGCTCGCCCGCACCGAGTCGGACCGGGAGCTCGGGCAGGCCTTCCTCGCCTCGGCCCTGGTCGCCCTGGTCATCAGCGCCACCTTCGACGCGCTCAGCTTCCCCATGTACGCCGGGATGTTCTTCCTCACCCTGGGCGTCGGCGGCAGCTACCTCGGCTTCATCCGCCGCGAGGCGGCCGAGGCGGCCGCCTCGGCCCCCGCCCCTCGCAAGGTCCCCGAAGCCGAGCTCCCCCAACTCGTGGAGTCCCGATGAGCACCGTCGCCGTCATCGTCGTCACCTGGAACAGCGCCTCGGTGCTCCCCGGGTTCCTCGCCGCGCTCCCCGACGGCATGGCCGGTCTCGACCACCGGCTCGTCGTCGCCGACAACGACTCCGCCGACGACACCGTCGAGGTGCTCCGGACCCTGGCCCCGGACGCCACGGTCGTCCGGACGGGCCGCAACGCCGGGTACGCCGCCGGGATCAACGCGGCGCTGGGCGCGGCCGGCGAGTACGACGCCGTACTGATCTGCAACCCCGACGTCCGGCTGCGGCAGGGCTGCGCCAAGCGCCTCGTCGACAGCCTCACCGACGGCGTCGGGATCGCCGTACCCCTCCTCTACGAGGAGGGCAGCGCCACCCCCCACCGCTCGCTGCGCCGCGAGTCGACCGTCCTGCGGGCGCTCGGCGAGGCCCTCATCGGCAACACCCGGGCCGGCCGCTTCCCGGCCCTGAGCGAGCTCGTCACCGACCCCTCCGCCTACCAACGGCCCACGCGCGCCGACTGGGCCACCGGCGCGCTGATGGCGATCTCGGCCGACTGCCTTGCCTCCTGCGGCCCCTGGGACGAATCCTTCTTCCTCTACTCCGAGGAGACCGAGTACTGCCTGCGGGCCCGCGACCACGGATACGCCACCCGACTGGACCCGACCGCCGAGGCCGTCCACCTGGGCGGCGACTCCCAGGTCTCCCCCCGCCTCTGGACCCTCCTCACCCTCAACCGCGTCCGCCTCTACCGCCGCCGCCACGGCCCCCTCGCCACCGCCGCCTTCCGCACCGCCGTCCTCCTCCGGGAAACCTCCCGCGCGCTCCTCGGCCGCCCGGCCGCCCGAGCAGCGGCAGCGGCCCTGGCCCGACCGGGGGCCCTGCACAGATAGCGACCCAGGGGACAGCGCCCCGCAAGGGGCGCGAGGCTGTGTCGATATGCGGCCCCGCCGCGTGGGCGCGACCAGCCACAACACACCCGCAGCCGCCCGACGGCCTGTCCCGGCACATCCCGCGGCGCACCACACCTCAGCCACTTTCCGACAACCCGCCCGCTCACCGGGCCTCAGGAGATCCCATGGGCGCAGTCGAGGCCACCGACAGATCGGACAGGCCCACCACCACACAGGCCGACGGCTCCCGGCTCCCGTCACTCACGGGCCTGCGATTCCTCGCGGCGTTCACCGTCTTCTGCTTCCACATCTCGATATCGGGACTGCTCGCCCCCTCGTCGACCCAGCACGCCTTCGCCCGCGCGGCAGGCGCGGGCGCCGTCGGTGTCTCCTTCTTCTTCGTCCTCAGCGGCTTCGTCCTGACCTGGTCCGCACGGCCGGGCGACACCGCTCGCGCCTTCTGGCGGCGCCGGGCGGCGAAGATCTACCCGAACTACGTCGTCGCCTTCGGCATCTCCGTCGCCGGCCTGTACGCGACCGGCCACTCCGTCGGTCTCCTGGTCGGCGCGGCCAACCTGGGCCTCGTGCAGGCGTGGTGGCCGGACCCGGGCGTCTACTTCGGTGCGAACTCGGTCAGTTGGTCCCTCGCGTGCGAGGCGTTCTTCTACGCCCTCTTCCCGGCGCTGCTCCCCGTCGTGCGGCGCATCCGCCCGGAGCGGCTGTGGGCGAGCGCGGCGGTATGCGTGGCGGCCGTGTTCGCGGTGCCCCTGGCTGCGATGCCGCTGCCCGCGGACCGGCACTACTGGTTCGTGTACATCTTCCCGCCGGTCCGCCTGCTGGAGTTCGTGCTGGGGATCCTGATGGCGCTCGTCGTGAAGAGCGGGCGCTGGCCGCGGATCCCGGTGTGGTCCGCGTCGGTGCTCCTCGCCGTCGCGTACGCCGTGACGCCGTACTTCCCGCCGGACGCGGAGACGTCGGCCGTCACCGTGATCCCGTTCGCACTGCTCATCGCCGCCGTGGCCGTCGCCGACGTCCAGGGGCGGCGGAGCGTGTGGCGCAGCCGGTGGGCGGTGTGGCTGGGGGAGATCTCGTTCGCCTTCTACCTGATCCACCAGTCGGTGATCGTGGACCTGATGCGGGGACTCGACGCCGAGGGGTCGGCGCCGGCGAAGGCATGGGCGCTCACCGTCGGGGCGCTCGCTCTCTCCGTGGCGCTCGCGGGACTCATGCACCGGTTCGTGGAGGTGCCCATGATGCGGCGGTTCGGACGCGGGAGGACGCGCGTCCCCGCGTGAGCGGGGACGGCCCGTCGACGGCCGCGGCGAACGGCCTAGGCCGCACTCCGCGGCCGGCACACCATCGCGATGAAGTCGTGCCCCACCTCCGGCAGAGCCGCGTCCTCCGCCGCGAAGCACCGCTCCAGCAGGGCCAGCGTCTCCGGCTCCTGGTCACGGAAGTTGTGTGCGATCCCGGAGAACGCGATGTGCAACACCGTACCGCCGTACGGCCGTTCCTCGACGACCTCGAACTCGCGCCGCAGTCCCGGCAGCAGCGCCGCCGCGTCCACCGCCTCCGAGGGGTCGTCCAGCACCATCGCCAGCCTGCTGGGCCGTACGACACGGCGTTTGATCCGGCCGTCGGCCAGCCGCCGCCGCTCCTCCGGCAGCTGGGCGAGCAGCATGTTCGCCGCGTCCAGCTGGGCGTCGGTCCACTGGAACCGGGTGGGACCGACGAACTCGTCCACGACGAACGTGCCACCGGGCTCAAGCAGTCGGGACAGCCGCGGCAGCGTCTCGTCGAGGTGGTCGAAGTGGTGCAGCGACTGCAGACCCAGCAGGACGTCGAAGCGCTCGCCGTCGGCGGTCATCCGGTTGACGTCGGTGACCCGGAAGCCCAGCACGTCGGCGAGACCCTCCTCGGCGGCGGCCCGGGTGGCGAAGTCGATCCGCTCCGGGGCCACGTCCACGCCCTCCAGGAGGGAGAAGGCGCCGGTCTTCGCCCACAGCAGTTCGTTGCCGCCCGTGCCGCAGCCCAGCGACAGGCCGCGCAGGTCGGTGCGCGGCGCGAAGTGCTTGGCGGCCACGTACTCGGGGAACGACGTGTCCGCGTCCCCGGTCATCAGCAGGTTCCAGCGCTTGATGACCGACGGGATCGCCCACCACTCGGTCAGCGACGGGTCGACCTGGGACCAGTGCTGGACCACCCGGGCGCCACCGCGCACCCGCAGCTTGGCCAGCACCGGGTCGAGGTCCAGCTTGCGCACCTTGCGCAGCAGCCGGTCCGCGTCATGTCTGTTGACCAGGTTGTTCAGCACGACGACTCCGTTCTGACGGCGATGAGCGACTTCGGCGCACCGAGCACCCGCTCACTGAGGAGCTCCGACCGGGGGAACAGGTAACGCATCTCGGTGCGGGTCAGCAGCTCGATGTTGATCACGGCGTTCATCGCCGACTCCGGGCTGTCCGGGCGGCTGTGCACCAGCGGCCAGTGCCGTACCAGGCGGGCCCGGGCGGACAGCGGCAGGAACTGGAAGCCTGGCGCCACGAAGTGCGGCTCGACGGGGAAGTAGCGGTACGGCGTCTGGATCCAGTGCAGCGGCGCCAGTTGCTCGACGGCGGCGACGAACTTCTGCCGCTGGCTGTGACCGCCCACGTGCTCGATGGTCGAGTTGGAGAACACCAGGTCGTAGCCGCCGTCGGCGCTCAGCTCGGCGGCGACCGCCGGGTCGGTGACGTCGGCGTTCTCCGCGGTGATCCACTCGGGCAGGTCGGCGGGGTGCGCCTCCAGGTTGATCAGGTGGACGTGCTTGGCGCGCACCGGTGCGCGCAGCCACATCTCGGCCGTCCCGCCCAGGTCCACCACGCTCATGTTCTCGATGCCGGGGAAGCAGCGCCGGAACCGTTCCCAGCGGGCGATGCGGAGTCGTTCGCCGAGCGAGCCCGGGGCGTCGACGAACTTGTTCCTGAGGGCGCGGGATCGTGGCACGGGATCAACCACCTGTGGTCGGAGCGGACGGGAAGCTGAGCCCTCAACTGGGCTGTCGCCATTGGGTGTAGAAGCTGGCCGGGTTCATCAGGTACCGGACGGTGGGGTGCGGCAGGTGGCGCACCCGGTGCCTGCGCCCGTACCGGCGGATCAGTTCCCAGTCCTCCCGGGGCAGCACCTCCGGGGTCCGGCGCAGACGGCTGAAGTACAGGGAGCGGGTGCGGCGGGCGACGAAGGCGTTGGTGTCCAGGAAGGCCTCACGGGCGGCCCGCCGCCGGTCGTAGGGCACCGACAGGACGTCCTGCTCGCTGCCGTCGGGCAGGACGCGGCGCAGTGCCGTGTAGACGCCGTCGGGCCCGCCGGGGGAGTCCAGGACCGACAGCGCCCGTTCCAGGTGGTCGGGTTCCCACAGGTTGTCGTCGTCGAGGAACGCCACGTACCGCGAGCGGGTGAGGCGGATGCCCACGTTGCGCACGACGCCCGCCACTCCGGTGTTACGGGTCAGCGAGACGGCGAACAGCCGCGGGTCGGCGGGGAGTTCGGGCAGTCCGGCGCCGTCGTCGACCACGATGACGACCTGGTCGCGGACGGTCTGGTCCAGCGCCGAGCGCACCGCGGCCCGCAGCGCCTCGGGGCGTCGGTGGGTGGCGATCACGGTGGCGACCAGCGCCGGGGGTGCCGAGGGGAGTCCGGCCGCCAGGCGTCGGGTCTCGGCGTCCTCGAACCGGCGCAGCCGGACCGCGCCCGGGGCCAGCAGGACCTTGTTCCTGGCCTCGAAGAGCACCAGCCAGCCGAAGAGCGCCTTGAGCAGCGTCCAGGGTGCCCGCGCGACCCGGCGCGGCAGGCCGCCGCTCACGAGGCCGGCTCCGGGGTGACCGGGCGGCCGTCGGACATCCGGTTGTTCCGCCACACGTTTCCGGCGCCTTCCGCGTTCCAGTGGGCGACCGGGCCGTAGCCGCCGGAGGCGGGGTGGTACTCGGTCGAGAAGACGTTGTTCGTGACCTCGATCCCGGTGGCGCCGGTGTCACCGCCGTAGAGGGCGTACGCGCCGCCGGCTATCCAGTTGCCGTCGACGGTGACGTTGCGGACCACCCCGCTGTCCGCGAACAGGCCGATGCTGCCCGAGGCGCCCTGCTTGAGGCTCGTCGGGTTCAGCAGCGTGTTGTGGCGGATGACCAGCCGTCCGTCGTTGCCGCCGCTGCTGATCACCGCGTTGGTGTGCTGCCACTCGCCGCCCTTGTTGACGAACGGGGCGATGTCGTGGACGTAGTTGTCGTGCAGGTTGCCCTGCCCCATGGCCAGGGCGTCCCCGAACACCGAGACGTCGCACCAGCCGACCTCGATGGAGCTGGTCCCCATGTTCGACACCGCGTAGTCCACCCCGCCGTTGTCCGGCCCCTTGCCGGGCACCGCGGTGATGGTGGAGTGCAGGATCCGCAGGCCGTGGTAGCCGGGACGCAGGTTGACGCCCCACCAGTTGTCCGAGGTGATCTTCGTGTCGATGACGGTGACGTCGTTCGCGTAGATGTCGAGCGAGCCGGTGATGTCCCAGCCCCGGATGACCATCCCGTCGGTGCGGACGGCCTTGTAGCCGGTCTTGTGGGGCTTGAGGGGGACGCGGGGGCCGGTGGTGCGGGCGTCGGGGAATCCGCAGGCGCCGGGGGAGGCGCAGGCGGCGGCCTGGGAGGAGGGTGTCCCGGACGCGCCGCTCGTGCCGCCGGCCGTCGTGGTGGGCTTCGCCGTCGTGGACGCGGTGGCGGAGGGGCTCGCCGTCGTCTCGTCGGGCGTGGTCGGCGGATCGGTGCTCGGGGCCGCCGAGGACCCGCTCGCGGGGCAGGTGAGCGCGGTGTCCGGGCAGTCCGGCAGCGCGGAGTCGTCCGATCCCGAGCAGGCCGAGGCCAGGACCGCCAGCAGGACACCCAGCGTCGGCCACACGAACGAGCTCCGGCTGATACGCCGTGGCATCCGGCTCACCTCGACTCCCGATGTCCGACGCCCCGCAGGAAGCCGAGGCTGGGCAGCACGCACACCGCGTATCCGGCCAGGGCGACGGTGCCGATGGTGAGCAGCGCGAGCCGCCCGTCGCCGAACAGGCGCTGCAGGCCGAGGATGATCACGGCCATCACGGCCCCGCCGAGGAAGGGCCAGGCGCAGGCCCGGGCGATCCGGCCCAGACCGATGCCGCCACGGCCGAGGGCGATCAGGAAGACCGGCACCACCAGGCCGCCGGCCACCAGGACATGGCCCTCGGAGACGCCGACGATGCCGTTCAGGTGCGCGGCGGCGAGCAGCACCGGGATCAGGGCCACCAGCCACAAGCCCTGCACCAGGAAGAGGGAGCGGCGCTGGCCGATCGCGACCAGGCAGTCGTAGGCGAGTTCGCTGCCGATGCGGATCAGGCCGAGGGCCATCAGCCAGGGCAGCGCCGCGGCGGCGGGGGTCCACTGGCTGCCGTAGATCAGCCGGATGAGCGGCTCCGCGAGGCCGGCCAGCAGCACACAGAGCGGGACGGTGCCGGTGATCACCACGCCCAGCGCGCGGCTGAAGCCCTGGGCCAGTGCCCGCGGCGACTCGGCCAGCCGGGAGAACCCGGCGAAGGAGACCCGGCGGGCGGCCTCGGAGATGATCCGCACGGGCCAGCCGGAGATGTTGAAGGCGAGGACGTAGAACCCCAGCGCGACGTTGCCGAGGGTCGCGCCCACCACCATGGTGTCGACGTTGACCACCGCCAGGGCCAGCATGCTCGCCCCCGCCAGCGGCAGCCCGAACCGCAGCAGCGCCCGGGCCTGCCCGGGGTCCCAGCCGAACTTCAGGGTGCCCGGGGCCGCCAGCGCGCAGCCGATCAGGGTGACCACGTTCCCGACCACGGCGCCCCAGGCGAAGCTCATCGCGCCCCAGCCCTCGAAGGCCAGCAGCAGGGTCACGGCGGTGCCGAGCACGAAGTTGAGCCCGTCGATGACCATCCGCCGGCCCTGGGCGAACTCACGGGTGAGGAAGCCGCCGGGGACCTGCGCCACCCCGTCGATCACCACGCACAGGCACATCACCCGCAGGACGTTCGCGGCGTCCGGTGAGCCGAGCAGCCCGGCCACGGTCGGCGCCGCCGCGAACAGGGCCACGTACAGCAGTCCGCTGGAGAGGGTGCTGAGGGTCAGTACGGTCGGCGCGAACCGGCGCGCGTCGCCCTCCCAGCGCACGATGGCCAGGCCGACGCCCAGTTCGTTCGCGGACAGCAGGACGAGCAGCACGGTCTGGGCGATGCCGTACACGCCCCACTCCGCCGGGCCCAGGGCGAAGCGCGCCAGCACGATGCCGGTGGCGAAGTTGCCCAGCCGCAGGACGACGGTGTTGATCAGGCTCCACCGGGCCGCCGAACGGACCTTGCGGCCGAGGGAGGGGGCGGCGGGAGGCGCCGCCGGTCCGGCGGCGGGTGTCACCGGGTCGGGAGGAGCGGGCGCGTCGCTCGTCTCACCGGTCCCGCTGTCCGGTGCGCGGGCGATGTCCATGAGTCGACTCCTCGTCGAGCGGCTCTGCGGCGGATGCCACGGCCATGGCGGGCTGCGGTGCGTCGGGCTCCGCGGCGGGCGCACCGTCCGCGGAGGCCTTCGACCAGCGGGGCGGCTGCCGGATGGCGAGCGTCTCCTCGACGATCGACTCCCCGGCCGGGCGGGCGGGGACGGCGGCGGCCGTCCCCCGCGCCGGCCCGACGGGTCCGGCCTCCGGCGCGGGCGTGCGCGAGGACCTCTTGCGCGCCTCCACGTAGAAGGCGGCGGCCAGCGTGAGCACCAGACCCAGGCCCCCGGCCATGACCATGTACTCGAGCCGTGTCTTGGTCTGCGCCACCGGGTTCTGCGGCGGCACGATCGTCGTCATCCGGATCATGGCCTTCGGGGCGACCGACTGCTCCTTCTGGAACTGGTCCAGCCGTTCCTTGGCGTACGCGGTCAGGATCTTGTCCGAGGACAGGACCGAGTCCTTGTCGGTGCCGGTGACGGTCAGCCACATCAGCGGCCCCTGCGCGTTGTCGGCGAGCTTGGCCGCGAACGTGCCCTTGGCGCCACGGGCCTTGAGATCCCGCAGCGAGTCGTCGGAGTTCAGGTTGCGGGCCAGGCTGTCGGCCATGCCGGTGAGCGAGGTCTGGGTGCTGAGGAAGGGGTTCCCGTCGTAGGCCTGGGTGGCCTTCTGGGAGTTCAGCAGCACCACCGTGCTCTGCGACTGGTACGTCACCGGGACCAGCACGGTCACCGCGAACACCAGGCCGGCGGCCAGCAGCAGTCCCGGCAGCAGGACGTACCAGCGCCTGCGCATGACCCGGACGATCTCAGCGAGATCCATGACGGTCCCCCCTCGCGACCAAACGTTCGACGAGCATAAGTTGCAAGCGGATCATATGGGGAACGTTCGGTCCTCGGGGGTGGGCTGATCGGTCGGTCTCGGCCGGGTGCTCGCGGTGCCTCCCGCCAGCAGCACCTCGGCGATACGGTCGCTCGCGCGGCCGTCCCAGAGGTCGGGCCGGCGGGGCGCGGGCGGCCGGTCCAGCACGGCGTTCACGGTGGCCGTGATCCGCGCCGGATCCCGCCCCGCGAGGACGTTCGTGCCCTGCTCGACCGTGACGGGCCGCTCGGTGTTGTCCCGCAGGGTCACACACGGCACGCCCAGCGCGGTGGTCTCCTCCTGCACCCCGCCGGAGTCGGTGAGGACGACGCGCGCGGAGTCCTGCAGGGCGATGAAGTCCAGGTATCCGGCGGGCGGTACGAGCCGGACGCCCCCGGGGACGCCGATCTCGGCCAGCCGTCCCGCCGCGCGCGGGTGCACGGGCAGGACGAGCGGCAGGCGCCCGGCGATCTCGCCCAGGGCCTTCAGCAGGCCGGTGAGGACCTCCGGGTCGTCGACGTTGGCGGGCCGGTGCAGGGTCACCAGCCCGAACTCGCCCTTGTCCAGGTCGTATCGGTCCAGGACGTCCGAGGCCCGGGCCCGGTCCAGGTTGGCCAGCAGCGTGTCGATCATGACGTTGCCGACCAGGTGGATCTGGTCCTCCCGGTACCCCTCGGCGCGCAGGTTGTCCACGGCGTCGGGGGAGGGGGCCAGCAGGTAGTCGCTGACCCGGTCGGTGGCGACCCGGTTGACCTCCTCCGGCATGCTCCAGTCGCGGCTGCGCAGCCCGGCCTCGACATGGGCGAGCAGCGGCCCGGCCTTGGCGGTGACCAGGGCGCAGGCGAGCGTGGAGTTGATGTCGCCGACCACGACCACGACGTCCGGGGCCACCTCGGCGAGGAGCGGCTCGAACGCGGTCATCACGCGGCCGGTCTGCTCGGCGTGGCTGCCGGAGCCGACGCCGAGGAAGCGGTCGGGCGGGCGGATGCCGAGGTCGGTGAAGAACACGTCGTTCATCGCCGGGTCGTAGTGCTGGCCGGTGTGGACGAGGAGCACCTCGGCGTCCCGCCGCTCCAGGGCGTCCATCACCGGTTTGATCTTCATGTAGTTGGGGCGCGCCCCGGCCACCAAGACGACTCGCATGGTTCAGAGCACCTCGATCGTGGGTCCGGACGGCAGCCGGCGGCGGCAGTCCAGGACGAAGGGGGCGTGTTCGGCGACGAGTTCGTAGTCGAAGCCGTCGTGGTCGGTGAGCAGGACCACCACATCGGCGTCCGCCAGCTCCCGCTGGGTCGGTTCGACCCGCACCAGCCGGGTGTCCACCGGCAGGCTCTCGACGACATGCGGGTCCGCCGCCCTGACCTGGGCGCCCATGTCGAGCAGCAGCTGGGAGATGCGCAGGGCGGGCGACTCCCGGGCGTCGCCGGTGTTCTTCTTGTACGCCAGGCCGAGCAGCAGGATCCGCGAGCCGTTCACGGACCGGCGCCGCTCGTTGAAGTGGTCGCTGATGCGGCGCGTCACGTACTCGGGCATGTGGCTGTTGATGTCGTTGGCCAGCTCCACGAACCGGAAGTTCTGGCCGAGTTCGCGCTGCACCCGCCAGGACAGGTACGAGGGGTCGATCGGCAGACAGTGGCCGCCCACACCCGGTCCGGGCGTGAACTTCATGAAGCCGAACGGCTTGGAGGCGGCGGCGTCGATGGCCTGCCAGACGTCGATGTCCAGGTGGTGGGCGAACATCGCGATCTCGTTGACCAGCGCGATGTTCACGTGCCGGAAGGTGTTCTCCAGCAGCTTGGCGAGTTCGGCCTCCTTCGGCGAACTCACCGGCACGGTGGTGTCGACGAGTTGGGCGTAGAAGTCCTGGACCGCCTTCAGGGAGGCCTCGTTGACGCCGGAGACGACCTTCGGGGTCTCCTTGAAACCCCACACCGCGTTGCCGGGGTCGATCCGCTCCGGGCTGTAGCCCAGGTGGAAGTCCGAGCCCGCGGTGAGGCCCGAACCCTCCTCCAGGATCGGGGCGAACAGCTCCTGGGTGGTGCCCGGATAGGTCGTCGACTCCAGCACGACCGTGGCCCCGGGGCGCAGATAGCGGGCGAGGGTGACCGCCGACTCCTTGATGTAGCGCAGGTCGGGGGTGCCCTCGTGCAGCGGGGTCGGCACGGTCACCACGGCGATGTCGAAACCGCCGCAGTCCCGGGCCGACTCGCTCGGACGGTAGCTGCCGTTGTCCAGGGCCGCCCGGATCCGCTCGGAGGAGACGTCCTCGACGAAGGACTCACCGGCGGCGAGGCTCTTGATCCGCCGGGTGTCGACGTCGTAGCCGATCACCTCGTGTCCGACCTCGGCCGCCCGGACGGCCAGCGGCAGGCCGACGTATCCCTGTCCCACCACGACGACACGCATCAGCGGCTCCTGTTCGCGGAAGCGGCGGCCGACGGGGCGGGCCGGAACAGCTCCCGTGCCGTCAGGAGGAGGAAGGAGGCGTTGGTGGTGAGGTAGCGGCGGCCCAGCCGGCGGGGCTCCTGCAGCGCCCGGTAGAGCCACTCCATGCCCAGCCGCTGCCAGGACTCCGGGGCCCGCTTGGTGACCCCGGCCAGGATGTCGAAGGAACCGCCGACGCCGTGCACGACCCGGGCTCCGGTGCGGGCGCCGTGGGCGGCGGTGAAGATCTCCTTCTTGGGGGAGGTCATGCCGAGGAACAGCATCTGGGCGCCGCTGAGGGCGATGCCGTCCGCGATCTCCTCCTGCTCGGAGTCGTCGAAGTAGCCGTTGCGGCTGCCGGCCACCTTCAGACCGGGGAAGCGGTCGGCGACCCGGAGCAGCATCCGGTCCAGCACCTCCTCCTTGGCGCCGAGGAAGTACACGGGGATGCCCGAGGTCTCCGCCTCGGCCAGCAGCCGCAGGAACAGGTCGATCCCGGCCACCCGCTCGGGCAGCGGGGCGCGCAGCACCCGCGCCGCCCAGACCACGGCCTGCCCGTCGGCGAGCACCAGGTCGCAGCCGGCGACGGCCGCGGCGAGCCGCTCGTCGCGCCGCATGTTCACCAGCTTCGCGGCGTTGACCACGCCGATCTCCAGCTGCCGGCCGTCCCGTACCGCCGCCAGGCAGCGTGCCACGGTCTCGTCCATGGTCAGCGGGTCCAGCTCGACCCCGAACAGCGTCCGTCTGCCGCTCATATCCGGCCCCCCTGCCAGGCGTGGAGCAGCCAGCCGAACTCGTACGGCCGGCATTCGCGGTCCACGGACAGCGGCCGGTACACCCGGTCCAGGGACTTCAGCCGCAGACCCGGTGCGACCCGGGTGGACAGGCCCCGGGCGGCGCGTACCGCCTTCTTCGGGTCGCCCCGGTAGACCTTGCGCCAGGTGGCGCCCAGGCCGTCGAGGATCATCGGCTCCCGGTGCGCCGAGCCCGCCAGTTCGGGTACGTCCGTCATCCAGCGCAGGCCCTTGCGGATGGCCGCGCCGAAGTCGCCGCCGCCGGCGTCGGTGAGGTCGAACAGGGCGGTCGGGGCCATGGCGTGCTGGTGGACGCTGTAGACCGGGTAGCCCTCCACGACCCCGCCGGTGCGCGCGTCGTAGTGCCACCACCACTGCCCGCCCTCGCCCTGTAGCTCGCAGATGCGCCGCGCGCACGCCTCCGCGGCGGCCAGCGCCTCCGGATCCCCGTCCCCGTCCTCGCTGGCGTGGGCGCGGGCCAGGGCCTGCAGCGGGTACGTCTGGTCGGCGAAGCAGCTGACATGCGCCCGGTACCAGGGCAGCAGGCCGGGTCCGGTGGCGTGCGGGAACAACGGGCTGTCGCCGATCCGGGCCCCCAGCAGCCGGTCCCTGGCTGCGGTGAAACGTCTCTCCACATCAACGGTGGAGCGGGCGGCCGCGAGCGCGGACAGCACCCAGGCGGCCTCCACGGTGTACTGCGGACGGCCGTCCACGTCCAGCGCCTCGACACGCGCCAGGGCGTCGGAGAGTTTGGGGTGGTCGGTCTCGGCGGCGGCCCAGGAGATGAGCGCCGCGTCCCCGAGGTTGGTCACCGCGGGCAGCGACTCGACGAGCAGCCCCGCGAACTCCTGGGCCGTACACCCGCCGAGCACCGCGCGCTGGCGGTCCTCGGGGAGGTAGCGGGCGCCCAGCACGGTGATGGCCGCGTACCGGGTGCTGATCCCGCGCCGCTCCAGGGCCCAGGAGCCGTCGGGGTCCTGGTGTCCGGCCATGGTGAAGGCGAAGGCCTCGCCGCCGGGCAGCAGCATCGCCGGCAGCCCCGACTCGGCTACCCCGAGGAGGCGTTGGGCGAGCGCGAACAGCGGCGGGTCCTCATGACCGAGCGCCGCCAGACGTGTGGTGGTCATCGTTTGGGCACACCAACCCCCCTGTGGGTTCTCTTTGTGCGCAGACTTGAGAACGCCTCGGCGTCGGCCGCCGGGCGGAACAGAAGAAGGCAGACGTCAGTCGTCAGCCGTCAGAGCGGGTGTCGCTCCTGGCTGCAGGCAAAGGTGTCCCCACCACCCCGTAACCCCCCCTGGGCACTGCTGGCTTGTGTGCTCATTGTGCTTGGTCTGCACAGTTCGCGCACATGTTATGCCTGTAGATGTTCGACGAATTGCGTTTTGCGGGAAACAGCTGAAAACAGCTGTCATGCGCGTTCGGTGAGTTCCCCGTCCTTCTCGTCGTAGAGCGCGCCCGTCTCGGGGCACTCCCAGGTGCCCGGCTCGCCCTCCCGCTCGGCCAGCCGTACGCCGGCCCGCCCCACCCAGCCGATCCGGCGGGCCGGAACGCCGGCCACGAGCGCGAAGTCCGGCACGTCCCGGGTCACCACGGCGCCCGCCGCGACCAGCGCCCAGCGCCCCACGTGCACCGGCGCCACACACACCGAACGGGCGCCCAGCGAGGCGCCTTCGGCCACCACCACGGCCACGGCCTCCCAGTCGCCGCCGCGCTTGAGCCTGCCCTCCGGGTCCACCGAGCGCGGGAAGTAGTCGTTGGTGAGCACCGCCGCCGGGCCGACGAACACCCCGTCACCGAGCACCGCGGGTTCGTAGACCAGCGCATAGTTCTGGAGCTTGACGTGGTCGCCGATCCGCACGCCCGGGCCGACGTACGCGCCCCGGCCGATGATGCAGCCGTCGCCCAGCCGAGCGTCCTCGCGGATCTGGGCCAGGTCCCAGACCGTCGTGCCGTCGCCGATCGTGGCTCTCTCGTCGACCTGGGCGGTGGGCTGCGCCGTGAAGTTCACCGGGCTGAACCTTTCTTCTCGTTGTGCTTCTGGTCGAGCAGGGCCGGAAACGCCGTTTCCAGGGCCTCGCGCCAGGGACGGATCGGTTCGATGCCCGCCCGGCGCCAGCCGTCGTGCCCCAGGACGCTGTAGGCGGGGCGGGGAGCGGGCCGTACGAAGGCCGTGCCGGTCGTCGGCCGGACGCGTGCCGGGTCCGTGCCGAGCAGCCGGAAGACCTCCCGGGCCAGGCCGTACCAGGTCGTCTCCCCGGCGCTGGTGCCGTGGTAGACCCCGGCGGGCGCGGTGCCGGCGAGGGCGGCCCGGCCGAGCCGGACCAGCCGGTCCGCGAGGTCCACCGTCCAGGTGGGCTGTCCGTGCTGGTCGTCGACCACGTCGACGGTGTCCCGGGCCGCCTCAAGGCCGATCATCGTGTCGACGAAGTTCCGGCCCCCGGCCCCGTACAGCCAGGCGGTGCGCACCACATACCCCGCGTCCGGGAGCGCCGCAAGGACCGCCCGTTCCCCGGCCAGCTTGGTCCGTCCGTACGCGCCGCGGGGCGCCGTCGGACCGTCCTCGGGGTACGGGGCGGTGGCGTCGCCCGCGAACACGTAGTCCGTGGAGAGCTGGATCAGCCGGGCGCCCGTCTTCGCGCAGGCCGCGGCGAGATGCCCGGGCCCGTCGCCGTTGACCCGCAGGGCCTCCGCCCCGCGCGCCTCCGCGTCGTCGACGGCCGTCCACGCGGCGCAGTTGACGACGATCCGGGGCCGGTGCGCGTCGAGGGTGTCGTGTACCGCGTCGGCGTCCGTGATGTCCAGACCGCTACGCGCCAGGCCGACGGCCGTCTCGCCGTCCCGGCGCAGCAGCGCCAGGACGTCCTGCCCGAGCATGCCCGTGGCGCCCGTGAGCAGCCATGTGGTGGTCAATGGTCACCTGTCCGTCGTCGGAGAAGGAGGAGGAAGGGGCCGAGGAAGGGGCCGCGGAGGGGCTGCGGAGGGGGCTTCAGAGCGCCGCGCGCTCCTTCAGCGGCTCCCACCAGGCGCGGTTCTCGCGGTACCAGGCGACCGTCTCGGCGAGGCCGGCGGCGAAGTCCTTGCGGGGCTCGTAGCCCAGCTCCGTACGGATCTTGGTGCAGTCCACCGAGTAACGGCGGTCGTGGCCCTTGCGGTCGGCGACGTACTCGACGCTGTCCCAGTCCGCGCCGCACGCCTGAAGGAGCAGGGCGGTCAGCTCCTTGTTGGACAGCTCCGTACCGCCGCCGATGTTGTAGACCTCGCCGGGCCGCCCCTTGGTGCGCACCAGCTCGATGCCCTGGACGTGGTCGTCGATGTGCAGCCAGTCGCGGACGTTGCCGCCGTCGCCGTAGAGCGGGACCTTCCTGCCGTCCAGGAGGTTCGTGACGAACAGCGGGATGACCTTCTCGGGGAAGTGGTGGTGCCCGTAGTTGTTGGAGCAGCGGGTCACCCGCACGTCGAGGCCGTGGGTGCGGTGGTAGGAGAGGGCGATCAGGTCACTCGACGCCTTGGCGGCCGCGTAGGGGGAGTTGGGGCGCAGCGGGTCGGTCTCCGGCCAGGAACCGGAGTCAAGGGAGCCGTACACCTCGTCGGTGGAGATGTGTACGAAGGTCTGCGGTCTTCGGTGGCGCAGCGCCGCGTCCAGCAGGGTCTGGGTGCCCAGGACGTTGGTGCGGACGAACTCGCCCGCACCCAGGATCGAGCGGTCCACATGGGACTCGGCGGCGAAGTGGACGATCTGGTCGTGCCCGGCGAGCACCTCG
This sequence comes from Streptomyces sp. NPDC007901, assembly GCF_042959465.1. Lineage (NCBI taxonomy): Bacteria > Bacillati > Actinomycetota > Actinomycetes > Kitasatosporales > Streptomycetaceae > Streptomyces > Streptomyces sp. NPDC007901. The sequence goes on along the minus strand of NZ_JBIBKW010000022.1, from coordinate 170,838 downwards.
TCGACCAGCGCGGCGTCGCAGATGTCCCCCTGGACGAAGGTGAACCCGGGGTGGTCGCGGACCTCGTCGAGGTTGGCGGGGTTGCCCGCGTAGGTGAGGCTGTCCAGTACCGTCACCGCCACATCGCCCGGGCCGGCCGGACCGAGCAGCGTGCGGACGTGGTGCGAACCTATGAAACCGGCGCCGCCGGTCACCAGAATGCGGGTCGTCATGACGCGATCTGCACCTTGCTGTGGTCGCCGAGGACGAAGCGGTGGGCGGCGGGCTTGCGGGGCGCGGGGGTGACCTCGACGTTGCGGCCGATCAGGGAGGCCTCCACCCGCCGGACACCGCTCATCGAGGAGTCCCGCAGCATGATGGAGTACTCGATCTCGCTGTCCTCGATCCGGCAGTCACCGGCGATCGAGGTGAAGGGACCGACGTACGAGTCCGTGATCACGGTGTCGGCGCCGACGACCACCGGACCGACGATCCGGCTGCCGGTCACCTTCGCGCCGGGCTCGATCCGCACCCGGCCGATGATCTCGCTGTCGTCGTCGACGGTGCCGTCGATCCGGCGCTCCAGGGTCTCCAGGACCGAGCGGTTGACCTCGAGCATGTCGGTGACGTTCCCGGTGTCCTTCCAGTAGCCGGAGATCGTCGTGGACCGCACGTCGCGCCCGGTGTCGATCAGCCACTGGATGGCGTCCGTGATCTCCAGCTCGCCCCGCCCGGACGGCTGGATCGCGCGGACCGCCTCGTGCACCACCGGGGTGAACAAGTACACGCCCACCAGCGCCAGTTCGCTCTTGGGGCGGGCGGGCTTCTCCTCCAGGCCGACCACCCGGCCCGCCGGGTCCAGCTCGGCCACGCCGAACGCGGTCGGGTTCGGCACCTTCGTCAACAGGATCCGGGCGTCCGGCCGTTCGGCGCGGAAGGCGTCCACCAGAGCGGTGATGCCGCCGACGATGAAGTTGTCGCCGAGGTACATCACGAAGTCGTCGTCGCCCAGGAACTCCCGGGCGATCAGCACCGCGTGCGCCAGCCCCAGCGGGGCCTCCTGCGGGAGGTAGGTGACGTCGAGACCGAACGCGGAGCCGTCGCCGACCGCCTCCCGGATCTCCTCGGCGGTGTCCCCCACGACGATCCCGACCTCGGTGACGCCCGCCTCGGCGATCGCCTCCAGACCGTAGAACAGCACCGGCTTGTTCGCGACGGGTACGAGTTGCTTCGCCGAGGTATGGGTTATGGGGCGCAAACGGGTACCTGAGCCACCAGACAACAAAAGTGCCTTCATGTACATCACACTACTTACACCGGACGTGCCGACGGGGGGTTTCGGCACACCGCGGGGCTCGCCGGAACCCCGCGCCTTGCCCCTCCCGGGTGTCCGGCGCACCCTGGTGGCATGAGCGTTCACGAGAGCCCCACGCTCATCATGTCCGTGCAGCGTGCTTTCCGGCTGCTGGAGGCGGTGAGCGCGCACGAGAACGGCGCGCCGGCCAAGCAGCTGGCACGGGAGACCGGGCTGCCCCTGGCGACCGCCTACCACCTGCTGCGGACCCTGGTGCACGACGGCTACCTGCGGAAACTGGCCGACGGCGGGTTCGTGCTCGGCGACAAACTGCAGACGCTGCACACCGCGGGCCGCGCGCAGACGCTGCTCAACCGGGTCCGGCCGACGCTCGCCGCCCTGCGCGACGAGCTGTCCGCCGCCACCTACCTCACGTTCTACGAGGGGGGCGAGATCAGCGTCGCCGAGATCGTCGACGGTCCCCGCGCGCCCCGGGTCGACCTCTGGGTGGGGTTCGAGGACGCCGGACACGCCACCGCGCTGGGCAAGTGCGTCCTGCGCGAGCTGGACGAGGAGGCCCGCCGCGACTACCTCTCCCGGCACCATCTCGCCGACCTGACGCCCCGGACCATCACCAGCCTCCCTGAGCTGCTCCGCAGGCTCGAGGCCGCGCCCCTGGACCCGGCCGTCACGGACCTGGAGGAGTACGCCCTGGGCACGGTCTGCGTGGCCGTGCCCATCCTCCGCGGCGACGTCCTCGGCTCGCTCGGCGTCTCCCTGCCGGCCGATCGGCTCTCCCGGCTCGCGGACATCCGGGCCCGCCTGATCCCGACCGCCGACCGCGTGACCAGAAGCCTCTCGCTCACTATCTGAAATTCCCCTCCTTGTGGCGTGCCGACGCAACCTCTTTCCTGGATGAAACGGACAAGTCGGTACTGCAGCTCGTACGAGTGAGGATTGCGGACAGTGATGAGCCAGGCGCGAGACCACGCTGACGACCACTGGCCGGTGCGGCCGCTCAGGAAGCGAGTGGCCGCCGGAACCCCGGTGGTGCCGGTTCTCCTCGTCTCCGGCATCGGCTCCGTGGACCTGCTGGGCGGATCGGGCATGTTCTGGCTGCCCCTGCTGGCCGCCGGGCCGGCGCTGGCCGCCAGCACCAACGGCCCCCGGGGCGTGCTGTGCGTCGGACTTCTCGCCGGGGTGCTGGGCGCGACGCTGGGCACCGGGCACGGGGTCTCCGGGCGCGAGCTGGCGGTCGTCCTCTCGGCCCTGCTGGCCGTCACCCTGGCGAGCGCCCTGGCCAGCGCCCTGCGGGGCCGGCGGGAGCGGGTGCTCGCCGCCGTCCGCTCGGTCGCCGAGGCCGCCCAGCACGCCGTTCTCACGCCCGTCCCGGAGACCGTGGGCCCGTTCCGGGTCGCGGTCCGCTACAGCGCCGCGGCGGCGGAGGCCCGGATCGGCGGTGACCTCTACGCGCTGGTGTCCACCCCGCACGGGGTGCGGCTGATCGTCGGCGACGTGCGGGGCAAGGGGCTGACGGCGGTGGGGACCGCCGCACTCGTCCTCGGTGTCTTCCGTGAGGCCGCCTACGACGAGCCCGACCTCCTCGACGTCGTCGGCCGGATCGAGACGAGCCTGGCGCGCAACCTCGGGCCCGACGACTTCGTCACCGCGGTCGTGGTGGGACACCCGGGCGAGGGCCGGCTGGAGATGGTCAACTGCGGGCACGCGCCGCCGCTGCTGATATCCGCGTCAGGAGACGTCGTCCCGGTCGAACCAACCTTCCCGGCTCCGCCCCTCGGCCTGCGCGCCCTGGTCGGCGAGCCTCCGTGCCTGGAGATCCTGCCCTTCGCCGAGGGCGACCAGCTGCTGCTCTACACCGACGGGGTCACCGAGGCCCGGGACCGGGCCCGCGCCTTCTACCCGCTGGCCGAAGGCGTCGCGCGCCACGTGTCCGACGAGCCGGAGCACGTCCTGTCCGCGGTCCACGACGAACTGCTGGAGCACGTGGGCGGCCGGCTGCACGACGACGCGGCCCTGCTGCTGCTCCGGATGGGGGCGGCGGACGAGACGCGGGACGCGGAGGAACCGGTCGCCCCCGCGCCGGCCGTATCGGAAACGGCCCCGGCGGCATCGGAAACGGCCCCGGCGGAACCGGGACCGGTGGCGGAACAGACTTCGGTCGGCAGGGTGGCGGAATCCGCCCCCGGGTGCGAGCCGCCCGCGCTCATGCTCGGCGCGGGAGCGTGCGCTTTCGCACCGCTGCGGGATCTCACACCGCGACGAGGTCGGCCCATCGGGTGACCCGGCCCGGGCGGACGTTCATGCCGTAGCGGGTCGCCAGCGCGTGCACGATCTCCTCGCCCCGGCCGTGCTCGTCCGGGTCGATCCCCGCGCACGGCTCTCCCGCCGGACGCGCGCATCCCGCGTCGGTGACCTCGATGCGCAGGGTGCCCATCTCGCCGCCACGCACCCACGAGAGCCGCAGCACCGCGGGGGGCAGGGCGTGCACGATCGCGTTGGTGAGCAGTTCCGACACCACCAGCAGGGCGTCCTCGACGATCTCCGGGGACACCTTCCAGGCGGCCAGCACCGCGCCCGCCCGGCGACGTACGTCCGAGACGGCACCGGCGACTGGCGGCATCGGGAAGACGCGTTCGTGTGCCTCCCGTACCAGCGTGTTCAGCTCTACCGTCATCTTGTGTCTCCAGGGGTGAGCGCTGCGGGCCCGCCATCGATCGCCTCGGCGCTCTGCCGGGCCTCATTGCACGCTAAGGAGCCGGGACGGGTGGGTCAATGAACGGGGGTCGGCATTACCGAACGCCGCCGCCGGAGCCCCAGCTACGGCGTCGATTTGCCCGCACGGCGGTCCCGGCGGGACGGTAATAAGCTCGATTCATGGCCGGTCCGGTCCAGTCGATCGAACGGGCGGCCGCGATCCTGCGCCTGCTCGCGGGTGGGCCTCGCCGTCTCGGGCTCGGTGAGGTGGCGGCCTCCCTCGGGCTGGCCAAGGGAACCGCCCACGGCATCCTGCGCACCCTCCAGCACGTGGACTTCGTGGAGCAGGACGCGACGACCGGGAAGTACCAGCTCGGGGCCGCCCTGCTGCATCTGGGCACGAGCTACCTGGACGTCAACGAACTGCGGTCCCGCTCCATCAACTGGGCCGACGCCCTGGCCGCCCGCAGCGGGGAGGCGGTGCGCCTGGGCACCCCCCTGGAAGGCATGGTCCTGGTCGTCCACCACGTGTTCCGGCCGGACGACACGCTCCAGACCCTGGACGTGGGCTCACTGCTGCCGCTGCACGCCTCCTCGCTGGGCAAGATCCTGCTGGCCTACGGGACCGCGCCCCTCGACTCCGCCCTGGAATCGGGCCTGGAGGCCTACACCCGGCACACCCTGGTCACGCCGGGGCAGCTCACCCGGGCGCTCGCCGAGGTCCGGGAACAGGGCTGGGCCGTCGAGGCCCAGGAAATGAGCATGGGCGAGGCCGGACTCGCCGTGCCGATCCGGGGGCACGGCGGCCTCGTCGTCGGCGCCATCGGGCTGTCCGGGCCGGTCGAGCGGATCTGCGACAGCCAGGGCCACCCCCGGCCCACCCTGATCACACTGATCCGGGAGGCCGCGCGGGCGATCTCCCGGGACCTCGGAGCCGCCCGCTGGTAAGTGCCCCTGCTCCCCTTGCGCCCCCTGCTCCCTCCGCGACCTCGGAAGGCGGACCCGATCATGGTGGAACGGTATGTGATGTCCATCGATCAGGGCACCAATTCCACGCGCTGCATCCTGTTCGACCGGGGCGGTCGGCTGGTGTCCGTCGCACAGCGGGAGCACCAGCAGCACTTTCCCAAGCCCGGCTGGGTCGAGCACGACGCCGTCGAGATCTGGCAGAACCTGCGCCGGGTGGTGGCCGACGCCCTGTCCGGGTCCGGTGCGGCTGTCGGGGCGGACCAGGTCGCCGCCATCGGCATCGCCAACCAGCGGGAGACCACCGTGCTCTGGGACCCGCGCACGGGCGTCCCGCTGGGCCGGGCGATCGTCTGGCAGGACACCCGCACGGCACCGCTGGTCGAGGACCTACGACGGGATCCCGGCGAGGAGTACTTCCTCGACCGCTGTGGCCTGCCGCCCTCCACCTACTTCTCGGCCCTGCGGATCCGCTGGCTGTTCGACCACGTCAAGGGCCTGGAAGAGCGTGCCGGGAACGGTGAGGTGCTGTTCGGCACGATCGAGAGCTGGCTGATCTGGAACCTCACCGGCGGCGCCGACGGCGGCCTGCACATCACCGACGCCACCAACGCCAGCCGCACCATGCTGATGAACATCCACACCCTCGCGTGGGACGAGGAACTCCTGGCGTTCTTCGGCGTCCCCCGGCCGATGCTGCCCGAGATCAGGTCCAACGCCGAGACCTACGGCGAGGCCGGCGCGGTGCTCGCCGGGGTGCCCATCACCGCCGCGCTCGGCGACCAGCAGGCGGCCCTGTTCGGCCAGACCTGCTTCTCCCCGGGTGAGGCCAAGTGCACCTACGGAACGGGCAGCTTTCTGCTGCTCAACACCGGTACCGACCTCGTACGGTCCCGGCACGGACTGCTCACCACGGTCGCCTACAAGATCGGGGACCGGCCGCCGGTCTACGCCCTGGAGGGGTCGATCGCCGTCACCGGCGCCCTGGTCCAGTGGTTCCGCGACCGTCTCGGACTGATCAACAGCGCGCCGGAGATCGAGACGCTCGCCCGGACCGTCGAGGACAACGGCGGCTGCTACATCGTCCCGGCCTTCTCCGGACTGTTCGCACCCCGCTGGCGCAGCGACGCCCGCGGCGTCATCGTCGGCCTCACCTCCTACATCACCAGCGGGCACCTGGCCCGGGCCGTCCTGGAGGCCACGGGCTGGCAGACCCGCGAGGTCGTCGACGCCATGAACGCCGACTCCTCGGTGGCGCTGAAGGAACTGAAGGTGGACGGCGGCATGACCGCGGACAACCTGCTCATGCAGTTCGTCGCCGACGTGCTCGACGTGCCCGTCGTACGGCCCATGGTCTCCGAGACGGTCTCCCTGGGCGCCGGCTACGCCGCCGGGCTCGCCGCCGGCTACTGGTCGGACCTCGAGGTGCTGCGCCGCAACTGGCACCCGGCCGCCCGCTGGCTGCCCGACATGGACCCCGGCCACCGGGAGGCCGAGTACGACAACTGGCAGCGCGCCGTCGAACGCTCCCTGGGCTGGATCCGGCAGCCCCCCTCCGCCTGACCGCACCGGGCACAACCCTGCGGCCGGTCCGGGTGTCCCACACATGGCGGCGGGGAACGGGCCCCCGCGCCGTCCCCCCGCCCTTCCGTGCCCGGCCACGCAGCCATCCCGGGAGCCCCGTCGTGCGGAGCAAGAGACCCTTCACCGGAAGCGGGACCGGCCGGACGGCCGGCACGGTCGCCGCGACCCTGCTGCTGACGACCGGCGCCACGATCACCGCGGCGGCCCCGTCCGCCGCCGCCCCGCCCGCGCCCATCACGCACGACGACTTCAACAACGACGGCTACCGCGACCTCGTGGTCTCCGCGCCGGGCGGCACGGTCAGCGGAAAGAAGGGCGCCGGTTACGTGGCCGTCCTCTACGGCTCCGCGAGCGGACTGTCCACCGCCCGCCGGGCGACCTTCAGCATGAGCACCCCCGGCGTCGAGGGCCTCGCCGCGACCGGCGACGGATTCGGGCAGGCCACCGCCACCGCCGACGTCGACCGGGACGGCTTCGACGACCTCATCGTCGGCGCGCCCGGCAAGGACATCGGCGCGGCGGTCGACGCGGGGTCGGCCACCGTGCTGTTCGGCTCGGCCGGCGGGCTGCGCGCCACCGGCAGCCGCCGGCTGCGGGAGATCACCCCGGTGGCGGGCAACCGCTTCGGCACGGGCCTGGCGGCCGGCTGGTTCAAGGTCGACGACTCGTCCGTGGCGATCCTGTCCAAGGACTCCCTGTGGGCCTTCGGCTTCGAGGTCACCTCCCGCGGCCGGCAGATGGTGACCGACCACAACCCGCTCTCCAGGTTCGTGCCCGCGGACTTCCGCCCCACCGCCCTCACCATGGGCGACTACAACAAGGACCGCGCGGACGACATCGTCATCCTCGGCAGCGGCACCTACGACACGGCGGGCGTGTACGGCAGGGCCGTGTACGTCTCCGGCAGCCGGGGCGGCTGGGCGGACCACTACGAGCTGTCCGGGGGCGGCCCGGTCGGCGCGTCGGGCGATGTCGACAAGGACGGCTACGCCGACGTCGTCGTCGGTTCGCCCGACGAGCGCGACTCCCAGGGGCGCCCGTCCGGCGCCGGGGTCGTCTACGTCCACTTCGGCGGACCGTCCGGGCCGGGCAGCGCGACCGGCGGCCACAACCGCCAGTTCTGGACGCAGAACTCACCGGGCGTCCCGGGCGTCAACAGGACCGGTGACCGCTTCGGCGCCGCCGTCACCGCCCGCGACGTCGACGGGGACGGCTATGACGAGGTGGCGATCGGCGCGCCCGGCAACGACGTCGGCGCCGCCGCCGACGCGGGCACCGTGTGGGTGCTGCGCGGCTCCGCGAGCGGACTGTCCACCGAGGGCGTCCGGGTCGTGAGCCAGAGCCCGCGGGCGGTCCCCGGCGTCCCGGAGCAGGGGGACCGCTTCGGCGGCGCGGTGCGGCTGATCGACGCGGACCGTGACAAGCGGGCCAGTCTGGTCGTCGGCGCCCCCGGCGAGAACGGCGGCAACGGTGGCGCGTGGGTCCTCCCGGCCACCTCCGGCGGCCTCTCCTTCAACCGCTCCTGGTCCTTCGACGGCGGCACGCTGCGCGCTCCCGTCCCCGGCGCCCGCTTCGGCGAGACGCTCGCGCCGCACGGCCGCTGAGCGGACCGGAGGCGAACCGGGCGCCGATGAGGCGGAGTTGGCGATTTCACGCGGATGTCGGGACGCGTTTATGATCTTGGTCATGACTGTGCAGAGCCCCGACAGGTCCCTCTCCCGCAAGCAGCGGCTCCAGGAGAAGCAGCGCCGCCAGCTGGCGGTGGTCGACACGGTGGACAAGGCCGAGGTCAAGGCCCGCAAGGCGGAGGCCGAGCTGGCCGTGGCCGTCGCCGACGCGGTGCAGGTGTTCGGCGACGAGCGCTCCGCCTCCGAGGGGCTCGACATGCCCGTGGAGGCCATCCGGCGCTTCGTCGCCATCGCGGCGAGCGAGTCGGACGCCGCCGACCCGGTCGGGGCTCCCGGAACGCCGTGAGGCGGGGCCCCACTTGTGTGCTTCGCGTGAGGATCGCGCGCGGACGGCCGAGGCGTCACGGAACCGGCTTGCGGCATGTGCATGTTCGGTCGCTAGGGTGACCACAGGCCGGCAGAGGCCACACGGGGGCAACGGGGACGCAGGAGACGCATCGGCATCACCCAGGGGCGCGCGCAGACGTGCCGCGGTCCGACCGTCCGGCGGGCAGCGGCCGTGCGCATGCCACCACCGCCCCCTCCGCGTCAGTGCGTTCGAGGAGATCACTGCCCCATGTCCCGATTCATGACCCGCCGCGCCCGCTCGTCACGTCCTGGGGCGGCGGTCGTCGGTGCCACGCTCGTGTTCGCGCTCACGGCGTGCGGCGCGGGCTCGGACACCGACGCGGCCTCCGCCCCGAGCAGCAGCGCCGCCGCCACTCCGCAGGGCGTGCTCGGCCGGGCGGCCGCCCGGAAGGTCGTCGACACCTACGAGAAGGTCAACAACGAGGCCAACGCGGGCCTGGACGCGAAGCTCCTGGCCACGGTCGAGGGCGGCCAGGCCTACGCGATGGACCAGGCCACCTACGCGCTCGCGCCGACCTGGTCGGCCAAGGACAAGAAGGCCTACCGCAAGCCCTTCTCCTACCAGGACCGTCAGTACGTGATCCCGGCGAAGGGCAGCTGGTTCGCGGTCACGGCCACGTCCAGCGAGGACGGCCACTCCTCGGTACTGCTGGTCTTCGACAAGGTGGACGGCGCCTACAAGATGGTGATGTCCGTGTGGGCCGACGACGGGCAGCCCCTGCCGAAGCCCGCTCTCGACGCGCACGGCCTGGCCGAGGCCGTCGATCCCGCCGCCAAGGTCGGCGCGTTCGCCCCGGCCGGTGTCGGCGCCGCCTTCGACGACCTGTACGCGACCGGAGGCGCCAAGGCCGGCAAGAACCTCGCCACCACCAAGCTGGTCGACGAGGCCGCCAAGATCTACCGGGACAGCACCGCCCACGGCACGGCCGACGGCATCGCCACCAAGCGGTTCTTCACCAAGACCCCGGCCGGCACCAGCGTGTACGCGCTGCGCACCGCCGACGGGGGCGTCCTCGCGCTGTTCCCGGTCGCGCACAACCAGGAGCAACTGGTGAAGGAGGTCTACCGGTCCAGCCGCGAACTGGTGCCCACCGACGAGGAGTCCGCGCTGGGAGCGCACCGCGGCCCGGTGATCACCGATGTGTTCCAGGGGCAGGGCGCGGCCGTACTCACGGCGAAGGCCACCAAGGTCACGGCGATGAGCTGGCAGCAGGTCGACGCCCACTGACCGAGCCGCCGCCCAGCTCGCCCGCCCGGCGCACGAACGTCTCGTGCAGGTCCCGCGCCGCCTGCGGGACCGACTCGGCCCGCCGGCGCTGGAGCATGAGCAGCACCCGGGTGGAGTCGTCCGCCAGCGGCCGGCACACGAGCGTCCCGGCGCGCTCCAGCGGGTCCCCGACCACGCTGAAGTCCGGCAGCACCGTCGCCCCGAGCCCTTCCGCGACCATCAGCTTGCCCATCTCGGCACCGTCGGTCGAGTACGAGAAGGCCGGGGCACGGCCCGCCAGCAGCCGGTGCACATAGCGGTGCATCACATAGCCCGTGCGCATGGCGATCAGCGGCACGGTGAGCAGATCGTCGGCCGACACCTCGTCCCGGCCGGCGAGCGGGCTGTCCGGCCGTACGCACACCACCGGCCGCCCGCGCAGCAGTTCGGTGGCCTCGAAACCGGCGGGCACGTCGTCGCCGTCGAGCTGGTTCACCAGGCCCAGGTCGAAACCACCCTCGGCGAGACCCCGGTGGATCTCGGTCTGCTGCGCGCCCACCACCTCGACCTGGGTGACCGGATGGGCGGCCCGGAAGTCCCGCAGCACCGGGATGAGCAGCGGCACGGTCGCCGCGTTGACGGTGCCGACGCGCACCATCCGGCTGATGCGGTGCTGCTCGCCGGCCGCCACCCGCAGCCGGTCCACCGCCTCCAGCACCTCGACGATGCGCGGCATCAGCTCCTGCCCGGCCGCGCTCATCGTCGCCCCGGTGCGTTTGCGCTCCAGCAGGTCGACGCCCAGCTCCCGCTCCAGGTTCCGCACGGTCTCGCTCAACGCGGGCTGCGACAGGCGCAGTTCGTCGGCCGCCCGGCGCAGTGAGCCGAGCCGGGTCACGGCCGCTATGTATTCCAGTTGTTCGGTCCGCACCCCGGCAGAATGCGCGGCTTATCGGGGTGCGTTCAAGGGTTCCCCTGTCACACGTTCGTGAAATCCCATGGTCCGCGATGCGAGAACGGTCGGGTTTTCCTTGACGGCCCTGAGCGCCGACTGCGACCATCGACGACATGAAGATGCGACTGGACCTCACGCGGCGACGCCACGTCGACCTCGCGCGCGTCTCCAGCGCCTCCTGTCGCGCCGCGGCCTGATCATCCCCCTGCGATCCGCCGCGTTCTCTCCTTTTCCCGCCTGAATTCATTGTGCTTGCCCACCCCTTGAATTTGGCGCGCCCGAAAACATTCCGCAACAGGAGTTCCGCATGCCCGCGCCCGTGAAATTCGCCTATTGGGTCCCCAACGTCAGCGGAGGACTCGTCACCAGCAAGATCGAACAACGCACCGACTGGGGGTACGACTACAACCGCGAACTCGCCGTCCTCGCGGAGAACAACGGCTTCGAGTACGCGCTCAGCCAGGTCCGCTACATGGCCAGCTACGGCGCCGAGTACCAGCACGAGTCGACCAGTTTCAGCCTCGCGCTGCTGCTCGCCACCGAGCGTCTGAAGGTCATCGCCGCCGTCCACCCCGGCCTGTGGCACCCCGGTGTCCTCGCCAAACTCGGCGCCACCGCCGACCATCTGTCGAACGGCCGCTTCGCCGTGAACGTCGTCTCCGGCTGGTTCAAGGGCGAGTTCACCGCGCTCGGCGAGCCCTGGTTGGAGCACGACGAACGCTACCGCCGTGCCGAGGAGTTCATCACAGCGCTGCGCCGGATCTGGACCGAGGACCACACCGAACTCGCCGGTGACTTCTACCGGTTGCGTGACTTCTCCCTCAAGCCCAAGCCGTTGGGCACCCCCGAGCGCCCGCACCCGGAGATCTTCCAGGGCGGCAACTCCACCGCCGCCCGGGCCATGGCCGGCCGGGTCTCCGACTGGTACTTCTCCAACGGCAAGGACTTCGACGGGGTGACCGAGCAGATCAACGACGTCCGAAAGTCCGCCGCCGAAGCGGGCCGCCGGGCACCGAAGTTCGGCCTCAACGGCTTCCTCATCGCCCGCGACACCGAGGCCGAGGCCCGCGACACCCTCCGCGAGATCATCGCCAAGGCCGACAGCGAGGCCGTCGAGGGCTTCGGCGCCGCCGTCAAGCAGGCCGGGCAGTCCGCCGCCGACGGCAAGGGCATGTGGCAGGACTCCACCTTCGAGGACCTCGTCCAGTACAACGACGGCTTCCGCGCCGGTCTCATCGGCACCCCCGAGCAGATCGCCGAGCGGATCGTCGCCTACAAGAAGCTCGGCGTCGACCTCCTCCTGCTCGGTTTCCTCCACTACCACGAGGAGGTCGAGTACTTCGGCAAGCGCGTGCTGCCCCTGGTCCGGGAGCTGGAGGCCCGCGAGGCCGACCGCGAGTCCGTCTGACCGACCCCTCACCACGAAAGAGGCACCCATGGCCACCGTTCTCTCCGTCTCCGGCAGCCCCTCCGCCTCCTCGCGGACCGGGAAGCTGCTGCGCCACCTGGACCAGTGGCTGACCGCCCAGGGGCACGAGGTCGTCCCGCTGGACGTGCGCACCATCCCGGCCGAGGCACTGCTCGGCGCCGACTTCCGGCATCCCGCGATCGTCGAGGCGACCGAGCTGTTCGCGCGCGCCGACGGGGTCGTGGTCGGCACCCCGGTCTACAAGGCCTCCTACTCCGGGGTCCTCAAGGCCCTGCTGGACCTGCTCCCGCAGTACGCCCTCACCGGCAAGACCGTGCTGCCCCTGGCCACCGGCGGCACCACCGCGCATGTCCTCGCCATCGACTACGCCCTCCGCCCGGTCCTCAACTCCATGGGCGCCGCCCACATCGTCCAGGGCTGGTTCACCCTCGACAAGGACATCACCGTGCGGGAGGACGGCTCGCTCGCCCTCGCACCGGCCGTCGTCGAGGCGCTCACGCCGGTCGTCGACCGGTTCTCCGCCGCGCTCGGCGGCACGCCCGTCCTCGCCGCGGCGAGCTGAACCGGTGACCGCCCACGTCATCGCCGACGACACGGAGGCCCTCGCCGTGGCGGCGGCCCTCGCCGACGCGTTCCGCGCCGGGGCCGCCGTACGGGACACCGAACGCAGGCTGCCCCGCGCCGAGCTGGACCGGCTGTCGGCCTCCGGCCTGCTCGCCGTGACGGTGCCCGCCGAGCACGGCGGCGCCGACGTCGGCGCCCTGACCCTCGCGGAGATCTTCCGGCTGCTCGGCTCGGCCGACGCCAGCCTCGCCCAGATCCCGCAGAGCCACTTCGCGTACGTCAACGTGATCCGCCGTCAGGGCACGGAGGAGCAGCAGAAGTTCTTCTTCGCGGAGCTGCTCGCGGGCGCCCGGTTCGGGAACGCGCAGTCCGAGGCCGGCACCAAACACGTCCAGGACATCCGGACCCGGCTGGAGCGGTCGGCGGACGGGTCGTATCTGCTGCGGGGCGTCAAGCACTACTCCACCGGTGCCCTGTTCGCCGACTGGATCCCGGTCCTGGCCCGCACCGAGGACGACGACCTCCATGTGGCGTACGTCCCCCGGGACGCCCCCGGCCTCACCGTCGTCGACGACTGGGACGGCATGGGCCAGCGGACGACCGCCAGTGGCACCGTCCGGCTGGACGGAGTCCCCGTGCCCGCCGACCGGGTGCTGCCCCACTACCTCACCTTCCGGGGACCGCAACTGCACGGTGCGGTCGCCCAGTTGCTGCACGCCGCCATCGACGTGGGGATCGCCGGGGGAGCGCTGGCCGAGGCCGTGGAGTTCGTCCGCACCAGGAGCCGGCCCTGGTTCGAGAGCGGGATGGAGACCGCCGCCGAGGACCCGCTGCTGATCCAGCGGTTCGGTGAACTCGCCCTGCGGGTACGGGCGTCCGAGGCGCTGCTGCGGGAGGCCGCCCGCGCGGTCGACGCGGCCCGCGCGGACCTCACCGACGCGTCGGCCGCCGAGGCGTCCATCGCCGTGGCCGTCGCGAAGGTGACCGCGGCCGACGCCGCCGTCGAGGTGGCCGGGGCGCTGTTCGAGGTGTCCGGCACCCGCTCGGCCCTCAACTCCCTGAACCTGCACCGGCACTGGCGGGACGCCCGCACCCACACCCTGCACGATCCGACCCGCTGGAAGATCCAGCACATCGGCCGGTACGTGCTGGGCGGCACGCCGCCGCCCCGCCATGGCCTGCTCTGACGGACACTCACGAACGGAGAGCCCCTCGTGTCCCTCACCTTCCACTGGTTCCTGCCCACCAACGGGGACAGCCGCCATGTCGTCGGCGGCGGCCACGGCACCCCGGCGACCGCCTCCGGACGGGACCGGCCGCCGACGGTCGCCTACCTGAGCCAGATCGCCAGGGCCGCCGAGGACCTCGGCTTCGTGGGCGCGCTCACCCCCACCGGCGCCTGGTGCGAGGACGCCTGGCTGACCACCGCCATGGTCAGTCAACACACCGAACGGCTGAAGTTCCTGGTCGCCTTCCGGCCGGGCTTCGTCTCGCCCACGCTCGCCGCGCAGATGGCGTCCACGTTCCAGCGGCAGACCGGCGGGCGGCTGCTGCTCAACGTGGTGACCGGGGGCGAGAGCCACGAGCAGCGCGCCTACGGCGACTTCCTCGACAAGGACGCGCGATACCGTCGTACCGGTGAATTCCTGGACGTCGTACGGGGGTTGTGGGAGGGCAGGGCCGTCGATCTGGCGGGGGAGCACCTCCGGGTCGAGGACGCCAGGCTGGCCCGGGTGCCGGAGCCGGTGCCCGAGGTGTACTTCGGCGGGTCCTCGCCGATCGCGGGGGAGATCGCGGCCCGGTACGTGGACGTGTACCTGACCTGGGGGGAACCCCCGGCCCAGGTGGCCGAGAAGATCGCCTGGATCCGGGGCCTGGCGGCGAAGGAGGGGCGCACCCTCCGGTTCGGGATCCGGCTGCATGTCATCACCCGGGACACCTCCGAGCAGGCCTGGACCGAGGCGAACCGGCTGCTGGACGGCTTCGATGCGGAGACCGTGCGCTCGGTGCAGGCGGGGCTCGGCCGGAGCGAGTCCGAGGGGCAGCAGCGGATGCTGGCGCTGCACGGCGGCCGACGGGACGCGCTGGAGATCCACCCCAACCTGTGGGCGGGCATCGGGCTGGTACGCGGCGGCGCCGGGACCGCGCTGGTCGGCTCGCACGACGAGGTGGCCGCGCGGATCAAGGAGTACGCGGCGCTGGGGATCGAGGAGTTCGTCCTCTCCGGGTATCCGCACCTGGAGGAGGCGTACTGGTTCGGCGAGGGGGTGCTGCCCCGGCTGGCCGCCGAGGGGGTGTGGCGGCACCCCGCCGGGAGGGACGAGGTCCCGGCGGGTCTTGTGCCGTTCGCTTCCTGATCAGGCGGCGGACTCGGCGGCCGCCCGGGCGGCGATCACCGTGCGGCCGCGGTCGGACTCCGGGAACCGGTCGAGCATCCCGCGCAGCTCCGCCGCGTCGGTGTTGGCGCCGAAGGGCTCGGTGCCCGGTTCCAGCCGCACCCCCGCGGCGAGCGGGCCCGCCACCACCGGGTCGAAGCCGAGCGCGTCGACGAGGTCCGCGACGGCGGTGAGGTCGTCCGGATCGTCACCGGCGATCGCGATCGCCCTGCGCCCCGGCGTCCCCGCCGGCCGTGCCCCGTCCTCCAGGTCGTGGTACCCCATGTGGTTGAACGCCTTGACCACGCGCGCCCCGGGCAGGAACGCCTGCACGGTCTCGCTCGACGAGGTGAGCGGGTCGGTGAGGTCCTCGCGGACGCCGTCGACCTCCCACCAGTAGTTCATCGCGTCGACGACGAGCCTGCCCCGCAGCGCTTCGGCGGGCACGGTGCGGTACTTGCCGAGGGGCAGCGCCAGGACGACCAGGTCCGCCTCCGCCGCGGCCCGCGCGGCCGTGACCGGGACCGCGCCGGGGGTGAGCACCTCGACGGTGAGGGCGATCTCGGCGGGATCGCCCGAACCGGCGATGAGCACGCGGTACCCGGCCGCCACCGCGAGCCGCGCCAGCACGGTACCGACCTTGCCCGCGCCCAGGATGCCGACGGTGCGTACGCCGGTGGTCTCCATGTCCACTCCGTTCATGGCGTCAGTCCGCGAGCAGTTCGCGGACCATCGGGATCACCTTGGTGCCGTACAGCTCGACGGCGCGCAGGCGGGCGCTGATCGGCTGGTTCCCGCTGGTGTAGATGAGGTCGAACCGGCCGACGCCGAGCGCCTTGATCGCGCGGGCCATCTTGCGGGCGACCGTCTCGGGGGAGCCGACGTAGAGGGAGCCGTGCTCGATCTCGGCCGCGTACTCCTCCTTGCGCACCGGCGGCCAGCCGCGCTGCGCGCCGATCCGGTCCCGGATCACCCGGTAGTACTGCCAGTGCTGCTCCCGGGCCTCCTCGTCCGTGTCGGCGATGAAGCCGGGCGAGTGCATCCCGACCGGATGGGCGGTCGTACCGAACTGGTCGGCGGCCCGCTGGTAGAGGTCGATGTACGGCGCGAACCGCTCCGGGCTGCCGCCGATGATGGCGATCATGAGCGGGAAGCCGTAGCGCGCGGTGCGGATGACCGACTGGGGTGTGCCGCCGACCCCGACCCAGGTGGTCAGGTGCCCCGACTCGGTCTTGGGGAAGACGTCGGCGCCGTCGAGCGGCGCCCGTTTGGTGCCGCTCCAGGTGACGGGTTTCTCCTCCAGCAGCTTGGCGAAGAGCTCGATCTTCTCCTCGAACAGCACGTCGTAGTCGGCGAGGTCGTAGCCGAAGAGCGGGAACGACTCGGTGAAGGAGCCGCGTCCGAGGATGACCTCGGCGCGGCCGTTGGAGAGCGCGTCCACGGTGGCGAAGCGCTGGAAGACCCGGACCGGGTCGTCGGAGCTCAGCACGGTCACGCCGGAGGCCAGCCGGATCCGCTCGGTACGCGTGGCGATGCCGGCGAGGACGGTCTCCGGCGTCGAGATCGCGAACTCCGGGCGGTGGTGCTCCCCGAGGGCGATGACGTCGACGCCGGTCTCCTCCGCGAGCACCGCCTCGTCGACGACCTGCCGGATGGCCCTGGCGTCGGACACCGGGTTCCCCGAGTCGTCCTGCGGCACATCGCCGAAGGTGTCGAGGCCGAAGACGAGTTCAGACATGGAGGGGCTCCTTGGTGAGCAGTTCCTGTACCCGCGGGGCGACTTCGCGGCCCAGCAGCGCGATGGTGCGGGCCCGGGCCTCGCGGGGCAGGTTCATGACGTCGTACTTGCGGTCGAAGCGGCTGAGCCGCAGATCATGGGCCATCGTGACGATTTTACGGGCGACGGTCTCGGGCGATCCGACGAAGAGCGCGCCCCTGTCGACCTCCTGCAGACAGCGCTCACGGGTCGGCCGGTGGAAGCCGCGTTCCTCGGCGAGTTGTGCCGCCACCGGCTGCCAGTACGTCCACCAGGTCTCGACTGCCTCCTCGTCGGTGTCCGCGACAAGTCCCAGGGAGTCCTGGGCGACCGGCTGCGGGGCGTGCCCGAACTGGTCCAACGCGCGGTGGCAGAGCTCGACATGGGCGGCGAAGCGCTGCGGGTGCCCGCCGATGACGGCCGGCATCAGCGGCAGACCGTAACGAGCCGCGCGGACCACGGAGTCGGGGCTGCCGCCCACCCCGATCCAGGTGGGGATGCCACCGGCCGGCATCCGCGGATGCAGCCGCTGCTCGACGAGGGGCGGCCGGAACCTGCCCGACCAGGTCACGCTCTCCTCACGCTGCAGGCGCAGGAACAGGTCGGGCTTCTCCTCGAACAACTCCTCGTAGTCGGCGAGGTCGTAGCCGAAGAGCGGGAACGAGTCGGTGGCCGACGCCCGCCCGAGGACGAGCTGGGCGCGCCCCCGGGAGACGGCGTCCAGGGTGGCGAACTCCCTGTACAGCCGCACAGGGTCGTTGGTGCTCGGCACGGTCACCGCGGTGCCGAGCCGGATGCGCTCCGTCGCGGTGGTAGTGCTCGCCGACGCTGAAGACGTCGAGCCCGACGGACTCGGCGAGCCTGGCCTCCTCGACGATCAGGCGGACGGTCTCGACCTCGCCGAACGAGTTGAGCCCCAGTTCGAATCCCTGGGCGGTCATGGACTCCTCCTGCTTAATTGACGTGTCAATCATCCCCCCGATATGATTGACGTGTCAACTAGGACGGGGGTGGCGGCACGATGGCAGCGCGACGGAAGGACTACCCCACCGCTGAGGAACTGCGGATCTGGCGGGACTTCATCGAGGCGACGGAGGTGCTCCGCTCCGAGCTCTCCTCCCGCCTGCAGCACGAGAGCGCCCTGTCGTCCGGCGACTACGCCGTGCTCCTCGCGTTGCGGGAGTCGGACGGGCGGCGCCTGCGCTCCTCCGAGCTGGCCGTCCGGGTCGGCTGGGAGCGCAGTCGGCTCTCGCACCAGATCGGGCGCATGGAGCGGCGGGGACTGATCCGGCGCGAGGAGTGCGCCACCGACAGCCGGGGCGCCGAGGTGGTGCTCACACCCGAGGGCGCGGAGGCCTTCCGAAACGCGTCCCTTCCTCATCTGCGCGCCGTACGCGAACTGTTCGTCTCCGCACTCACCCCGGACCAGCTCACCGCGGCGGAACAGATCGCCACGGCCCTGCGGACCCGGCTCGCGGCGTCGCGCGACACCTGACCGCCAGGGCGGTGCGGCGAGTCGGCGGACCTCCGTAGACGGGCGCCGCTGAGGAGCGTCCGGGCCGGTCAGACGGCGGGGCAGCGCGCGGAGGCGCCCCCGATGCGCCGGCCGTCCGCCGCCGTGACCGTCACCGGATCGGGTTCGGCATCGGGGGCGGCCACGCGCTGTGCCGCGTCGGCCGTGCAGACGAGCTGCGCCGCCGCGAGCCCGGGATCCCCCAACTCGCGTGCCGGTACCGACAGTTCGACGGAGATCCGGTGGTCGCGGACCGTCACCGTCACGAGGTCCGCCGAGCCGGTCGCCTCCGGTACGGCGGAGGCGGCGCCGCCGGTGACCGGGGCCGCGGGGACCGCCGTCGGCAGTCCGGCGCGCAGCGGCAGCCGGGTGGTCAGCCCCTTGCCGAGCTCCGCGTCGGTCGGGCCCCGCAGCAGGTCCCGCAGCGCCGACTCGACGTCACCCGGCGCGTCGGTCCCGCGCCGGACCCCGACCAGGGCACCGTCCCGCACGAAGTACAGCCGTGTCGTCGGCACGACCCCGACGGCGGGACCGCCCGCCTGCACCACACCGGTCGTGGGGATCCCGCACGAGGCCAGGGCGCACACAGCCACCGGCCACAGCAGCGCGGAGCGGGCCGCGCGTCGCCAGGTCACCACTGGTCCTCCCGAGGCGGCTCGTCGGCCGGCAGGGGCAGCCGCACCGTGAAGACGGCACCCCCCTCGGGCCGGTTCGCGGCGCGGACGGTGCCGCCGTGCACCCGGACGTTCTCCGCGGTGATCGCGAGGCCCAGCCCGCTGCCCTCGGTGCGGGTGCGGGCGGCGTCCGACTTGTAGAACCGCTCGAAGACGTACGGCAGGACGTCGTCCGGGATGCCCGGCCCGCTGTCCAGCACCTCGATCACCGCGACCCGCGCCCCGCCGGACTCCCCGGCCTCGTGCAGACGCAGGGTCACGGGCCGGGCGCCGTGCCGCAGGGCGTTGCCGACCAGGTTGGCGACGACGACGTCCAGACGGCGCGGGTCGACCCGGCCGCGCAGGGTGCCGGGGGCCGGCAGGTCACCGTCGACCTGGCCGGTCCAGGCGCGGGCGTCGAGCGTGCGCCGCAGCGACTCGGCGAGATCGATCTCGTCCAGGTGCGGTACGGCGGCACCCGCGTCGAAGCGGGAGATCTCCATGAGGTCGTCCACCAGCCGGGCCAGCTTCACGGTCTCCTCGCTGATCAGGCGGACGGCGGTGGCGGTGTCCGGGTCCAGGCGGGCGGCGTCCTCGTCGAGGACGTCGGTGACGGCGGACATGGCGGCGAGCGGGGTGCGCAGTTCGTGCGACACGTCGGCGGCGAACCGGCGGGCCCGGGCCTCCATGCCGCGCAGCTCGGCCACCGACTTCTCCAGCGCGGCGGCCGTCTCGTTGAACGTGTGGGACAGATCGGCGAGTTCGTCGGACCCGTCGACGGCGAGCCGGGTGTCGAGGTGTCCCTCGGCGATGCTGCGGGTGGCGCGGCGCAGGGCCCGTACCGGGCGCAGCACCCCGCGCGCGGCGAGCAGCGCCAGCAGCACGGCGAGCGTCAGCGCGGGCACGGCGGCCCGTTCGGCGGCGGTGACCAGGGCGTCGACGTATGCGCGTTCCGTGGTCTGCGGCACCGTCAGGAAGACATGTATCCCGGAGGCGTACACGCCCTTGGCGGGGGCCTCGGCGAAGGTGACCGACATGCCGACGACGAGCGCGGTGCGGTCGCCGACGGCCACCCGCTGGAACACGGTGGCCATCCCGGACTCCACGGACCCGCGCAGCGCGGGCGTCAGCTCCCGGAAGGGGTCGCCGGGGACGGAGGTGGCGCTCAGACCGCCGTACGTGACCAGGACCCGCCAGCTCCCGGAGGGGTCGGCGCGGGCCACCTCCGCCGCCAGCCGCCCCAGTTCCCCCTGGCCCGGCGGGAAGGCGAGGTCCGGGGCGAGGCGGCCGACCTGGGCGCGCAGCTGCTGGATCACCGCGTCCTGGCTCTGCTGGAGCACGCCGGTGCGGGCCTCGCGGAAGGTCAGGGCGCCGGTGGTGGCCGCCGTGACGGCGGCGACGAGCGTGAAGGCGAGCACCAGCCGGACCCGCAGGCCGCGCAGTTGGGGGAGCCGGGGACGCCGGAGGCCTCTCACCGCGCCGCGAAGCGGTAGCCGAAGCCGCGCACGGTCTGGATGTACCGCGGCTCGCGCGGAGGCTCGCCCAGCTTCGCGCGCAGCCGCCGGACGCAGGCGTCCACCAGCCGGGCGTCCCCGTGGTAGCTGTGCTCCCAGACCGCCTCCAGCAACTGCTGACGGCTGAACACCTGGCCGGGCGAGGCGGACAGCAGGAGCAGCAGGCGGAGTTCGGACGGGGCGAGCGGGACCGGTTCGCCGCCGCGGGTGACCGAGAGCCCGGCCCGGTCGACCGTCAGGTCCCCGTAGGTGTCGATCTTCGGTATGCCGCCCTCGGCGGGCGGCCCGCCCGCGCGGCGCAGCACCGCACGGATCCGCGCCTCCAGCACCCGCGCCCGCACGGGCTTGACCACGTAGTCGTCGGCGCCCGCTTCCAGCCCCACGACGATGTCCTCGTCGTCGCCGCGCGCGGTCGCCATGACGATCGGCAGCGTCGGGTCGAGGGCGCGGATCCGCCGGCACACGTCGAGGCCGGGCAGCCCGGGCAGCATGAGGTCCAGCACCACGACGTCCGGCCGGAAGGACCGTACCCGTTCCAGCCCGTCCTCCCCGGTCGCGACGGCGGCGGCCTCGTGACCCTGGCGGCGCAGGGCGAGGGCCACCCCCTCCCGCACGGCACGGTCGTCTTCGATCAGCAGAACGCGTGGCATGCGCTCAGTATCCGCAGGGGATCCGCACAGCTGTGCGTTTGTTACGGGATGATCATATAGTCGCGCGGCATCCCGTCCGTTATCTCTTCGTTATCGTTTGCGCCAGGTCCGATCACATTCCGATCACAGCCTGACGGTCATGACCACGCGTACCGCACGTTCCTCCCGTGGCCGTCGCCGCGGCGGCTCCTCGCACGCCGTCGCCCGCAGGCGGTCGTACAAGGGGCCGCTCTGGGGAGTCCTGGCCGCGCTGACCGTCCTGGGGGCCGCCGGGTTCGTGGCCGTGGACGGGAGCTCGTCCGGTACGGGCGCTCGGAGCGGGCCCACCGAGCGGGCCCGGTCCGGCCGTCTCGGCTCCACCGCGCCGACGTCCGCCCCGCCCACCACCTCCGCCTCCCCGAGCCCGCACACCTCGCCCACCCCCACCCCCACCCCCACCCCCGACATCCCGGCCACGGGACCGGGCACGTTCATCACCGCGGCCGGCGGCAGCGGTGCGGTCGGGTCGGGAACCGTCCTGCGCTACCGGGTCGACGTCGAGACCGGTATCAACCTGTCGCCGACGGACGTCGCCCGGCAGGTCGACCGGATCCTGGCCGACCCGCGCGGCTGGACCGCCGACGGCCGCTCGGCCTTCGAGCGGGTGTCGAGCGGTCCGGCCGACTTCGTGGTCCGGGTGGCGACCCCCGGGACGGTGGACAAGATCTGCGGGCAGTACGGGCTGGACACCGGAGGCGAGGTCAACTGCGACGTGGCGAAGAACGTCATGGTGAACCTCCGCCGCTGGCTGCTGGCGACCCCCGTCTACGCCCACCGGGTCAAGGACTACCGGGCTCTGATCATCAACCACGAGGTCGGCCACTTCCTCGGCCACGGCCACGTCGGCTGCCCCGGCGCGGGGCGGCCGGCCCCCGTGATGATGCAGCAGATCAAGGGCATGCACGGCTGCCTGCCCAACGTCTGGCCCTACGACGACCGGGGGCGGTACGTGACCGGGCCGGCCGTGTCCTGACCCGGGCGTTCCCGGGATGACCGCCCCGGCGGGCCCACAGCACCGGGCGCGGCTGCATGGCCGGCAGCGGCCGGGGATGGAAGAGCCGCGGCCGGTGCACCCGGCCGGACTCGTCCAGCGTCATCAGCCAGGCCACCGCGGCGGATCGCCATGGACACCCAGGCGGTGGCGCCCAGCCGGACGAAGGAGAGGGCGTCGGACTGGTCCTTCAGGGCCGAGCCGGGGTCCGCGAGGGAGACGGCGCCGATCACGACGAAGTACACGATGGTGCCGGCCTCCAGGACCGCCGTCGAGGTCGACCCCCCGACGGCGGTCCTGGAGCAGGAGCAGCACCCCCGAGACGAGACCGCCGAGCGCACCCCGGCGCCAGTCGAGGAATTCCGACACGACACCGGCGACGATCCAGGGGGTTCCTTGCGGAACGAATTGGACGGCCCCGGAGGGGGGGTGCTCCGCGGCCGTTCGTGACCGACGCCGACTGGATGCACGGGACGCGCCAAGGTTCGATGGCAAGGATGTGGCCCTCGTCACGTCACGTCCGCCGGTGTGGTGAGCGGCGTGATGCGCGCGAGGGCGTGACACGACGACGGGCGCCGGAAAGTCCGACGCCCGTACATCCGCGCTGTGTTGTGAGCGGGTCAGCCCTCGATCCAGCCGTGGTTCTTCGCGAACTGGGCCAGCGCGCCGCGGACCCGCACGATCTCCTCGGCGGTGAGCGTGGGCGCCGACGCCAGCAGCGTCTCGGTGACCTCGCGGGTGAACTCCTCCGCGCTGAGCAGGTCGCACAGCGAGTCGTCGTCCGGGCCGAGCGTCCTGACGTCGGCTCCTCGGGCGAGCCGCACGCCGGCCGCCTTCGGCCCGCGCTCACCGGCCTCGATCTCGAACTCCACCGCCACGCCGGGGCGGACGTACGACTCCGACATCTGCATGTCGTTCACATGCAGGAAGACGTCCTCCCCGCCACCGTCCGGAGCGATGAACCCGTACCCGCGCGAGCTGTCGAACCGCACCACACGACCAGTGACCATGAGAAACCCCCAACCAAACCAAACCGGGCCACCTGCCCGGACACCTGGACCCGATGGTAGTCAAGACGGCCGCGGTCGGGCGACTCCCCCCACCAGTCGCCGCCGGTGGCGCCCCGTCAGGCGTCCGGGACGGCTTCCCCGGCCCCGGTGAGCTGGGTCATCAGCGACTCGGTGTCCGAGGCGATCCACTCCTCCGCGAGAAGGCCGTCGGCGACGCGGTGGAGCTCGGTGCCGGAGTACTCCACGGTGCGGCCGTTCGGCGAAGTCCTCCGTCATCACGGTGTTTTCCTCTCT
The DNA here is from genome assembly GCF_042959465.1 of Streptomyces sp. NPDC007901. Classification (NCBI taxonomy): domain Bacteria; kingdom Bacillati; phylum Actinomycetota; class Actinomycetes; order Kitasatosporales; family Streptomycetaceae; genus Streptomyces; species Streptomyces sp. NPDC007901. The sequence goes on along the minus strand of NZ_JBIBKW010000022.1, from coordinate 147,317 downwards.
TTGCCGGTGCCACCCTCAGCGGAAACCGTGACGTCGCGGCAGGGCCGACCGCGCTTCGGCGGCCGCCGTCCGGCAGGGGGAACTCGGTGCGCGGGCACCGAAGTTGATGTGTAAGGCTGTCGCCAGCCGTCGGTGGGCCAAGGGGAGCCGGGGCGGTCGTTGAGAGGAGCGCACGTGACGCAGGACGGCATCGGGTCCGTGGAGATCGACACCAGCAAGCCGCATCCGGCCCGGATCTACGACTACCTGCTGGGCGGCAAGGACAACTACGAGGTGGACCGCAAGGCCGGCGACCAGCTCGCCACCGTCGCGCCCGAGGTCTGGATCTCCGTACGGGCCAACCGCGGCTTCCTGCAGCGGGCCGTCCGGCATGTCATCCAGAGCGGCGTCCGTCAGATCCTCGACGTCGGCGCCGGGCTGCCCACCTCGCCGAACGTGCACGAGATAGCCCAGGAGCTGGCCGCGGACGTCCGCGTCGCCTATGTCGACAACGACCCGATCGTGAAGGCCCACGGCGACGCGCTGCTCAGCCGGGCCGGCACCACCAGCATCGTCCTGGCCGACCTGCGCGACCCGCAGTCCGTCGTGGACCACCCCGAGGTCCGCCGGATCATCGACTTCGGGCAGCCGGTGGCCCTGTTCCTGGTCGCCATCCTCCACTTCGTCCGGGACGAGGAGGAGCCCGAGCGGATCGTGGCCACCCTGCGCGACGCCCTCCCGGCCGGCAGCTTCCTGGTGCTCTCCCACGCCACGGACGACTTCGCCGACGACCGCAGCGACGCCCAGGCCGTCTACAACAACGCGACCGCGACGATGAACCTGCGCCCCCGCGCCCGGGTCGAGGGATTCTTCGAGGGGTTCGAGCTGGTCGAACCCGGCGTGACCCAGGTCCCGTTCTGGCGTCCGGACGCCACCCCGCCGGAGGGGTCCGAGCAGATCGGCTTCTACGGCGGGGTGGCGGTCAAGAAGGACTGAGCCGCCGCTGGGCCGGGCGCGGTCGCTAGGGCACTCCGAGCTCGAACAGGGCGTAGCCCGCGTACGAGCCGGAGGCCAGCGCGGCCATGCCCAGCACAAGGCACAGACAGGGCAGGCTGATCCGGCGCAGCGCCACCGCGAGCGGGACGAACAGCGGGAAGGCGGGCAGCAGATAGCGCGAGACGTTCGCGAAGTACTGCTGGCTGCCCAGCACCAGGGCCAGGGTGAGCACCGTGTGGACGACCAGCACGGCCGGCGGCCGCAGCCGGAACAGCAGCGGCAGCAGCGCGAGGTCCAGCAGGACGACCCCGACTCCGATGACGTCCGCGAAGGGGAGCGCGAAGAGATACGAGAAGTGGCCCACGGGGACGGACGTCAGGACGTCCAGGGTCTGCCTGCCGTAGTCGAACTCGTGCCCCCACGCGCCTGATTGCAGCCTGAAGTAGCCGCCGTAGTCGCCCATGCGGTGGCCCACCCAGCCCAGGTAGCCGAACAGGCCCAGCGGGGCGATGAGCAGGGCGGTCAGCGGACGGGCGACGCCGTCCTCGCGGCGGCGCAGCGCGAGCAGCGCGGCCAGGGCGAGCGCGGCGATCAGCGCGACCGCGGTGGGGCGGTTGAGACCGGCGGCGAAGGTCAGGACACCGGCGGTGAGCCAGCGGCGGGTCAGCACGGCGTACAGGGCCCAGGCGGCGAGTGCCACGTACAGCGAGTCGGAGTACACCGCCCACTCCACACCGGAGCCCGGCCACACGGCCCACAGCCCGGCCGCCGCCGGCCCCGCCCGCCGGCCCCCGAACCAGTCGGCGACTGCGGAGATGCCCAGCGCCGCCGCGAACGAGGCCACCACCGACACCAGCAGCCCGGCACCGAACGGGCCGAGCCCCGTGACCTCCATCGCCACCCGCATCAGCGCCGGGTAGAGCGGAAAGAACGCGGCCGAGTTGCCCTGCAGGGTGATCAGGCCGGTGGCGCCGGGGACCGGGACCAGCGCGGGGTGGTAGCCGTGCAGGGCGATCTGCTGGTACCACCAGCCGTCCCAGGTACCCAGCACGTCCCAGACGTGCGCGCCGCCGCCGAAGCGCGGATGCTTCTTGCGGAAGTCGCCGGCCGAGTCCAGCAGATACATGAACGAACCGAAGCCGACGAGCTTCAGGACGCCGTACATCGCGAGCGCCGGGCCGTAGCGGCGGATGCGCTCCCGGAAGCCGGGCGCTTCCGGAATCCCGGAGGCGGGTGCCGCGGGCAGCGTCGGGAGCGGGGTGTCCACGGGGGTCGTCATGGGGCCGTGAGCTCCGTCCGGTTCCGCCCGGACGCCGACCGTGCCAGGACGAGGGGCAGGTGGACGGCGGCGAGCACGGCGAGTTCGGCGCGGTGTCCGGCGGTGGGCACCGCGTGCCGCAGGGCGGCGAGCGCCCCGGCGGTGAGGGCCAGCCGGGTGGCCAGGGCGGGCGGCGGGAGCGGGCCGCACACCGTCTGCCCGACGACCCAACAGGCCAGCAGTGAAAGGGCGTTGACCACCTGCGCGTCGGCGGCCGGGCGCAGCGCCGCGTACAGGAGGAGGTGCGTGAGCGCGACGAGGACCGCCGGTGCCAGGAACGGCCGTCCCCGGCGGGGCAGCGTGCCCCGGGCCAGTGCCCGTCCGAGCCGCGCGATGCCGCGCAGGTCGGCGAGGGCCGTGGACAGCAGCGCGACCCGGCTGTCCGGGTCGTCCACCCAGTCGACCGGCACCTCGTGGATCCGCAGCCCGGCCCGCTCCGCGACCACCAGCAGCTCGGTGTCGAAGAACCATGCGGAGTCCCGTACCAGCGGCAGCAGTTGCTCCGCCGCCTCCCGCCGTACGGCCTTGAACCCGCACTGTGCGTCCGAGAACCCCACGGACAGGGTGCAGCGCAGCAGGATGTTGTAGCAGCGGGAGATCACCTCCCGCCGGGGCCCGCGCACCACCCGGGAGCCGGGCGCCAGCCGGGTGCCGACGGCGAGGTCGGAGTGGCCCGAGAGCAGCGGGGCGACGAGCGGCAGCAGCGCCGTCAGCCCGGTCGACAGGTCCACGTCCAGATAGGCGACGACCGGCGCCGACGAGCCCGACCAGGCGGCCCGCAGCGCCCGGCCGCGGCCCTTCTCGGCCAGCCGTAGGAACGCCACCTCGGGCAGTTCGGCCGCGAGTCGCGCCGCGACGACGGGGGTGGTGTCGGTGCTGGCGTTGTCGGCGATGGTGATCCGGAAGGGGTACGGGAACGTCTCGCGCAGATGGGCGTGGAGCCGGCGCACGCTCGGCTCCAGGTCCCGCTCCTCGTTGAACACCGGAACGGCCAGGTCGAGGACTGGCTCGTCGGGGTGTGGGAGGGGCTGGGAAGCCGCGATCGGCAGGGTGACCTGAGGGTGTTTCATGGCGTTCTTTCGCATTCGTTCTCGATTTCGGGGCATGCCGAGGGCACACCCGGCGAGGGGGTGGGGGACGGGGGACCGCCGGCTAGCCGGCCGAGCCGACCGAGGCCGACGCGCCGCCCGACGGGTCGGATCCCTCGGTCACGGGCGCCGACGGCGGTGACGTGGTGGCGGTGTCGCCCCCGGACGTGCCCCGTGTGGCGCCCTGGGTCGTGCTCGGGTCCGCCGTCGCCGTCGCGGACGGGGTCGACGAGGAGGCCGTATACCCGTCGATGGCCGTCGGGGTGTCCTCGGGCGTGGACGTGTTCGTGTGCGGCGGGGCCGAGGTCGTGGCGCCGGAGGACGGTGCGCTGGGGGAGGGGCCCGGAGCCGGAGCCGTGGTCGAGCCGGGAGTGGGGCTGACGGTGGGCCACGGGTGGGGCGCGCTCGGCTCGTCGCGGGCGTCCGCGTGCGGCCACAGGAAGAGGCCCAGGCCGAGCCCCGCGACCGCGAGGACACCGCCGGCCGCCCGCCGGGCCGCCCGGGCGCGCCGCCGCGCCCGCACCCCGGCCCGCAGCCGCTCCCGGTGCCGGGGCTGGAACGCCGTCGCCTCCCGGTCGTCCCGCATCAACCGCGTCAACTGCCGTTCGAAGTGATCCATGACCTCTCCCTCAGCCGACCGGCTCGATGACGTCCGACAGCAGCTCCCGCAGCCGGGCCACCCCCCGCGCCGCGTGCGACCGGGCGGTGCCCACCGGGCACCCCAGCACCTCGGCGACCTGCCGGTCCGGCAGGTCCTGGTAGTAGCGCAGGACGACCGCGGCCCGCTGACGCGGGGTCAGCAGCGCCAGCGCGGCCTCCAGCCGGGACCGCTCGGCGACGAGCGCCGACATGTCACCGGCCGCCGCGACCTCGGGCAGCTCCTCCACGGGGCGCTCGCCCCACCACCGCCGCCGCGCCGAGCGCGCCGCCGCCCGGGCCAGCACCGTGCGGACGTACGCCTCCGGCGCCTCGTCGGCGATCTTCGGCCAGACGAACCACAACTTGACCAAGGACTCCTGCAACAGATCCTCGGCCCGATGCCGATCGCCACCGGTGAGCAGACGCGCCAGATGGAACAACCCCGACCAGCGGGCCGCCACGAACTCGTCGTACTCACCGGCCCGAGCCTGCTCCATTCCCACGGTCCCCGCTCTCCCCGGCTGCCTACACCTGGGAAAAGGCCCTGGAGCCCGCGGAACGCTGCACCTGACCGGGGTGATCCGCGTCACGCGCGGACCGGGGCAGTAATTGGCTCGCCGACGGGGGAGGGGACGTCGTACGCTCCCCGTGATGACCACTCACTCTGTTCACAGAATGGGGGTCCCGTCCGCGCAAGGTGAGTGCTGATGGCCACTCATCCCGCGCACGGGGACACCCGTCTCTCCCTCTGGCAGCGTGTACGGGAGTTCGCCGTACCGCCCGCCATGATCGACACCGCGACCGCCCGCCGGACCGCCGGGGACTGGGCGGGCGCCTGTGCCGCCGCCGGCTTCGACGTCGATCTCGACCTGCGCCGCCTGGCCCGCACCCGGGGCCGGGACGTGGTGCGGCGGATCCGGGCCGACCTGCGGGGGCTCGCTCCCGACCTGCTGCGCTGGCACCTGCCGAGGGTCGCCCCCGACGGGCTGCTGCGGCCCGGGCTGACCGTCGCGCTCGCCCGCCACGACGTCGGCGACAGCTCCCTGTATCTCGTCGCCCGGACACCACCGGCCTGGGCGGACGCCGGGCAGCGGATCAGCCTGGCGCTCTGGGACGGCACGCCGGGCGAGCCCGCCGCCCGGGGGCATCCGCACCCGCGGCCCAGCCGGCGGTTCCGCTTCGACCTGCACCGCCACCTCTGGCACGCGGGCGTCGCCGGCGACCTGCGGACCCGCTCCGGCGCCGACCAGCCCGCCGACGGCGAACCGTCGCCGTGCGCCACCGGCCGCTGGGCGGACGAGGCCCGGATCGTGCTGCGCGCCGAAGGACGGGGCAGCGGAAGCGTCGTCGTACGCCTGGGCGGCCGGCAGCGGCTCGCCCTGCACGTCACGGCCGACGGAACGGCGACCACCGGCACCGGGGGCAAGGACACCGGCGCGCTGCCGGTGCTGCCCGACGCGGCGACCTGGATCCTCCCCGACCTGGAACTGCTGCGCGCCGGACTGATCGACGCCGACCGGCTGCACCCGCTGGTCGCCGCCGCGCTCGTCCCCGGTCACGTACCGGCCGCCCGCGACCGGCGCCCGGACCCGGCCGGGCAGGCCCGCCTCGTGGAGTGCCGGGGCGCCCGGCACCGGATCGGCCTGGTCGACGGGGTGCTGTCCCCGCTGGACCACCCCCCGGACGAACTGCGGCGGGAGGAGCTGCTGATGGCGTTCGGCGGCCCCCCGCTGCCCTGTCTGCGGGTCATCGACGCGGCACACCGCCGCCCGGACTGCCTCACCGGCGTCCGCGAACGCCTCGACCACGGGGACGTCGCCGGCGCGCTCGCCGTCGTGGAGGAGCTGCTGGGCCCCGAAGCCGTCCTGCGGGACGGCCCGTTGAAGGACGAACTGGAGTCGGCCGCGCGACGGCGCATCGACTACGGCCTCTACCGGGCGGGCCTCGCCGGATCCCGCGACGCACCCGTCCGCACCCGGCACCGCGAGCGCCGCGACCCCCGCCTGGGCCCACGCCCCGCCGGCCGGCGCTGAGTCCCACCCCTTTGCCTTCTCGCACCCCCTTGCCTTCTCACACCCCAAGGTGATCAGACATGCCCACCCGAATTACTGACCAACTCGCCGTCGCGGACTCCCTGTTGACCCTGCTCGGCGACTCCTCCACCGAACCCCGCACCGACATCCAGCTGGAGGCGCTCACCCTCGCCGTCGCCGCCGACCTGCCCGTCCTGCTGTGGGGCGAGCCCGGCATCGGCAAGACCGCCGCCCTCACCCAGCTGGCCGAGACCCTCGAACTGCCGCTGACCACCGTGATCGCCAGCGTGCACGAGCCGTCCGACTTCTCCGGGCTGCCCGTCGTGGGGGACGACCCCGCCGTCCAGGGCGTCCCGATGGCCCCGCCGGACTGGGCGATCCGGCTGGTGAAGGCCGGCCGGGGCCTGCTGTTCCTCGACGAACTGTCCACCGCGCCCCCGGCCGTGCAGGCCGCCCTCCTCCGGCTGGTCCTGGAGCGGCGTGTCGGCGCCCTGCGACTCCCGCCCGGCGTACGGATCGTGGCCGCCGCCAACCCGCGGTCCTCCGCGGCCGACGGCTGGGAGCTGAGCCCTCCGCTGGCCAACCGTTTCGTGCACCTGCAGTGGGCCCACGACCACGAGGTCGTCGTACGCGGCCTCGGCGGCACCTGGCCCCGGGCCACCCTGCCCCGGCTCGACCCGCAACGGCTGCCCGCCGCCGTGGACTTCGCGCGCCGCGCGGTGTGCGGCCTGCTCGCCACCCGCCCCACGCTCGTGCACCGCCTGCCGAGCGGTGAGGTCCGCCGGGGCGGCGCCTGGCCCTCGCCCCGCAGCTGGGACATGACCCTGCGCCTGGTCGCCTTCGCGCACGCCGCCGGATCCTCCCGGGACGTGCTCTCCCTACTGGTCAGGGGCACGGTGGGGGACGGTCCAGGGCTCGAACTCCTGGCGAGCGTCGACCGGTTGGAACTCCCGGACCCCGAGACCCTGCTCGCCGACCCCGGCGCCGCCGACCTGCCCGAGCGCGGCGACCTGCGCCAGGCCGTCCTCGACGGCGTGGTCGCCGCGGTCCGCGAACGGCCGGATCGGGCCCGCTGGGAGGCGGCCTGGGCGGTGCTGGTCCGCGCGCTGGACACCGGAGCCCCCGACCTGGTGGTCGTCCCCGCCACCACCCTGGCCGCGCTCCGCCGCGACGACTGGGACGTCCCGGCCGAGATCGAGCGGCTGGCCGGAGCGGTGTCCGTGTCCCGACGCGCCGACCGGGCCGCGGGCCGGGCCGCCGAGCGGATCACGGCGAAGGCGGGCCGATGACCGCGGACCCGACCGGGGCACTGGACCTCGACAAGCTCTACGCCGCCCGGCTGCAGGCCGCCCGGGCCCGCCCCTACCTGGCGACGGCGCTGTTCGCCCTGCACGTCGTGGAGTCGCGCCAGGTGCCGACCATGGCCGTCGACGCCCACTGGCGGTGCTATGTCTCGCCCGCGTTCGTCGACCTGATGCCGGAGGAGGACCTGGCCGGGGTGTGGGTGCACGAGGTGTCGCACCTGTTGCGCGAGCACCACGCGCGCAGCGACCGGGTAGCCCGGGAACGCGGCCTGACCGGGGCCGGCGAACGGCTCCGGATGAACATCGCGGCCGACCTGGAGATCAACGACGACGCCTACGGCGACGGACTCGTCCAGCCCCGGGGCGCCGTCCGGCCGCACATGCTGCGGCTGACCGATGGCCAGTTGATGGAGGACTACCTGCGTGAGTTCCGGCTCGGACCGCTCACCCAGGACATCGCCTGGCTGGACTGCGGCAGCGGCGCCGACGGCCGGGCCCGGGAGTGGGACCTGGGTCCCGACGGCGCACACGGCCTGAGCGACCAGGAACGCGACGGAGTCCGGTTCCGGGTGGCCCAGGCCATCACCGGCCGCCCGGGCAGCGCCCCGCAGGGCTGGCGGCGCTGGGCGGAGGAGGTGTTCCATCCACCCCAGCCCTGGCGGGAGTTGCTGGGCGCGGCCGTCCGCTCGGCTACCTCCGCCGCGGGCGCCGGCGACGACTACAGTTACGGCCGCCCCTCGCGCCGCTCGGCCGGCCTGCCCGGGGTGGTCCTGCCCAGCCTGCGCCGCCGCCCGCCCCGGGTCTCCGTCGTCATCGACACCTCCGGCTCCGTCAGCGACGCCGAACTGGGCAGCGCCCTGCTGGAGGTGGCCGCCATCGCCCGCGCAGTCGGCGGCCGTCGCGACCTGGTCAGCGTGGTGTCCTGCGACGCGGCCGCCCGGACCGCGCATCCGCTGTGCCGCGCGGAGGGGATTCCCCTGGTGGGCGGCGGCGGTACGGACCTGCGCGCGGGCTTCGCCACGGCGCTGCGCGGGCGGCCGGCACCGGACGTGGTGGTGGCCCTCACCGACGGGCAGACCCCCTGGCCCGAGGCACAGCCCCCGTGCCGGACGGTGGTCGGGCTGTTTCCCCGTCCGCACACCGGCACGGCGTACCGCGAGTCCGACCCCGACTACGTACCGGACGCACCGCCCGCCTGGGCACGGGTCGTCGAGATCGGGTGACGCCGCCGGCCGGCGTGAGGGGCCTCGGGGGCGGTCAGCCGGTGCGGGTCGCGCCCAGGTAGGTGTAGGCGGAGGCCCGGGAGATGCCGAGGCGTGCGGCGACCTGCTGGACCGCCCCGCGCACCGCGAAGACGCCCTGCCGGTCGAGGTCGCGGAAGAGCTCCAGGCGTTCGGCGCGGGTGAGTTGGGGCCAGGGCTTGTTCTGGCGGAGCTGGCGGGCGTCGACGATCGAGTCCAGTACGGCCGTGATGTCGTCGCCGAACGTCGTGGTCGGCGCCGTCTCGGGCACGGCGGTGACCCCGGCGAGGCCGCCGAGCAGCGTGTGCGCCTGGCTCACCGCGGTGACGTCGAGGTTCACGCACAGCGCCCCGAACGCCGTACCGGCCGAGTCGCGCAGCACCATCGTGGAGGACTTGACCAGCTTCCCGTCCCGGGTGCGGGTGAGGTAGTTCAGCTCGTCGGCCGCCTCGTCCCCGGCCGCCAGCAGCTTCATGCCGATCTCGCTCATCGACCCGCCGACCCCGCGGCCCGTGACCGACCCGGCGAGGGCGACCACGGACCGCTCCGGGCGCCGGAAGTCGTGGATCACGACCTCGCAGAAGGAGCCGAAGGTCGCCACGATGCCGTCGACGACCGGGGTCAGCGCCGTGATGATCGCGTCCTGCTCGGCCCGCGCGGTGGCCCCGCCGCCCGCCGCCGCTGCCGGTCCGTGTGCCATGGATACCCCCGCCGGGATCGGGTCTGGACTTCCTGTCCAGATGATAGACAATAATTCCAGACGACCGACGCCCATCCGGTGCTCGCCGGCGCCCGGAACGGAGGACGAAGATGACCGACACCCCGCCCATGACCCTCCGGGACGTGCACGACGCGGCCGCGCGGATCAAGGGAGTGGCCCACCGCACCCCCGTACTGCGTTCGCGTACCCTGGACGAGCTGGTCGGCGCCGAGGTCTTCCTGAAGTGCGAGAACCTCCAGCGCATCGGCGCGTTCAAGTTCCGGGGCGCCTACAACGCCGCGTCCCGGCTCTCCGCCGCGCAGCTGGCCAAGGGCATCGCCGCCTACTCCTCGGGCAACCACGCCCAGGCCGTCGCCCTCGCCGCCCGCGAACTCGGCACCACCGCCGTCATCGTGATGCCCGAGGACACCCCGCGCGCCAAGCTGGAGGCGACCGCCGGCTACGGCGCGGAGATCGTGACGTACGACCGCTACACCGGCGACCGGGTCGCGATCGGCGAGGCCCTCGCCGCCGACCGCGGGCTCGCGCTCATCCCGCCGTACGAGCACCCGCACGTCATCGCCGGCCAGGGCACGGCCGCTCTCGAACTCATCGAGGAGGTGGGTGAGTTGGACGCCCTGGTGGTGCCCGTCGGGGGCGGTGGGCTGATCGCGGGCAGCGCCACCGCCGCCAAGGGGCTGCTGCCCGGGATCCGGGTCGTCGGGGTCGAGCCGGAGGCCGGCGACGACACCAGGCGGTCGCTGGCGGCGGGGCACCGGGTGTCGATCCCGGTGCCGAGGACCATCGCCGACGGCCAGGCGGCCGACATCCCCGGCGAGCTGACCTTCTCCGTCAACCGGCGTCTGGTGGACGACATCTCGCTGGTGAGCGACGAGCAGATCCGGGACGCGATGCGGTTCGCCTTCGAGCGTCTGAAGACCGTCGTGGAGCCGAGCGGCGCCAGCGGTCTGGCCGCGCTGCTCGCCCGCCGGGTGACGCCGCTGCCGCGCCGGATCGGGGTCGTCCTGTCCGGCGGCAACGTGGGCGCGGAGCGGTTCGCCGAGATCATCGCGGGCTGAGTGGGCTGGGCGGGCTGAGCGGGCGGAGGTGGAGGAACCCCGGCGGGGTGCCTCCACCCGGGGTGCGGGCGCGGGCCTGCTCGTCCGCTGGACGCGGACGGCGCGGGATGCACAGGGCGCACAGGGCGCCGAAGAAGACCACCGCGACCCCGACCCACACGGCAGGGTGCAGTCCGTCGACGAACTGCTGCGGGCCCTCGGTGCTGCCGTAGGTCACGAACACCGTGCTCAGGGCGGCGATCCCGAGGGCCATCAGCCGGCCGCCGCCGACCTTGTCCGTGATCAGACCGGCCACCCGGGTCACGAACATCGGCGTCAGCGTCCAAACGGGGGGCGCGGGGCACGATCTGGAGGTACTGGGCGAGCAGCAGCGGCCGCAGAGCTTCCCCCCGGCGGGCTCGTTGACCTGGTGGATGGTCTGCCGGGCGGCCCTCGTGGAGCCGCCCGGCGGACGGCTCAGCAGTCGCGGAACTCCGGTGACTGGTTGAGGATCTGCGAGCGCGCCGAGGTGAAGCGGGTGTGCGTCTCCCCGCCCCGCGCCCCGGACGGGAACACCGCGACCCGGTGGCAGTTCTGGAAGGCGAGGGCGACCCCGAAGTGCCGTTCCAGACTGCTCCGGATCGCGTCGGAGGACAGCGCCCGCAGCAGCTGCCCGCGCTCCCTCTCCGAGGGCGGCGGGGTCTGGTTGTCGGCGAACTCGGCGGTTCCGCCGCGCAGTTCGGTGGTCAGCCGGGCGATGAGGTCGTACGCGTACGGCAGGGACGTACGGACGGTTTCCACGAAGTCCTCCTCCCGCACCGAACCGGTCTCGGCTTCGGCGAGCAACTGCGGGGAGACGTCGAGCGACATGGGCGATGGCCCTTTCTTTTCAGGGGGTATTCGGAGGGGGGGCAGTCGGAGGGGGTGGCGTGAACGAGAAGGTCGGTTTCAGGCGTACGCGGGCAGCGCCGCAGGACCGTGCCGGAACTCCGGGTCGACCTGGTCGGCCAGGTTCTGGCCGGTGGCGGCGTCGGCCCAGGCGGTGGCGTTGCGCAGATGGAACTCCACGGCGTGCCGCTGGAAGACGTCCCAGTCCTTGCCGCGCGCGTCCACGGCGGCCCGCAGCCGGTCCAGGGCCCGGGAGTTGTCCGGCTCCAGCGCACCGCCCGCGCGGCCCTGCTCCTGCGCGCGGACGTGCGGCGACAGCCCGCAGTGGGTCAGCAGGTCGTCGCCGACCCGCTCGCGCAGGAAGGCGAGGTCGTCCGCGCCGGTCACCTTGTTGCCGACCACGGCGACCGGGATCCCGAACTCGGCCGCGTGGTCCCGGTACTGGCGGTACACGGACAGGCTCTTGCGGGTCGGCTCGACCACCAGGAACGTCATGTCGAAGCGGGTGAACAGACCGGAGGCGAAGGCGTCGGCGCCCGCCGTCATGTCGACGACCACGTACTCGCCCGGCCCGTCCACCAGATGGTTGAGGTACAGCTCCACCGCGCCCAGCTTGGAGTGGTAGCAGGCCACCCCGAGGTCGCTCTCGGCGAACGCCCCGGTGACCATCAGCGGAACGCCGCCGACCTCCTGGACGTGGTGGGAGTGCACCTCGTCGTCGCCCAGCAGGCGCAGCAGCCGGGAGCCGCGGCCGGGCGGGGTCGTCTTGACCATGGCCTCCCGGGACGCGATCCGCGGGTTCGTGCCGCGCAGGTAGTCCTTGATCTCGCCGGTCCGCGCGCTCAGCGGCGGCGCGCCGAACGGCTCGTCCTCGTCGAGGCCGAGGGCGTGGGCCAGGTGCTGGTTGATGTCGCCGTCGATGGCGACGACCGGCGCGCCGGAGAGCGCCAGATGCCGGGTGAACAGGGCCGACAGGGTGGTCTTGCCGCTGCCGCCCTTCCCGACGAAGGCCACGCGCATCGCTAGTCGCCCCTCCTGTTGAAAATGGATTTCATGACCATAGGTTGGGGCGGGGCCCTGGCGGTGTCAAATCGGGGTGGGCCAATCGGGTTGCCGGCCCCCACAGTTGACGGAGCCGCAGGTCCCGGTGGGTGCGCCGGCCGTGCCCGGGTCCGGCGCACCCCGCCGTCGGCTGATCAATTCGCCTTGACCCCCGAGATCGGCCGACCTAGCCTCCAGCCAACACACCTGGACGGATGGGTCGACGATGGCGGACACACGGGAACCCGGCAGACAGCTCCAGGTCGAGACCCACGGGCTCGACGTGATCGGCGACGCCGACCGCAAAGGCACCCCGCGCACGCTGTTCTGGCCCTGGTTCGGCGCCAACGTCTCCGTCCTGGGGCTGAGCTACGGCGCCTTCGCACTCGGCTTCGGCATCTCCTTCTGGCAGGCGCTGGCCGCAGGAGTCCTCGGCATCCTCGCCTCCTTCCTGCTCTGCGGCTTCATCGCGGTCGCCGGAAAGCGCGGCTCGGCGCCCACCATGGTCCTGAGCCGGGCCGCCTACGGCGTGCGCGGCAACCGGCTGCCCTCGGTCGTCTCCTGGGTGCTCACCGTCGGCTGGGAGACCGTCCTCATCGCCCTCGCCACCATGGCCACCGCGACCGTCTTCACCCGGCTTGGCTGGGGCGGCGGCACCGAGACCGAGGTGGTCGCCCTGATAGTCGTCTGCGCCCTGACCGTGGTCGGCGGGGTGATGGGCTTCGACCTGATCATGCGGCTGCAGACCGTGATCACGGTGATCACCGGCGTGCTCACGATCGTCTACGTCGTCCTGGTCGCCGACCACATCCACTGGGCCACCGTCAGCGCCGTCCCGGCCGGCTCCGCCCAGGAGTTCATCGGCGCGCTGGTGTTCATGATGACCGGCTTCGGCCTCGGCTGGGTCAACGCGGCCGCCGACTACTCCCGCTACCTGCCCCGGACCTCCTCCAGCCGGGGCGTGATCGGCTGGACCACCTTCGGCGGCTCCGTCGCCCCGCTCCTCCTGCTGCTCTTCGGCCTCCTGCTCGCGGGCTCCTCCCCGGCCCTGAACAAGGCGATCGCCGCCGACCCCATCGGCGCGCTGACCACCATCCTCCCCACCTGGTTCCTGGTGCCCTTCGCCGTCGTCGCCGTCCTCGGCCTGGTGGGCGGCGCGGTCCTGGACATCTACTCCTCGGGCCTCGCCCTGCTCTCCGCGGGCCTGCCCGTGCCCCGCTACCTGGCCGCCCTGGTCGACGGCGTCCTGATGATCGCCGGCTCGGTCTACATCGTCTTCTTCGCCGACGACTTCCTCGGCCAGTTCATGGGCTTCCTCACCACCCTCGGCGTGCCGATCGCCGCCTGGTGCGGCGTCATGCTCGCCGACCTGGCTCTGCGCCGCCGCGATTACGACGAGGCGGACCTCTACCGCCCCGCCGGCCGCTACGGCGACGTACCGCTTGCGCCGCTGCTCCTCACCCTCGCCGCCACCGCGCTCGGCTGGGGCCTGGTCACCAACACCGCCGCGAGCTGGCTGACCTGGCAGGGCTATCTGCTCGGCCCGCTCGGCCTCGGCGGCAAGTCCGGCGCCTGGGCGTACGCCAACCTGGGCGTCCTGGCCGCCCTGGCGCTCGGCTTCCTCGGCACCCTGGCCCTGGCCCGCGGCCGGGTCCGCGCCCAGGAGGCCGAGCCGCCGAGTGCACCGGTGACGGCCGTATGAACGCCGCGCCCGCCCCGCCCGGCCTGCTGGCCGTCATCGACATGCAGCACGTCTTCGCCGACCCCGCCGGCCCCTGGGCCGCCCCGCGCTACACCGAGGCGGCGGCGGGCGTACGACGCCTGCTCCCGGCCTTCGCGCACCGCACCGTCTTCACCCGCTTCATCGCCCCCGAGCACCCCACCGGCGCCTGGCAGGCCTACTACGCGCAGTGGCCCTTCGCGCTCCAGCCCCCGGACGCCGAACTCTGGCGCCTCACCGGCGACTTGGCCGAGCAGGCCGAAGTCGTCCTGGACGCCCCGACGTTCGGCAAGTGGACCCCCGAACTCGCCGCCCTCACCGCCCCGCACGGCCGGCTGGTCCTCACCGGCGTCAGCACCGACTGCTGTGTCCTGTCCACCGCCCTGCCGGCGGCCGACGCCGGGACCGAGGTCGTGGTCGTCGCCGACGCCTGCGCGGGAGCGGACGACGACTCCCACGCGAAGGCGCTGCACCTGATGGACCTGTACCGCCCGTTGATCCGGGTGACGACGGTCGCCGAACTCCTCGGGGAGCCGGGCCCATGACCGGTCGGCTGGTCCTGCTCGGCGGCGGTTTCTCCACGGACGACGACGGCCTGCTCGACGACTGGGCCCTCGCCCACGCCCGCGTCCGCCGCCCTCGGGTCTGCTTCCTGCCCACCGCCAGCGGCGACGCCGAGGCCTACGTCGAGCGGTTCCGCGCCCTCTTCGGCCCGCGCACCGACTGCGAACCGTCCGTACTGTCCCTGTTCCGCAGAGAGCTGGACGACTCCGCGCTCCGCGGCCACCTGCTGGCCCAGGACGTCGTGTACGTCGGCGGCGGCAACACCGCCAACCTGCTCGCCGTCTGGCGCGCGCACGGCGTGGACCGGCTGCTGCGCGAGGCCTACGCGGGCGGGACCCTGCTGTGCGGCATCAGCGCGGGCGCCAACTGCTGGGCCGAGGGCTCGCACACCGACTCCTTCGGACCGCTGACCCACCTGACCGACGGACTCGGGCTGCTGCCCGGCTCCGTCTGCCCGCACTACGACGGCGAGCCGGGCCGCCGCCCGTCCTACCGGCAGGCCGTGGCCCAGGGACGGTTGCCCGCCGGGTGGGCCCTGGACGACGGGGCGGCCGCGCTCTTCACCGACGGGGAGCTCACGGAGACGGTGAGCCGGGTGCCCGGCGCCCGGCTGTACCGGGTGTCGCCGGACGGCTCGGGCGGTGTCCATGAGCGGCCCGAGCCGAGCCGGCTGCTCACCCCGGGGTGAGGCGGCTCAGTCCCGGCGCGACACCTCCACGTTCTCCAGCACGCCGAGGGCGTCGGGGACCAGGACGGCGGCCGAGTAGTAGGTGCTGACCAGGTAGGAGATGACCGCCTGCTCGTTGATGCCCATGAAACGGACGTTCAGGCCCGGCTCCACCTCGTCCGGCAGACCCGTCTGGAAGAGGCCGACCACACCCTGGTTCTCCTCGCCGACGCGCATCGCGATGATGGAGGAGGTGCGGGCCTGCGAGACCGGGATCTTGCCGCAGGGCAGCAGCGGCACACCGCGCCAGGCCGGCAGATGGTGGCCGTTGAAGTCCACACTGCCGAAGTACAGACCGCGCTTGTTGCACTCCCGGCCGAACGCGGCGATCGCCCTCGGATGCGCGAACAGGTGGGTCGTGTCGCGGCGCATGCCGAGCAGCTCGTCCAGGTCGTCCGGGGTCGGCGGACCCGAGTGGGTGGAGATCCGCTGGTCGTAGTCGGCGTTGTGGAGCAGCCCGAAGTCCCGGTTGTTGACCAGCTCGTGCTCCTGGCGCTCCCGCAGCACCTGCACGGTGAGCCGGAGTTGCTGCTCGGTCTGGTTCATCGGCCGGTTGTAGAGGTCGGCCACCCGGGAGTGCACGCGCAACACGGTCTGGGCCACGCTCAGTTCGTACTCGCGCGGATCGAGCTCGTAGTCCACGAAGGTGTGCGGGATGTCCGGCTCGCCGACATGGCCCGCGCTCAGCGCGACCTCCGCCTCGCCGAAGGCGTTGGTGTCCCGGTGCCCGTCCGGACCCGCCAGCTCCACGTGCGCCCGCAGGTCGGCGTGGAGCCCCGCCACCTCCAGGTACGCGGTGTGCGGCAGCGCCAGCACGGTCGTGGCCGTCGCCGCGCGGGCCGTGAAGTCCCAGACGCCGTCCGGCCCGGCGAGCACATGGCCGCCGAAGGCGTCGCCGTCCGCGAGGAGCCCGACGACCGCCTCGTCGCCGTACGGGCCCTCGCCGATCTGCTCCACCTTGCCGTGCGCGACCAGATACACATGGTCGGCCGGACGCCCGGCCGACACGATCACCTGCCCCGGCGAGTACTCCCGCTGCTCGAACCGGGCCGCCAGCGCCTGCAGCGCCGTGCCGTCCTCGAAGCCCCGCAGCAACGGCAGTTCGCCCAGCTCGGCGGGGATCACGCTGACCTGCGCCCCGGTCCGTACGAAGGTCACCCGGCCGTCGCCGACCAGGTACGACAGCCGGCGGTTGACCCGGTACGTGCCGCCGGGCACGTCCACCCAGGGCAGGGTGCGGGTCAGCCACCGGGAGCTGATCTCCTGCATCTGGGGTTCGGACTTGGTCGTCGTCGTGAGGTTCCGCGCCGCGGCGGTACCGAGGCTCTGCTGCTCCCGCTCCTCGGCGTCCGCCGCGGGTGCCGTACCGGTCTCGACCGACATGACTTTCCTTCTCTCCTGTCGCACGGGTGACGGACCGTATGCGGACCGTCACCTTCCGCGGCTACCCCTACCCCCGGACACGCGCGGGGAGTGCCGCCGGGGGACGGAGCGCGAGGCACGTGCCAGCGGGAACCGCCTCCGCACCACCCCCCGTTCCGCCGCGGCCACCCGGTCGGGCGGTTTGCGGCCGGAACACCGCCGCCACTGCCCCGTAAGCCCACCCGAAGGCCCTGGTGGTCCCGGCGCATGCCCCGGCCCGGACCGGGTACGCGTGCCGTGGCCGCCCGGCGCCCTGCCGGACCCCGCGGCCCGTACCACCACCTACCTGGGGATCTGCCATGGAGACACCCGCACACGACGACATCCCGACGCCGGCCCAGCGGGCGCTCGACACGCTGGCCGTGAACGCCGAGGACCGCACCGCCCTGGACACGCTCGCGCACAGCGACGTGCTGGTCCCGGTGCCGGACGACGCCGGGGAGGCCGCCGACCCCGCGATGATCGCGCTGCCCGTCCTGGAACGGCCCGACGGCGACCCCGTCGTCCCCGTGTTCACCTCGGAAGGGGAGCTGACCGGCCTGCTGCCGACGGTCTCCCGCTACCGGGTGGTCCCGCTCGGCGCGCTCGCCTCGCAGTGGCCCGAGGAGAACCTCTCCCTCGCCATCGACGGCAGCTCGGCGCACGCCCTGACGCTCACCTCGGAGGGAGTGCGCACCCTGCTCGCCCGGCCGGCGGGCTGACCCGGGGCTCCGGTCACCGCACGCCCGCCCCGCGGGCCAGAATGGCGCCATGGAATGGATCTCGGGGGTGGCCGGAGGACTGGTACTGATCCTGGTCCTGCGCAGCATCCTGCGCACCCTCGTGGTCCCCAGGGGCCTGTACTCCGTGCTGGTGTACCGGCTGTGGTCGACCCTGCGCCGGGTGCTCTGCCTGGTCGCGCACCGGGGTGGCTACCGCGCCATCGACCGCGTCCAGACCTGGCTCGCCCCGCTGATGCTGATCGGCATGCTCGCCGCCTGGCTGGGCGGGGCGTTCCTCGGCTTCGGAATGCTGCTGTACGCGTTCTCCCCGCTGTCCTGGAGCACCGCGTTCCGGGAGGCCGGCTCCAGCCTGTTCACCCTGGGCTTCGCCAACGGCGCCCGGCTGCGGCTGTCCGCGCTGGACTTCGTGGCCGCCGCCACCGGCCCGGTCGTCATCGCCCTGCAGATCGCCTACCTGCCGACTCTGTACGCCGCCTACAACCGCCGCGAACTGGAGGTCACCCTCCTGCAGTCCCGGGCCGGCGAGCCCGCCTGGGGCCCGGAGATCCTCGCCCGGCAGTGGCTGGTCGACACCGAGACCGCGCTGCCCGAGCTGTACCGGTCCTGGGAGCGGCTGGCCGCGGACATGGGGGAGAGCCACGCCACCTACCCGGTGCTGCTGGCGTTCCGCTCGCCCCGCCCCTACCGCAGCTGGCTCGTCGGCCTGATCGCCGTCATGGACGCGGCCGCCCTCCAGCTGGCGCTCACCCCGCGCACCGCCCCGCCGGAGGCCCGGCTGGTTCTGCGCGCCGGCTTCACCGCGCTGCGCGACATCGCCGCCTCCGTACGGGCGGACTTCGACACCGACCCGGCCCCGGACACCCCCATCCAGCTGACCTACGCGGAGTTCGAGGCGGCCGTGGCCATGCTGGAGAAGACGGGCTTCCACGCCGAGCGCGGCACCGCGCAGGCCTGGCCGCACTTCCACGGCTGGCGGGTCAACTATGAGGCCGTGGCCTACGACCTGTGCCGCCGCTGCGACGCCGTACCGGCGCTGTGGACCGGACCGCGCGACTTCGCTTCGGAGCCGATCCCGCCGCGGCGGCCGGTGGACCGGCAGCCTCCCGAAGGACGGCCGGAAGTTCCCCCCACCCGCGGGTAGCGCGGCCCGTCCTGAGGGAAGATCCCAGCAGGGGCCGGGGAGACCGAGAGGGGCGGATCGTCGTGAGGGTCGTCCTGCTGGGCACCGCCGCCGGCGGCGGTTTTCCGCAGTGGAACTGCGCCTGCGGGCTGTGCGCCGCCGCCCGGGACGGCAAGCTGCCCTCCCGCGGCCAGGAGTGCGTGGCGCTGACCGGCAACGGCCGGGACTGGTGGCTGCTGAACGCCTCCCCGGACATCCATGCCCAGCTCACCGCCACCGCCGCCCTGTGGCCGGGACCGGGCGCCCGGGACACCCCGCTGCGCGGTGTGCTGCTCACCGACGCGGAGGCCGACCACGTCACCGGCCTGACCGTGCTGCGCGGGGCGCCGGACCTCAAGGTCTACGCGGCACCGCCGGTCCTGACGGTCCTGGCCCCGGTCCGCGGCGCCCTCGACCGCTACGCCCCCTGGCAGTGGGCCGACAGCATGGCGGACGGCGGCTTCGTGCTGGCCGGCGGCCTGGTCGTGACCGCCCACCCGGTCGGCGCCAAGGCCCCCAAGTACGTCCCGGCCGCGCTCGCCGAGGCCGACGGCCGCTGGGTCACGGCGTACCGCATCGAGGACCTGGCCACCGGGGGAGTCCTGCTCTACGCCCCCTGCGTCGGCGCCTGGAGCGACGTCCTGGACGAGCTGTGCGCGGAGGCCGACTGCGTCCTGCTGGACGGCACCTTCTTCAGCGCCGACGAGATGGGCACGGCGGTCCGCTCGGGTCCCGGCCAGGCGGCCATGGGCCATCTCCCGGTCTCCGGCCCGCACGGCAGCCTGGCCGCCCTGGCCCGGCATCCCCGCACCCGCCGGATCTACACCCACCTCAACAACACGAACCCGCTGGTCGACCCGGCCTCCCGGGCCCGCGCCCAGGTGGCGCGGGAAGGCGTCGAGGTCCCACCGGACGGCATCGAGTTCCTGCTCTAGCCGGCCGTCAGCCGACCGGACCCGCCAGCATCCGCTCCAGCGCGGCCCGCTGCAGCGGCCGTACCTCGGCGTGCAGGCCGCGCCCCTTCGCCGTCAGCGCCACCCACACGCCCCGCCGGTCCTCGACGCAGACCGACCGCTCCACCAGGCCGTCCTTCTCCAGTCGCCCGATCAGGCGGGACAGCGCGCTCTGGCTCAGATGGACCCGCCCCACCAGGTTCTGCACCCGGCAGTGGTCGCCCTCGGCGGGCGACTCGCCGGCCAGCAGATCGAGCACCTCGAAGTCGCTCGCGCCCAGCCCGTAGGGATGCAGCACCCGGTCGATCTCGCACATCGTGCGCGCATGCACCGACAGGATGTCCCGCCACTGTTCCTCGAGCCGGGCCTCGGCCGTCTTGACTGCCATACCCGCACGGTAGCACCGATCCGGCCAATCGTTGAGTGTGCAACTAGTGCGGGTGCAAGCAGTCCTCCGACGGCGGTACGACGCTCAGGCGACCGGGTCCTGGAGCAGCCCCACCATGTTGCCGTCGGCGTCCTTCACCGACGCGACCAGCCGCCCGTTGCCGACGTCCCGCGCGTCCTGCACCAGCTCCGCCCCGGCCGCCACCAGCGCCGCGAGCCGCTCCCGCAGATCCGTCACATGCCAGAACGGCGTCGGCCCCGTCAGCCCCTGCGCGTGCCCGTTCGGGTCCAGCCCGACATCCTGCCCGGCGGCCTTGTACCCGATGTAGTAGGGGGTGTCGGCGTACGGCTCGACGCCCAGCAGCGCACCGAACACGGCCTTGGCCTGCTCCACGTCCTTCACGGGGTAGATGATCGTCTGGATGCCTGCGGTCATGGGACGTTCTCCTTCTGGGATACGCGACCCGACGGATTCCTCGTCGGTGACCCCACGCTAGGCCGGGGAAGCCGACCGAGGCTTCTCCGATCCTGACCGGTTGCGCAGCGCCCCCGAAGGGGCGCGGGGCCCTGTTGAACATGCGGCTCCGCCGCGTGGGCGCGACCAGCCCCCACGCACCCGCAGACAACCGACGGCATGTCAACGGCACCCCCAGCGAAGCGTCACGCCGAGTCGCGCACCACCAGCTCCGTCGGCAGGATCACCGCCGCCGGGTCCTCGCCGCCGATCTGCGCGAGCAGCAACCGCACCATCTCGGCGCTGATGCGGTCGTAGGGCTGGCGGATCGTGGTCAGGGCGGGGACCGCCTCCGTCGCCGCGACCGAGTCGTCGAAACCGCCGACAGCGATGTCATCCGGCACCCGGCGGCCCGCCCGGCGCAGCGCCGTCAGGGCGCCCTGTGCCATCAGGTCGGAGGCCACGAACAGGGCGTCCAGGTCGGGGGCGCCCGCCAGCAGCCGCTCGGCGCCCGCCTCGCCGCTGGCCCGGCTGTAGTCGCCGGAGACGACGAGCCGCTCGTCGAACTCGACGCCCGCTTCCGTGAGCAGCTCGCGGTAGCCGGCGAGGCGGTCGACACCGCCGGGGGTGTCCAGCGGGCCGGTGATCATGCCGATCCGGCGGCGCCCCACGTCCAGCAGGTGCCGGACCATGTCCCGGGCGCCGTCCCGGTCGTCCGCCGCCACGTAACTCACCTTGGAGCCGGGCCCCATGGGCTTGCCGCACTGGACGAGCGGCACCCCGGCCTCGCGCAGCTCCTCGGCGACCCGGTCGCCGGAGTGGCTGGAGACCAGCAGCACCCCGTCGACGTGCCCGGCGGTGATGTACCGCGTGATCCGCCGCCGTTCGTCCTTGGTGCCCGCCAGCATCAGCAGCAGCGGGATGTCGTGCCCGGCCAGCGCCTGCGTGCAACCGCTGAGCAGCACATTGAAGTTGGGGTCCTCGAAGAACCGCTCCTGGGGCTCGGTCAGCAGGAAGCCTATGGAGTCCGAACGCCCGGTGATCAGCGACCGGGCGTGCCGGTTCACGACGTACCCGGTCCGGCGGATCGCGTCGTTGACCGCCTCCTGTGCGGCGGGGCTGACGTAGTGCCCGCCGTTGAGCACGCGCGAGACGGTCCCTCGTGAGACACCTGCCTCGCGCGCCACATCGTGGATCGTCGGCGGTTTGCGCCGGCCCCCCGCATTGCTGCTCATGGTCATGACTTTACGGCCCCGGACAGCAGGTCAAGGCTCCAGAAGCGCTGAATGACCAGGAAGAGCGCGATCAGTGGCAGGACGGCCAGGAACGCACCGGTGATCACCAGGGTGTACAGGGCCGGGGTGTTGGCGCCCTGCATCAGGAGCGTGTACAGACCGAGGGTGAGCGGGAACCGCTCGTCGTTGCTCAGCATGATGTACGGCAGCAGGAAGTTGTTCCAGATGGCCACGAACTGGAACAGGAACACCGTCACCATGCCGGGGATCATCATCGGCAGCGCGATCCGGGTGAAGATCCGCCACTCGCTCGCCCCGTCCATCCGCCCGGCCTCCACCACGTCGGTGGGGACGGCCGCGGCCGCGTAGATCCGCGAGAGGTAGACACCGTACGGGGCGAGGATCTGAGGGAGCAGCACGGACAGGTAGGAGTCCGTGAGGTTCGCCTTGGCCAGCAGCAGGTACTGCGGGATGGCCAGGATGACCGGGGGCATCAGGACGCCCGCGAGCAGCACGTTGAAGATCGCCTCGCGGCCCCTGAACCGGTAGGTGGCGAGGGCGTAGCCGCTGAACGCCGACACACACGTCGAGACCAGGGCACCGAGACCGGCGTACAGACCGGAGTTGAGCATCCACTGCCAGTAGATGCCGTCCCGGTAGGCGCTGAGGTCCTTCAGGTTCTGGGCGAAACCGGAGCCGGGCAGGAAGGTGAACGTGGAGAACAGCTCGCTGCCGGACTTGGTGGACGCGATCACCACCCAGGCCACCGGCAGCAGCGTGTAGACCGCGCCCAGCAGCAGGGTGATCGTCGGGATCAGGGCGACCCGGCGGCGCGGCGACGGCCCCTGGGCCGTGCCGGGTGTCGTACCGGCCGCCGATGCGGCCTTGTGGACGGCGACAGAACTCACTGCGCGGCTCCTTGACTGGCGTCCCGCTTGTTTCGTCGGTTCGCGGCGCGCAGGAACCCGAAGGACAACGCCAGCGTGGCGAGGGCGATCAGCGTCGCCTCGGCCGACGCCGAGTAGATGTCCCCCTTGGCGAAGGCGTCGACGTACACCTTCATCAGCGGACTCCAGGTCGTGCTGACCGAGTTGGTGAGGGGCTTGAGGGTCATCGGCTCGTTGAACACCTGGAGCGTCGCGATGATCGAGAAGAAGAAGGTCAGCACCAGCGAGGGCGCCACCATCGGGATCTTGATCCGCAGGGCGATCTGCAGCGGGGTGGCCCCGTCCAGCTTCGCCGCCTCGTACACCTCGACCGGGATGGACCTCAGCGAGGTGTAGATGACGATCATGTTGAAGCCGGTGCCGCCCCACACCGCGATGTTGGAGAGGGCCAGGTACAGCGGCCCGCCGTCCAGCAGGTCGGGCTGCGCCAGGTGCAGCTTCTCCAGCACGTAGTAGAAGGGGCTGACGTCCGGCAGGTACAGGAAGCCCCACAGCAGCGCGGCCACCACGCCGGGGATGGCGTACGGCAGGAAGATCGCGAGCCGGGTGAACGGGGCGAGCCGGACCCGCTCGGAGTCGAGCATCAGGGCGAACAGGAGGGCGAGGCCCAGCATCACCGGGACGACGATGCAGCCGTAGCCGAGGACGCGCAGCGCACCCTGGTAGAACTCGTTGTCGGTGAGGGCGTCGCGGTAGTTCTCCAGTCCGGCCCAGACCTCGCTGCGGGCGCCGGCGCCCAGGCCGAGGCCGGAGACGTGCACCTTGCGGAAGCTGAGCCAGACCGCGTACCCGATGGGCAGCGCGAAGAACAGGGCGAAGAGGACGGTCGCGGGGAGAAGGAAAAAGTAGGGGGCGCTCCGCGCTCGTTTGAGGGTGGTGGTGGGAGACGGGTGGGCGTACGGGGCCCCCTTGACCCCGTACGACTTCCGGCCGGTGGGGCTGGTCACTGAGAGACCTCGAAGCCCTGCTTCTTCATGTCGGCGACCGTGGCGTCCTGCATGGTGTTCAGGGCGGTCACGAAGTCCGACTTGTTCTTCGCGGCGGCGCCGAACGCGTCGTTGAAGGACGTGTAGGCGACGTTCACGTTCGGGCCCCAGGCGGAGGGCGCCGTGGTCTTCGCGATCTTGGCGGCCTCGGTGTAGAAGTCGGCCTGGTTCGAGAAGTACTCCGGCGGGTTGGAGAAGGCGCCGCTGAGCTGGGCCGAGCTGGACGCCGGGTAGATGCCGCTCTCCTTGGCGAGGGCGTTGAGCGCGTCGCCGTCGGTGTTCAGCCAGGCGGCGAACTTGGCGGCGGCCTCCTGGTGCTTGGAGTCGGTGGTGACGGCGGTGGAGGAGCCGCCCCAGCTGCCGGTGACGTCCTCGGACGCGGACCACTGGGGGAGCGGGGCCATCGCCCACTTGCCCTTGGTGTCCGGCGCCGCCGTGGTCAGGGTGCCCGGCGCCCACACCGCGGAGACCCAGGCGATCTGCTTGCCGGTGTTCAGCGCCTTGTTCCAGGCCGGGGTGTACATCGGCTGGTTGTCGACGGCGCCCTCCTTGACCAGGCCGCCCCAGAACTTGGCGACCTTCTGGGTGGCCGCGTCGTTGATGGCGACCTTCCACTTGTCACCGGAGGTGGTCCACCACTTGGCGCCGGCCTGCTGGGCGAGGCCCGCGAAGAGACCGGAGTCGTTGGCGGAGAACGTGGTCAGGTCGACGTCCGGCGCCTTCTTCTTCAGCGCGCGGGCGGTCGAGGCGAACTCGTCCCAGGTGGTGGGGACCGTCAGGCCGTACTTCTTGAAGAGGTCCGCGCGGTAGTAGAACATCATCGGGCCGATGTCCTGCGGCACCGCGTACACCGCGTCCGTGCCCAGCGTGACCTGCTGCCAGACGCCGTCGGCGAACTTGCTCTTCGCGTCGCCGACGTTCTTCGATATGTCGGCCACGGCGTCGTTGCTGACCAGCGTCGGCAGCGCCTGGTACTCGGCCTGCACCAGGTCGGGGCCGTTCTTCGCCTTGTGCGCGGTGAGGATCTTGGTGACCAGCGTGTCGCCGGACGCCTGCTTCTTCACCGTGACGGTGATCTGGTCCTTCTTGCCCTCGCCCTTGTTCCACAGGTCCACGACCTTGTCCATACCGGGCGCCCAGGCCCAGTACGTCAGCGAGACCGGACCGGAGTCGGCCTTGCTGTCGTCGGACGAGCCGCAGGCGGCGAGGGCGGTGGCGCCGAGCGAGACGGCGACGAGGGCTGTCACGAGGCGACGGCGCTTCGTGTGCGGCATGGATCTCTCCCCTGACCTGGGTCCCCGCCCGTCGCGGGAACCTGCCGTGCAGATGTGTGAGCGTTCTCAGACCCGGATCATCGCCCGTCGCGAGTCCGTGTCATGCTCTGTGAGCGTTCACAGTAGAGAAACATCCCGGACACTTGTCAATGGTTGTTGCTGTGCGGTTATGTTGGGCTCACGCCACGATCGATGTGTGTGCACGTTCCCAAATGATCGATAAAACGGGAGAGATCCATGCCGGACACCACCCCCAGGGGCCTCACCAGGCTCGCCTTCGGCGGGGACTACAACCCCGAGCAGTGGCCGGAAAGTGTCTGGCACGAGGACGTCCGGCTGATGCGCGAGGCCGGGGTCACCATGGTGAGCGTCGGGATCTTCTCCTGGGCCCTGCTGGAGCCGGCGCCGGGGGAGTACGACTTCGGCTGGCTCGACCGCGTGCTCGACCTGCTGCACGAGAACGGCATCCGCGTCGACCTCGGCACCCCCACCGTCGTACCGCCCGCCTGGTTCTACCGCGCCCACCCCGAGGCGCTGCCGGTGACCGCGGAGGGCGTGCGCTACGAGTTCGGCTCGCGCGGCGCCATCTGTCACTCCAACGCCGACTACCGCGCGGCCGCCGCGAACATCACCACCAGGCTGGCCGAGCGCTACGGCGACCACCCGGCGCTCGCCCTGTGGCACGTCCACAACGAGTACGGCGTCCCGGTCTCGGCCTGCTACTGCGACTCCTGCGCCGCCCACTTCCGCCGCTGGCTCGCGGACACGTACGGCACGGTCGACGGGGTCAACGAGGCCTGGGGCACGGCCTTCTGGGGCCAGCACTACACGGACCTGGCGCAGATCAACCCGCCGCGCGCCACTCCCACGGTGGGCAACCCGGGCCAGGCCCTGGACTACAAGCGGTTCGCCGACGCCACCGTCCGCGAGAACTTCGTGGCGGAGCGGGACATCCTGCACCGCCTCTCGCCCGGCGTCCCGGTCACCACCAACTTCATGACCGCCCTCAGCCAGTGCGACTCCATGGACTACTGGGCCTGGGGCCGCGAGGTCGACCTGGTCACCAACGACCACTACCTGATCACCGACGGCCGCCGCACCCACGTCAACCTCGCGATGGCCGCCGACCTGACCCGCTCCGTCGCCGGCGGCGCCCCCTGGCTGCTGCTCGAACACTCCACCTCGGGTGTCAACTGGCAGCCGCGCAATCCGGCCAAGGCGCCCGGCCAGATGGCCCGCAACTCCCTCGCGCACGTGGCCCGCGGCTCCGACGGCGCGATGTTCTTCCAGTGGCGCCAGTCCCGGCGCGGCGCCGAGAAGTTCCACTCCGCGATGCTCCCGCACGGCGGCACCGAGACCCGGGTGTGGCGCGAGGTCGTCGAACTGGGCGCGTCCCTCGACTCGTTGAGCCAGATCCGGGGCAGCCGCACCCGGGCCGACGTGGCCGTCCTGTGGGACTGGCAGTCCTGGTGGGCGCAGAACCTCCAGTGGCGCCCCAGCGAGGACCACGACCCGCGCGAGCGCGCCGACGCCTTCTACGAGGCCCTCTACGACCGCCACCTCACCGTCGACTTCGCCCACCCGGAAAGCGACTTGTCGGCCTATCCCCTTGTCGTCGTACCGGCCCTGTACCTGATGACGGAGGCGGCCGGGAACAACCTCCGGGAGTACGTCGAGAACGGCGGCACGCTGGTCGTCTCGTACTTCTCCGGCATCGTCGACGAGCACGACGCCGTGCACGAGGGCGTCTACCCCGGCCCCCTGCGCGACGTCCTCGGCCTGGCCGTGGAGGAGTTCTCGCCGCTCCTGAAGGACGGACGGGTGCGCCTGACCGGCCCCGACGGCTCCGAGCTGACCGGTGACGTGTGGACCGAGTTCGTGGTCCCGCGCGGCGCCGAGACCGTCTGGACCTACGCCGACGGCCTCACCGCGGGCCACCCGGCGGTCACCCGGCACCAGCTGGGGGAGGGCACCGCCTGGTACGTGTCGACCCGCCTCGACGCCCACGGTCTGGACGCCCTGCTCGGCTGGGCCGCCGAGGACGCCCGGATCGCGCCCCGCGCCGAACTGCCCCGCGATGTCGAGGTCGTCCGCCGCACCGGTGAGTCCGGCACCTTCCTGTTCGCGATCAACCACACCGCCACCGACGCCAAGGTGCCCCTGGAGGCGCACGGCACCGAACTGCTGACGGGCGAACGCGCCGCGGGCCGGCTGGCGGTCCCCGCGGGGACCGTCCGGGTCGTACGACTCGACGGCTGAGCACCGGCACCGGGCCCCGGCCCGCCGATACTCCCCTCCGTCCGCGCGTGCCACGAGAGCCGCGGGCGGAGGGGCTCTCCTCCGGCCCCGCCGGAGGACACCCCTCCCCAGTCACGTCGAAGGGACGACGGACGATGATGTTCCATCCCAGACGCACCATCAGAGCCCTGCTGCTGCCGCTCCTGGCCGGGCTCGCCCTCACCGCCCTTCCCGCGCAGACCGCCCAGGCGGCGTCCACCCTCACCAACGGCGGCTTCGAGTCGGACGGCGCGGGCGTGGCCGGCCCCACCGGCTGGTCGGAGTACGGCGACACGGGCGCCTCGTACACCGAGTCCGGTGGCCACAGCGGCAGTTACCGCCTCAGCCACTACTCGGCCTCGGCCTACAAGGTGGAGACCTACCAGTACCTGTCGGGGCTGACCAACGGGAAGTACACCCTCACCGCCTGGACCCGCTCCAGCGGCGGGCAGAACTCCGCGTACATATCGCTGAAGAACTGCGGGAGTTCGGAGCAGCGGACCGACCTGCCCGTCTCCACCAGCAGCTGGGTGCGGATCGTCACCTCGATCGCGGTCACCAACAACCAGTGCACGATCAGCATTTACTCCGACGCCAACGCGGGCAACTGGATCAACGTCGACGACGTGACGTTCGCCTCCGGCTCGACGGGCCTCGCCATCAAGGGCGCCGACATATCGTCGCTCGCCAAGAGCGAGGCCAAGGGCGGCGTCTACAAGACCAGTTCCGGCACCACCGGGGACGCGGTCACCATCCTCAAGAACGCCGGCATGAACTACGCGCGGCTGAAGGTCTGGGTCAACCCGGCCGACGGCTACAACGACAAGGCGCACGTGCTGGCCATGGCCAAGCGGATCAAGGCCGCCGGCATGAAGCTGCTGGTCGACTTCCACTACTCGGACAGCTGGGCCGACCCGGGCAAGCAGACCAAGCCCGCCGCCTGGTCCGGCCACTCCTACAGCCAGCTGAAGACCGACGTGTACAACCACACGTACGACGTCCTCAACGCCCTGAAGTCCCAGGGCACCACCGCCGACATGGTCCAGATCGGCAACGAGATCAACGGCGGCATGCTCTGGTCCGAGGGCTCCACCGACAACTGGTCGCAGCTCGCCGGTCTGATCAACTCCGGCTACAGCGCGGCCAAGGCGGTCTCCTCCTCCACCCAGGTCGCCCTGCACCTGGCCAACGCGGGCGACGACGCCACGGTCCGCTGGTGGTTCGACAACGCCAAGACCTACGGCATCAACTACGACGTGATCGGGCTGTCGTACTACGGCTACTGGCACGGCTCGCTGGCCGCCGCCCAGACCACCCTGGACGACGTGGCCTCGCGCTACTCCAAGCCGGTGTTCGTCGCCGAGACCGCCTACCCGTTCACCCTCGCCCAGGACGACTCGCTGGAGAACCAGATCGACACCAGCGGCGAACTGGTCACCGGCTACCCGGCCACCGCGGCCGGCCAGCTGGCCTGGATGAACGCCGTCGCGAACATCGTCGAGGCCGTCCCGAACGGCCGGGGCCTCGGCGTCTTCTACTGGGAGGCGACCTGGACCGCCGTCACCGGAAACGGCTGGGACCCGACCGACGCCACCTCCGGCAACGGCTGGGAGAACCAGGCCCTGTTCGGCTACGACGACAAGGCGCTGTCCTCCATGGCGTGGTTCAGCCACCGCTGAACCACCACTGACGAGGGGCCCGGCCGTAAGGGGACGGTCGGGCCCCTCCGCCGTGTCCCGGGCATGTCGCGGAGTCACGTCCTCAACCGGCCGATCTCGTACGGCCGTTCGGTCTCGGACAACGCGCACCGAGTCCCTGACGTGGGGGCTTCGGCTGCGGGACAGTGGGGCACACGAACTACGAGGAGGCAGGGACGGAGGCCGGTCGGATGCTGAGGAACCCCACGAGCGCGCATCGCCTGGACATTCTGGACTGGCTCAAGGATCCGGCGGCCCACTTCCCGCCCCAGCGTCACGCCGACCTCACCGAGGACGGCGTCACCGTCCGGGCCGTCGCCGCCAAGCTCGGCGTCTCCCGCAAGGTCGCCGGCACCCATCTGGCCCTGCTGACCCGGCTCGGGCTGCTGCGCACCAAGCGCATCCGGCACCGCACCTACTACCGGCGCGACGAGATGCGGATCGCCGAAGTGGCCCGGATGTTCGAGAAAGGCTGGTGAGAACCGTTCCGCCTGCCACCATGGGGCTCATGGACCGACCCACGCGCCTCGTCCCCCTCCACTACGTCGCCATCGGCGGCCGGGGCCCGGAGGACGTGGTGACGGATCCGGACGGCCGGGTCCTCACCGGCGTCGAGGACGGCCGCATCCTGCGCCTGGACGGCCTCGGCGACCCGGACACCCCCCGGGTCCGGGAGCTCGCCCGGACCGGCGGCCGCCCGCTCGGGCTCGAGCTGCTGCCGGACGGCGACCTGCTGGTGTGCGACGCGGAGCGCGGCCTGCTGCGCGTCGGCCTCGCCGACGGCGCCGTCCAGGTCCTCGCCGACACGGTCGAGGGGGAGCCGCTGCGGTTCGCCAGCAACGTGGTCGCGCTGCCCGACGGCACCCTCTACTTCACCGTCTCCAGCCGCCGCTTCCCGCTGGACCACTGGATCGGCGACATCGTCGAGCACAGTGGCACCGGCCGCCTGCTGCGCCTCGCCCCCGGCGCCCGTACGCCCGAAGTCGCCTGCGAAGGGCTCCAGTTCGCCAACGGGCTGGCCGTGAGCGGTGACGGCACCTTCCTGATCGTCGCCGAGACCGGCGCGTACCGCCTCACCCGGTACTGGCTCACCGGCCCGCGGGCCGGCCGCGCCGAGTTCTTCGCCGAGCTCCCCGGCATGCCCGACAACCTCTGGCGCGACGGCGATCTCACCTGGGCCGCCCTGGCCGGACCGCGCAACCCTCCGCTGGACCTCTTCCACCGCACCCCGGCCACCGTCCGCCGCGCGGCCGCCCGGGCCGCCGTGCACGCCCCCTACCGCCCGGCCGGCACGGTCGCCGTCGTCGCCCTGGACGACCACGGCAGGGTCGTGCACCACCTGGCCCGCCGGCCCTCCGGCTTCCGCATGGCGACCAGCGTCTGCCGCACCGGCCGCCTGCTGGTCCTCGGCAGCGTGTGGGAGCCCGGCGTCGCGGTCTGCGCGGCCCCCACCGCGAAGTGACCGCCGGGTACACCCGGCGGTACCCTGATGCACCCGTCGGGGCGGTGCCGAACAGGAGAGATACGACCGATGACAGCCCCGGAAGCCGAGAGCCTCCGAGTCCAGCCGAGCCCGCGGCGGCGGCCCGAGTGGCGCACCCAGGCACCCGTCGTCGCGGTGGTCGCCGCCGGCGGCGCGATCGGCGCCGTGGCCCGCTACGCTCTCGCCCTGGCCCTGCCCACCGCGGCCGGCGGATTCCCCTGGGCGACCTTCTGGACCAACGTGATCGGCTGCGCGGTGATCGGCGCCTTCCTGGTCCTGATCACCGAGGGACTCCCCGCACACCGCCTGGTCCGCCCCTTCTTCGGCACCGGCGTCCTCGGCGGCTTCACCACCTTCTCCACCTACGCCGTCGACATCCAGAAACTGGTCGACCACGGCCGCCCCGCCACGGGCCTGGCCTACCTCGCCGCGACCCTGTGCGCGGCCCTCGCGGCGGTGTGGTGCGCGGCGACCGCGACCCGCCGCGTCCTCACCCGGAGGCAGCGATGACCAGACTGACCGGCCGCGCCCTGCGCCTGACCGTCCACATCGGCGAGGACGACATCTGGCACCACAAGCCCCTCTACACGGAGATCGTGCACCGCGCCCACCGGGCGGGCCTCGCGGGCGCCAGCGTGTTCCGGGGCATCGAGGGCTTCGGCGCCTCCTCCCGCATCCACACCTCCCGGCTGCTGTCCCTGAGCGAGGACTTGCCGGTGGCGGTCGTGATCGTGGACACCGAGGAGCGGGTCCGGGCGTTCCTGCCACAGCTCGACGAACTGGTGACCGAGGGTCTGGTCACGCTGGACGACTGCGAGGTCATCCGGTACGTCGGCCGCACGGACGGAACGGGCAAAACGGACGCGGAAGGTAAGAAGTCGTTGTGAACTGGCTGTTGGTCGTCGCCGGCGCCGTCGTGGGTGCTCCGCTGCGCTATCTCACCGACCGCGCCGTCCAGGCCAGGCACGACTCCGTCTTCCCCTGGGGCACCTTCGTGGTCAACGTCACGGGCTGCCTGGTCCTGGGCCTGCTGAGCGGCGCGGCCTCGGCCGGTGCGGCGGGCCCCCATCTCCAGCTGCTGCTGGGCACCGGGCTGTGCGGGGCGCTGACGACGTACTCGACGTTCTCGTACGAGACCCTCCGGCTGACCGAGACCGGCGCGGGGCTCTACGCTGCCGCCAACGTCGTCGCGAGCCTCGTGGCGGGGCTCGGGGCGGCCTTCGCCGGGGTGGCGATCGCCCAGGCGGTCTGGTCCTAGGACTTGCTTCACACCCCCGCGCTGTAAGACTGTCTACAGCACTGTCGACCAAACTCTGCAGAACTGGATCCCATGAGCGCCATCTCTGTCGGCCAGGCCGCCATCCTCGGGGTAGTCGAGGGGGTGACCGAGTTCCTCCCGGTGTCCTCCACCGGCCACCTCAAGATCACCGAGGGGCTCATGAACATCCCCGTCGACGACCAGTCCGTCGTCGGGTTCTCCGCCGTCATCCAGGTCGGCGCGATCGCCGCCGTGCTCGTGTACTTCTTCAAGGACATCAAGCGCATCGTCTCCGCCTGGTTCCGCGGTCTGGCCAACAAGGAAGAGCGCTACCACCACGACTACAAGTTCGCCTGGTGGGTGATCGCCGCGACGATCCCGATCGTCCTGGTGGGCCTCGCGGCCAAGCCGCTGATCGACGGCCCGCTCGCCTCGCTCTGGGTGGTGGCCGGTTCGCTGATCGCCGGCTCCGGCGTGATGTGGGCGGCGGACCAGATGGGCCGTCACAAGCGCGGCGAGGACGACACCTCGTTCAAGGACGCGATGCTGGTCGGCAGCTCCCAGATCCTCGCCCTGCTCTTCCCCGGTTTCTCCCGCTCCGGCGCCACCATGTCCACCGCGCTCATCCTGGACCTGGACCGTGTCGCCGCCACCCGGCTCTCCTTCTTCCTCGGCATCCCGGCCCTGACCGGCGCCGGCCTCTACGAGCTGAAGGACGCCCTGGGTGCGGGTGTCGGCGCCGCCCCGCTGGTGGTCGGCACCGTCGTCTCCTTCGTGGTCGCCTACGCCTCCATCGCCTGGCTGCTGAAGTTCGTCGCCAAGCACTCCTTCAACGCGTTCGTGATCTACCGGATCGTGATCGGCCTGGCGGTCTTCGGCCTCCTCGCCACGGGCACCGTCAACGCCTGACCGATTCACCGTTCCACGAGTCACCGTTCCACCACGGGGTGTGACGCCTGCGCATTCAGGCGTCGCACCCCGTGAATGTTTCCTTTCGCGACACCTTGACAGCCTCGTCCCGCAACCCGGAACATCTCACTCGTGAACCTGTCAGACAGCCCGACAGCCGGACAGCCCCCGCGACGCGTGAGCGCCATGGAGGCGGTGCTGGCGCACCTGCGCGGTGCCATCGAGCGCGGCGAGTACGCCATCGGCGACAAGCTCCCCTCCGAGGCGGAGCTCTGCCGCACCCTGGAAGTCAGCAGGCCCGTCCTGCGCGAGGCCCTGCGGGCCCTGCAGACGATGGGCCTGACCGTCTCCAAGACCGGCAAGGGCACCTTCGTCGTCGCCAGCGCGGTGGAGGACCCCACCTTCGGCGACTACGCGGCGAGCGACCTGCTCGAAGTGCGACGGCACATCGAGATCCCGGTCGCCGGGTACGCGGCGCTGCGCCGCAGCCCGGAGAACCTGGACCACCTGGCCCATCTGCTCGACCGCATGGAGCGGGAGACGGACACCACCGCGTGGGTCGCGATGGACACCCTCTTCCACCTCGCCGTGGCCGAGGCCGCCCAGAACCCGGTCTTCCGCCGGGTCATCGAGGAGATCCGGGACGCACTGGCGCGTCAGTCGGCCTTCCTCAACGAGCTGGGCGGCCGCCGGGAGCAGTCCAACCGGGAGCACCGGGCCATCGTCGAGGCCCTGATCGACGGTTCCGAACCCGACGCCGTGGAGGCCATGAGCCACCACCTCGACCGCGTCGAGACCACCCTCACCCACATCGTGCGCCCCGCGCGCACGGACCAGCACCAGGAAGGCGGAACCGAGGCGTGAGCGAACAGCACCTCAAAGACGAGACGCGCCCCTCGTCCCGTCACGTCGACGCCGGAGACGACGGCTACAGCAAGTCGCTGAAGCACCGGCACGTCAACATGATCGCCATCGGCGGCGCCATCGGCACCGGCCTCTTCCTCGGCGCCGGCGGCCGCCTCGCCGACGCCGGCCCCTCCCTCTTCGTCGCGTACGCGGTCTGCGGCATCTTCGCGTTCCTCGTCGTGCGCGCCCTCGGCGAGCTCGTCCTGTACCGCCCCTCCTCCGGCGCCTTCGTCTCGTACGCCCGGGAGTTCCTGGGCGAGAAGGGCGCCTACACGGCCGGCTGGATGTACTTCCTGAACTGGGCCACCACCGGCATCGCCGACATCACCGCGGTCGCCACCTACACCCACTACTGGGGGATGTTCTCCGACATCCCGCAGTGGGTGATCGCCCTGATAGCCCTGGCCGTGGTTCTCACCGTGAACCTGATCTCGGTGAAGTTCTTCGGCGAACTGGAGTTCTGGTTCGCGATCGTCAAGGTCAGCGCCCTGGTGATCTTCATGGTCATCGGCATCTTCCTGCTGGTCACCCAGCACCCCGTCGACGGCGCGACCCCCGGCCCGTCCCTCATCACCGACAACGGCGGCATCTTCCCCAACGGCCTGCTGCCCATGCTGCTGATCATCCAGGGCGTCGTCTTCGCCTACGCCTCGGTGGAGCTGGTCGGTGTCGCGGCGGGCGAGACCGAGAACCCCGAGAAGATCATGCCGAAGGCGATCAACTCGATCATGTGGCGCGTGGGCCTGTTCTACGTCGGCTCGGTCGTCCTCCTCTCGATGCTGCTGCCCTGGGACAAGTACACGGCGGGACAGAGCCCCTTCGTCACCGTGCTCTCCCACATCGGCGTCCCGGCGGCCGGCGGCGTGATGAACCTCGTCGTCCTCACCGCGGCCATGTCCTCGCTCAACTCCGGCCTCTACTCCACCGGCCGCATCCTGCGCTCCATGGCCGTCAACGGCTCCGCCCCGAAGTTCACCGCGAGGATGAGCCGCACCCAGGTGCCGTACGGCGGGATTCTGCTCACCAGCGGTATCTGTGTCCTCGGCGTGGGTCTCAACTTCGTCGTCCCCGCCGACGCGTTCGAGATCGTCCTCAACTTCGCGGCGATCGGCATCATCGCCACCTGGGGCATGATCATGCTCTGTCACCTGCTCTTCTGGCGTAAGACCCAGAACGGCGAACTCATCCGTCCCGGCTACCGACTGCCGGGCTCCCCCTGGACCGAGATCGTGACGCTGGCGTTCCTCGCCTCCGTCCTGGTCCTGATGTACGCCGACGGCGGCGCCGGACGCACCACCGTGCTCTGTGTGCCGCTGATCGGCGCAGCGCTCGTCGCCGGCTGGTACGCCATCCGCCGGCGCGTGGCGCGCCCGTCCGCCGGAACCGACGCGTGAACCGCGCACCGGTCCGTCCCGACTCACCCGAGACCAGGAAGTGATGTACAGCAGTTCCCCCGCGGACGCACCCATCGTCCGTGAACCCCTCCACGCCCCCGTCGCCCACCTCATACGCGACGGGGTCGTCGAGGGCATCCACTACGGTTCCGTCGCCGTCCTCGGCGCCGACGGAGAGGTCCAGTTCCAGCTCGGCGACATCGAGGCCGCGTTCTACCCGCGCTCGGCCCTCAAGCCCGTCCAGGCCGTCGCCATGCTGCGGGCCGGGCTGCCCCTCGACGGCGACCTGCTCTCCCTGGCCGCCGCCAGCCACTCCGGCGAGGAGCGGCACCTCGCCGGGACCCGGCGCATCCTCGACCTCGCCGGACTGACGGAGGACGACCTGCGCAACGTCCCCGACATGCCGTACGACCCCGGCGTGCGCGACACCTGGGTCCGGGAGGGACGGCCGCCGTCGCGGCTCGCCCAGAACTGCTCGGGCAAGCACGCGGCGATGCTGTGGACCGCGAAGCTGAACGGCTGGTCGCTGGACGACTATCTCGATCCGGGCCATCCGCTCCAGCAGGCGATCGCCGAGATCGTCGAGGACCTGACCGGGCAGCGCATCGCCCGTACGACCGTGGACGGGTGCGGGGCCCCGCTGTTCTCCATCTCCCTGCACGGGCTGGCCCGCGCGGTGTCGCGGATCGTCGCCGCCGCGCCGGGTACGCCCGAGGCACGGGTCGCCGACGCGATGCGGGAGCACGCGGAGATGGCGTCCGGGGCCGGGCGGGACGTGGCCGCGCTCATGCGGGCCGTGCCGGGGCTGCTCGCCAAGGACGGCTTCGAAGGTGTCGAGGTCGCGGCGCTGCCGGACGGGCGGGCCGTTGCCGTGAAGATCGCGGACGGGGCGAACCGGGCGCGGATTCCGGTGACGGCCGCGGCGTTGGCGCGGGCCGGGGTTGCTCCGGAGCTGCTCACCGAGTTCGCCGGGGAGGCGTTGCTCGGTGGTGGGCGGCCGGTCGGGTTCGTGCGGCCCGTTCGGTCGCTGGAGCCGGTGTCGGTTTCGGCCTGCGCCTAGTCGTCTGCGTGGATCTGTTGTTCGGCGACTGCGGGCCGGTCGTGGCTGGTCGCGCCCACGCGGCGGAAGCCGCAAAGAGATGACGCCCCGCGCCCCTGACGGGGCGCTCCAACCCTCACCTCCTGTGAAAGAGGAATCGTTCCTTCATGACTGTCGTCACCCGTAGCGAACACGATCTGCTCGGCGACCGTGACGTGCCCGTCGACGCGTACTGGGGTGTGCACACCCTGCGCGCGACCGAGAACTTCCCGATCACCGGTACGCCGATCTCCGCCTACCCGCATCTGATCGACGCGCTTGCCGCCGTGAAGGAGGCCGCGGCCCTCGCCAACGAGGAACTGGGGCTGCTGGCGCCCGAGAAGGCGGCCGCGATCGTCGCCGCGTGCCGGGAGATCCGGGGCGGCAAACTGCACGACCAGTTCGTGGTCGACGTCATCCAGGGCGGTGCCGGGACCTCGACGAACATGAACGCCAACGAGGTCGTGGCGAACCGGGCGTTGGAGCTGCTCGGGTACGAGAAGGGGCAGTACGCGTACCTGCACCCCAACGAGGACGTCAACCTGGGGCAGTCGACCAACGACGTCTACCCGACCGCCGTCAAGGTTGCGACCGTCTTCGCGGTACGCGGGCTGCTCAGGGCGATGGCGGTGCTGCAGGACTCCTTCGGGCGCAAGGCCGTCGAGTTCCGCGACGTGCTGAAGATGGGCCGTACGCAGTTGCAGGACGCGGTGCCCATGACGCTGGGGCAGGAGTTCTCCACGTTCGCCGTGATGCTGGACGAGGACCGGAGCCGGCTGGCCGAGGCGGTCGAGCTGATCCACGAGATCAATCTGGGGGCGACGGCGATCGGTACCGGGCTCAACGCGCCCGCCGGATACGCCGAGTCGGCCCGCAGGCACCTCGCCGAGATCACCGGGCTGCCCCTGGTCACCGCCGCCAACCTGGTGGAGGCGACCCAGGACTGCGGTGCCTTCGTCCAGATGTCGGGCGTGCTCAAGCGGATCGCGGTCAAGCTCAGCAAGAGCTGCAACGACCTGCGGCTGCTGTCCTCCGGGCCACGGGCCGGGCTCGGCGAGATCAACCTGCCGCCCGTGCAGGCCGGTTCGTCGATCATGCCGGGCAAGGTCAACCCGGTGATCCCCGAGGTCGTCAACCAGGTCGCCTTCGAGGTCATCGGCAACGACGTGGCCATCACCATGGCCGCCGAGGCCGGACAGCTCCAGCTCAACGCGTTCGAGCCGATCATCCTGCACTCCCTGTCGGAGAGCATCACGCACCTGCGGAACGCCTGCCTGACCCTGGCCGAGCGCTGCGTCGACGGCATCACCGCCAACACCGAGGTGCTGCGGGCCACCGTCGAGAACTCCATCGGCCTGGTCACCGCCCTCAACCCGCACATCGGGTACACGGCGGCCACCGACATCGCCAAGGAGGCCCTCGCCACCGGCCGCGGGGTGGCCGAACTCGTCCTGGAGAAGGGCCTGCTGCCCGCCGAGCGGCTCGCCGACCTGCTGCGTCCCGAGGTCCTCGCCGGCAGCGGATCGCCCCTCGTCTGACCTGCACGTACGCACCAGGACCGGCACGGAGGCACAATAGTGATCATGACAGTGACGTCGTCGCCCGCCTTCCTGCCGGTCCTGGAGCGCATCGCCGAGGAGATAGGCCGCACGCCGGGCCGCGGCCGCCCCGCCGACTACATCCCGGCGCTCGCCGCCTGCGATCCGCGCAGCTTCGGCATGGCGGTCGCCGAGCTGGACGGCACGGTCTACGGCGTGGGGGAGTGGCGGCAGCCGTTCTCCACACAGTCCCTCACCAAGGTCTTCACCCTCGCCCTGGACCTCGCCCGCGAGGGCGACGAACTCTGGGAGCACGTCGGCCGCGAGCCCTCCGGCAACCCCTTCAACTCCCTGGTCCAGCTGGAGTACGAGCAGGGCATCCCGCGCAACCCCTTCATCAACGCGGGCGCCCTCGTCGTCACCGACCGCCTCCACACCCGTACCTCGGACGCGGCCGGCGAACTGCTGGCCTTCCTGCGCGCCGAAAGCGGCAACGCCGGCCTGGACTTCGACCGGGAGGTGGCCGCCTCCGAGTCCCAGCACGGCGACCGCAACGCCGCGCTGGCCCACTTCATGGCCTCCTACGGCAACATCGACAACGAGGTCCCGGTCCTCCTCGACCAGTACTTCCGCCAGTGCTCCGTCGCCGCCTCCTGCGCCGACCTCGCCCTCGCCACCACCTTCCTGGCCCGCCACGGCATCCGCGCCGACGGCACCCGCCTGCTCACCCAAAGCCAGGCGAAGCAGGTCAACGCCGTGATGCTGACCTGCGGGACGTACGACGCGGCGGGCGACTTCGCGTACCGGGTGGGGCTGCCGGGGAAGAGCGGGGTCGGGGGTGGGATCATCGCCGTGGTGCCCGGGCGTTGCGCGCTCTGCGTGTGGAGCCCGGGCCTGGATGAGCGGGGCAACTCCGTGGCGGGAGTGGCGGCGTTGGACAGATTTACCACTTTGACAGGCCTGTCAGTCTTCTAGACCGGGACTGTGGCGCCCTTTGGGGGCGCGGGGCGTCATCCATGTGCGGCTTCCGCCGCGTGGGCGCGACCAGCCACAACGGACCTGCACCCGACCACGCACCACACACAGGTAACAAGTAGGCCGCTCCCAAGAAATCGCCTCGTCGCTTTCCGGCCACCCACCATTGACACGCTGACCCAGTGTTGGCCATGGCTTTCCCCGTCGATCTACGCCGCTGCCAGGTTCTCGGCCTGGCCGGCACCGCCTTCCTGGCGCTGGGAGGTGAGACTGCCGGCGCCCTGCCCGTGGAGGATCTGCTCGCCCCCAGCTCGGTACAGGCGGCGTTCGGCCTGGTCGGGGTCTACTTCGGCGTCGTCCTGCTGATCGCGGCCTGGCTGCTGCTCGGCCGCCTCGTGCGCAGCGGCGCGCCGCCCACCCCGCGCCAGCTGATGCTGGTCCTCGTCGTGTGGGCGGCCCCGCTGCTGCTCGCGCCGCCGCTGTTCAGCCGGGACGTATACAGCTACCTGGCGCAGGGCGCGATGGTCGACGCGCACATGGACGTCTACACCTCGGGCCCCGCCCAGCTCGGCGGCCCGCTGGCCGACGAGGTCGCGCCGGTGTGGCAGAACACCGCCGCCCCGTACGGTCCCGCGTTCATGGGCGTGGCCTCGCTGCTGTCCGGGCTGACCCGGGGCGAACTCCCGGCCGGGCTCTTCGGGATGCGACTGGTCGCCCTGCTCGGCGTCGGCCTGATGGCGGTCGCACTGCCCCGGCTGGCCCGGCACAGCGGCGCCGACCCAGCCGCCGCGCTCTGGCTGGGCGCCCTCAACCCGCTCGTGCTGCTGCACCTGGTCGCGGGCGCCCACAACGACGCGATCATGCTCGGTCTGCTCGGCCTCGGCCTGGTCGCGGCGCTCGGCCGCTGGCCGGTCCTGGGGGCGGTGCTGGTCACGCTCGCGGCACTGGTGAAGGCACCCGCCGCGCTCGGACTGCTCGCGATCGTCGTCGTACAGGCGCGCAGGGGCCGCAGCCCGGTGCGCGCCACCCTGCTGACGGCCGCGGCCTCCGGGGTCACCACCGTGGTGGCGACCGCCGTCGCGGGGACGGGGTACGGGTGGATAAGGGCGCTGGACACGCCCGTGTCGCCGCACAACTGGGCGCTCAGCAGCCTGCTGGGCCGGGCCACCGGCGCGCTCCTCGAACACCTCGGCAGCGACCTGGCGCCGCTCGCCGTGCCGGCCTGGCATCTGCTCGGGATGGCGCTGACCGCGGTGACCGTGCTGCTGATATGGGTCCGGCTGCGGCCCCGCCCGGTCTACGCGCTCGGTCTGAGCCTGGCCGCGGTCGCCGCCTTCGGGCCGGCGATCCGGCCCTGGTACGCGATCTGGGGTCTGTTCCTGATAGCGGCGGCGGCGCCCAGCGCCTCGGTACGGCACCGGGTGGCCGCTGTCACCGGGGTGCTCGCGCTCGCCGTGCTGCCCAGCGGCGGCCCCGCCGACGTCGGCCAGCTGGTCCTCGCCGTCTCCGGCGGGGTGCTCGGTGTGGTCGTGCTGTGGCAGGCCCACCAGGCCGCGCAGGCCCCGGCCGTGGGACGTACGGCATGAGAGGACCGCAGACCGCGCGGGGGAGGCTGCTGCTCGTCCTGGCCCTCGTCGCCGCCGTGACCGTGTTCACGGCCACCGTGCCGCTGCTGCGTGACTGGTTCGACCTGCGGGTCTACTACGGGACCGTGCACACCTGGGTGCATCACGGCGGCCGGATCTACGACTACCGGGTGCCGGGGACGGAGTACGGCTTCACCTATCCGCCGTTCGCCGCCGTCGGCATGCTGCCCATGGCGCTGATGGGACTGCCGCTGGCCATCGTGGCCTCGCTGCTCGTCAACCTGGCCGCGCTGGCGCTCGTGCTGCGCATCCTGGCCGGGCCGGGCTGGCGGCGCTGGGGCTGGTACCGGTGGGCGCTGGCGCTGTGCGCGCTGGCCCTGTTCGAGCCGCTGCGGGACACCTTCAGCTTCGGCCAGGTGAATCTCATCCTGCTCGCCCTGGTGCTCGGCGACTGCTGCCTGCTGCGCAGCGGGCGGGGCCGCTGGGCCGGGGTCGGGATCGGGCTCGCCGCCGCGATCAAGCTCACGCCGGCGCTGTTCATCGCCATGCTGCTGATCGGCCGCAGGTGGCGTGCGGCGGGGGTCGCCACGGCCGTGGCGCTCACGGCGACCGGGCTGGCGGCCTGGACCGATCCGAAGGCGTCCCGGTTCTACTGGACGCAGGCGCTCTGGGACACCAGCAGGGTCGGCCGGCTCGACTACGTGTCGAACCAGTCGCTGCAGGGCGTCCTGGCCAGGCTCGGCCATCCGGACAAACCACTGTGGGCGATCGTCGTGCTGCTCACGCTGGCCGTCTGGGCGTGGCGGACCCGCCGGGCCGTGGCGGCCGGCGACTGGACGGCCGCGTTCGCGCTCACCGGTCTCGCCGCGTGCCTGGTCAGCCCGATCACCTGGGTGCACCACCTGGTGTGGGTACTGCCCTCGTTCGCGCTGCTGGCCCGTGCGGGGTACCCGCGGATCGCGGGCGCTCTCTACGCGGTGATGTGCACCAGCGTGGTGTGGCTGTGGTTCGACGACGCGTCCGGCATCGACGGTTTCCTCGGCAGCAACCTCTACACCTGGATCACGCTGGGTCTGCTGTTCGGGCTGCCGGTCGGTCAGTCCCGTCCGGGCGGGTCGGAGGGGTCCGACCGGTCCGGGCGTTCGCCCTTGAGCCGCATCGCCAGGGTCACGGCGCCCACCCCGAGACCGGCGAAGGCCGCGGCGATGGCGGTGTCCGACCAGACGGAGTCGTCCTCCGGTGCCGCGGCGGCCGCCATCGGTACGGTGCTCGGTCCCGGCCGCGGGGCCGGCCGCAGGGCGTCCAGCGAGCCCACCGGATCGACCCGCCCGGCCGCCTCGAAACCCCAGTCGAGCAGCTGACGGGCCTCGTCGTACACGCCGCCGTCCTGGGGGTTCATCACCGTCACGAGGAGGGTGCGCCCGCCCCGCCGGGCGGCGGCGACGAGGGTGTTGCCGGCGTTGCTGGTGTAGCCGTTCTTGATGCCGATCAGACCGGGGTAGCGCGCCACCCCGTCCTCGCCGGTCAGCAGCCGGTTGGTGTTCTCGATGCC
Source organism: Streptomyces sp. NPDC007901 (assembly GCF_042959465.1). Taxonomy (NCBI): domain Bacteria; kingdom Bacillati; phylum Actinomycetota; class Actinomycetes; order Kitasatosporales; family Streptomycetaceae; genus Streptomyces; species Streptomyces sp. NPDC007901. The sequence continues at coordinate 105,829 of NZ_JBIBKW010000022.1, read as the reverse complement.
GAACGTCCAGCCGTCGCCGGCCGGGAAGCGGGCCTCGGCGGTGGAGCAGTAGCCGGCGAACTCGGGGTTGTGGAGTCCGGCCCGGCCGAACACCGCGAGGTCGTACGCCGAGGAGACCTGCCCGGGTGCGTCGTAGCCGTCCGGGGACTCGACATGGGTGTCGAGTGCGCCCAGGGAGCGGGCCTTGGCCTGCATCCGGGTGACGGTGCGGCTCCAGCCACCGTCGAGCGCGGCCAGGACGTGCACGGCGTCGTTGCCGGAGCTGAGGAAGACCCCGCGCCACAGATCGGACACCTGGTAGGTGTGGCCCTCCTCGACACCGACCAGGCTGCTGCCCTCGCCGACGTCCGCCAGCTCCGCGTGAGTCACCCGGTGCTTCAGACCAGGGGGCAGGGTGGGCATCACCGTGAGCGCGAACAGGGTCTTCAGCGTGCTGGCCGGCGGCAGTCCGAGATGCGCCCCGTTCGCCGCCAGCACCTGGCCGCTGCCGGCGTCGGCGACCACCCAGGAGAGCGCGGAGACGTCCGGCAGTCCGGGGGCCCCGACGTGCGGACGCACCTGGACCCCGGAGCGGTAGAGCAGCGACGGCCCCGGCACCACCGCCCTCGGCGGCGGGGCCGGGTCCAGCGCCCTGGTACCGGCGGCCGCCGTACCGGGCGTCAGTGCCAGCAGGCCCGCCAGACAGAGGGCGCAGGTCGACGCCGTCATTCGGCGAGGGAAGCGGTCAGGGAATCCGATATTCATATGATCAACGTAGGAAGGTGGGCGCTGGACGGCGCGCGGCCTGGGCCGGACGGGCGTGAGGAGCAACCCGGATGCCGCACGCGCGGCTCGCCCGTCGGTCCGTCGATAGGTCGGTCCGTCGGGCCGTCAGCCCGTCAGCCGTCAGCCCGTCGGCAGGGTCGGCTGGACCCGGCGCAGGAAGGTGGCGTTGTCCGGGGTCTCGCGCATCCGCTCCAGGAGCGTCTCCAGCCCGCTCGGAGTGCCCTCCCGGTTCTGCAGGGCCCGGCGCAGTCCGCGTACGGCGGTCAACTCGGCCGGGGCGAGCAGGAGTTCCTCGCGGCGGGTGCCGGAGGGGGCGATGTCCAGGGCCGGGAAGACCCGCCGGGAGGCGAGCTCGCGGTCCAGGCGCAGCTCCATGTTGCCGGTGCTCTTCAGCTCCTCGAAGAAGTAGCCGTCGGCCCGCGAGCCGGTGTCCACCAGGACGGTGGCCAGGATGGTGAGCGAGCCGCCCTCCTCGGCCTTGCGGGCGGCGCCGAAGAACCGCTTGGGGCCGAGCAGCGCGCCGGCGTCGACACCGCCGCTGAGGGTGCGGCCGTTGGAGGCGGCGGCGTTGTTGTGGGCCCGGCACAGCCGGGTCAGGGAGTCCAGGAGGATGACGACGTCCTGGCCCTCCTCGACGAGCCGCTTGGCGCGCTCGACGACGAGTTCGGCGAGGGAGATGTGCTCCTTGGCGGGCCGGTCGAAGGTCGAGGCGTACACCTCGCCCTGCACGGAGCGCCGCATGTCGGTGACCTCCTCGGGGCGCTCGTCGAGCAGCAGCACCATCAGACGGCACTCCGGGTGGTTGCCGGCGACGGCCGCCGCCAGCTGCTGGAGCAGCACGGTCTTGCCGGTCTTCGGCGGGGCCACGATCAGCCCGCGCTGCCCCTTGCCGACCGGTGCGAACAGGTCGGCGACCCGTCCGGCGAGCCCGGCGGCCGGGTGTTCCAGGCGGATCCGCTCGTGCGGGTGCAACGGGGTCAGATCACGGAAGTGACGGCGGCCGCGCAGCTCTCCGGGCGTACGGCCGTTGACGCGCGTGACCTCGGTCAGCGCGCGCTGATTGCCCCGGACGCCCTCGACGAGGTCGCCCTTGCGCAGGCCGTGACGGCGGATCAGCGCGGCGGGGACCTGAGGGTCGGCGGGGGAGGTCAGGCAGCTCGGGGCCCGCAGCTGCCCCTTCCCGCTCGTGTCGATGTCGAGGACACCGGTGACGGGACGGGCGGCGTTCTGGGCCTGCTGCCGTACGGGGGGTTCGAGTGTGGTGGTCATGAGTGGTGGTCCTTTCGAGGACGGAAGTCAGGAGAGAAGGGGGAGTGGGCCGCGAGCGGGAGGGCGTGTGCGCATGCCTCCGTGCGGCGGGAACGACACCTCGGCGACGGCGGAGAAGCCCTGGTCACGAGGTGGTGCTGAGAAGCCGGCGGGCCGGTCGGGAACCGACGGGCGGTGCGGCTGGAGGAGGTGGAACGGGCACGGCGCCCAACAGGGGGGCGGCCACACGTGCTGACCGCACTATACCCAGCGTTCCGGGATCGTCAACATGGCACCGGTCACGGATATTCCCGCCCCGCGGGCACCCGGGCGCCTACGATCAACCGTGTCCGCGTCGTACGGCTGTCCGTCAGGAGCCCCGGTGGAGACCCCGTCCGTGCCGCACCGCCTGTACCCCGTCGGCGGCTGTCCGCATGCCGACAACGCCCGGCTGCTGGCGCGCGGTGCCGTGGCGCCGGTCGTGCTGCCCGGTGGTGTCGAGGGCATGGCCGTCCTCGGGCACGAGACGCTCAGGGACTTCCTCCAGCGTCCCGAAGCCGCCAAGAACGCACGGCACTTCACGGAACTGGCGGAGGGCCGGATCCCCGTCGGCTGGCCGCTGCTGACCTTCGCCACGGTACGGGGCATGACCACCGCCGACGGGGCCGACCACCGCAGACTGCGCGGCCTGGTCAGCCGGGCGTTCACGCCCCGCCGGGTGGAACAACTGCGGTCATGGATCGAGGAGTTGACCGCAACGCTGCTCGACGCGTTGGAGCGGGCCGCGGCCGAGGGCGACGGCGTCGCCGACCTGCGGCGGCACTTCGCGCTGCCGCTGCCCATGGAGGTGATCTGCGAACTCCTGGGCGTGGACGCCGAGTTCCGGCACCGGCTGCACCATCTGTCCAGCCAGGTCGTGGCCACCGACATCGCACCGGCCGAGGCCGTCGCCGCCAACCGGGAGCTGGTCGCGGTGCTCGCCGCCGTCGCCGCCGCCCGGGCCGAGCGACCCGGCGACGACCTCACCAGCGCCCTGATCGCCGCCCGGGACGAGGACGGCGACCGGCTCGGCCAGGAGGAGCTGATCGGCACCCTGGTGCTGATGATCATCGCGGGGCACGAGACCACCCTCAACCTGATCACCAACGCGGTGCGCGCCCTGTGCGGCCACCGCGACCAGCTCGGACTCGTCCGGAAGGGGGACGCGAGCTGGGCCGACGTGGTGGAGGAGACACTGCGCTGGGACGCGCCGGTCAGCTTCTTCCCGTTCCGCTACCCCGTGCGGGACCTGACCGTGGACGGCACGACGATTCCCGCGGGCACGCCCGTCCTGGCCGGCTACTCCGCCGCCGGCCGCGATCCGGCCGCGCACGGCCCCGACGCCGACCGGTTCGACGTCACCCGGCCGGCCCGCCCCGACGCCGTACGCCACCTCTCCCTCGGTCACGGTGCCCACTACTGCCTGGGCGCCCCGCTGGCCCGGCTGGAGGCCACGGTCGCCCTGGAGCGGCTCTTCGACCGCTTCCCCGCCCTGGACCTCGCCGTGCCCGAGGACCGCCTCGCCCCGCTCGCCGGGTTCGTCGGCAACAGCGTCCAGGCCCTCCCGGTACGCCTGCGCGCCTGAGGCGCATACCAGCCATACGAACCCCCGATGGCGTTTCCCCGGCGCATTTCTTGTTCTGGGCAAAGGCCCTACCTACGCTGCCAGCACCGCACTCGGGCGGCATGGGACAAGGGACTTGGCAATCATGGGTCGATTGGCCGGAAAAATCGCTTTCATCAGTGGAACGGGGGCTGGAATCGGCCGGGCCGCGGCACAGGTATTCGCGGCCGAGGGCGCCACCGTATTCGGCTGTGACATCGATGAGAGCAGCGCCGCCGAAACCGTCGCACTCGTCGAGAAGACCGGTGGTGTGATGCGTTCGCCGGCGCCGGTCGACCTTTCCACCGAGGCCGGGGCCCGGGAGTGGATCGAGGCGGGGATCGCGGAATTCGGCGGGATCGACATCCTCTACAACAACGCCTCCGCGCTCCGGAACGGCCCGTTCGAGACGATGCCGGCCGAGGACTGGTATTTCACGATCAAGAACGAGCTGGACATCCCCTACTTCTGCACGCAGGCCGCCTGGCCGCACCTGATCGCACGCGGCGGCGGGGCCGTCCTGAACGTCGCCTCCGTGGTCGCCGAGCGCGGGGCACTGTTCATGCCGATGGTGCCGCACGGCGCCGCCAAGGGCGGGGTCCTCGCGATGACCAAGCACCTGTGCGCGGCCGGTGCCCCGCACCACATCCGGGTCAACAGCATCGCCCCCGGCATGACCCGCACCTCCGCCACGGCGCCCTTCCTCGACGACCCGAACGGCCCCAAGGCCCAGCTGGAGGCCAGGATCCCGGTCGGCCGGGTTGGGCAGCCCGAGGACATCGCCCGTGCGGCGGCCTTCCTCTGCTCCGACGAGGCGGCCTTCGTCAACGGCGCCAACCTCATGGTCGACGGCGGCGACAGCGCGATGGCGGGCTGAGCGCGCATGCACGCACGACTCGACCACGTGGGCCTGAACGTACACGACCTGCCCGCCCAACTCTCCTGGTATCAGAAGGTCTTCGGACTGGAGACCGTCTTCGAGTTCCATCTCGACGGCCCCGGACTGACCGGTGTCGTCCTGGAACACCCGCACGGCTGGCGCATCGAGCTGCTCGCCAGGCCCGGATCCACGCCCGGCCTCAGGGCGCCGGACCCGATGACGGCCGTACTCACCGAGGGGTACGGGCACTTCGCGGTCACCACCCCCGAACTCGACCCCGTGTACGCCGCGTTGACGGCTCACGGAGCGGGCGAGGTCCTGGCCCCCGGCCCGTCCCCCGAAGCGGGGGTGCGGATGGCCTGGGTCAAGGACCCCGAGGGAAATCTCATCGAACTCATAGAACGCGGCGAACCGACCGAACGCGGCACCACTGTCAATCCCTGAGACGGAGTACGGAATGACCGACGCTGTGAAGAAGCTGGACGTGGGCACGCTCATAGCCTGTTGTCTGGCAGTTGCCGCCGCGCAGCTGTGCATTACCGTCCCCTCGCCCATCAACGGGGAAATCCAGACCGCGTTCGGTGCGTCGGGATCACAGGTCGCCTGGGTCACCTCGGCGTTCATTCTCCCCACCGCGATTCTGGAACTGAATTTCGGTGTGGTGGGCGACCTGTTCGGCCGCAAGCGGCTGCTGGTCCTCGGCGGATTCGTGCTGGCGATCGGTGAACTCCTCAACGCCACCTCCCAGAACATCACCATGCTCTGGATCGGCCAGGCCCTCGCCGGTGTCGGTGCCGCCGCGCTCTTCCCGAGCTCCCTCGCCGTGATCGCGGCCGTGACGCCCGAAGAGAAGGACCGTGCCAAGGCGGTCTCCATCTGGGCGCTGAGCATCTCCCTCGCCTCCGCCGTGGGCCCGCTGTCCTCCGGCATCCTGGCCACGGTCGCCGACTTCCGCTGGGCGTTCGTGCCGCCGGTCGTCCTCGGCATCGCGGTCGGCTTCGCCGCCTGGGCGCTGGTCACCGACTCCAAGGCGCCCGAGGGCCGGGCCCTGGACTGGCCCGGTCAGATCAGCGTCGCCGTCGGCCTCACCGCCCTGCTGTGGGGCATCATCGAGGGCGGCGACCGCGGCTGGAGCAGCCCGTCGATCGTCTTCGCGCTGACCCTGGCCGCCGTGGCCCTGGTCGGCTTCGTGATCGCCGAGAAGCGCGCCGTGTCCCCGATGTTCAACCTGGAGCTGCTGAAGATCCCGTCGTTCGCGGCGGCCGCGGTGGTCGCGCTGACCGGCATGTTCGGCTTCATCGGCACGGCCTACGTGGTCTCCATCCGGCTGGGCGCGGTGATGCACCTCAGCGCCCTGCGGGCCGGCATGCCGTTCGTGATCCTCCAGCTGATCCCGCTGCTGCTCGCCCCGGTGCTCAGCAAGATGCTCACCCGGGTCGAGCCGCGCCGGCTGCTGATGGGCGGCCTGCTGCCGATGGCCGCCGGCCAGTTCTGGATCGCGGCACTGCCGATCACCACCACCTCCCTGGCGGCCTTCATCGGCCCGGTGCTGCTGCTCGGCGTCGGCTTCATCTGCGTGGTCTCCTCGCTGACCTCGGCCGCCGTCAACGCGGTGCCGATCGAGATGACCGGTATGGCGAGCGGCGCGACCAGCCTGGTCCGCGAGTTCGGTCAGGGCCTCGGCCCGGCCGTGATCAGCACGGTCGCGATGAGCGCGGCCTCCTCCGCCCTGGTCGGCAAGCTGTCCGGCGCCGACGCCGGCATGGAGGCGGCGGCCGGTCCGCTGGCCGTGGTCAACGCGGGCAGCGACAGCGCCAAGGCCGCCGCGCGGGACGCCCTCGCGCACGCCATGTCCCTGGGCGTGGTGATCTGCGGCTGCGCCTCGCTGCTCGGCGCGGTGGTCACCCTGCTGCTGGTCCGCAGGAGCACCGCCCGTGCGACGGCGGGGGCGCCGGTGCAGGCCGCGTCCGCCTGATCCGGAACCCACAGAGCGGAAGGCCGGGGCGGCAGCCCCGGCCTTCTGACATGTCCTCAAGTCGCCGTGCGCCACGCGGTTGTGCAACGGCAACAGATGTTCTCAGACCATAACGATGCTGGACGTGACGGGACTTGACATCCGGTTGTGCACTATCTTCACGACATGTCCACGCCACCGCAGCAGCCGCCGTCCTCTTCGCAGCAGCCGCAGCCCCCGCAGCAGCCGGCGCCGCCCGCGCAGCAGCCGGACCAGCCACCGGCGATACCGCCGCAGCCGGCCCAGCCCGCTCAGCCGGCCCAGCCCGCTCAGCCGGCCCAGCCCGCCCAGCCGACCGCCTACCCGTATCCGAACCCGCAGTCGCCGCCCCCGCAGAACCCCTACGCCCAGCCGACCCTCGCCAGTCAGCCTGCCCAGCCGCAGCAGCCCAACCCCTATGCCCCGCAACCCGGTTACGGCTATCCGCCGGTGGCCGCCCCGCCGTCGGGCGGCGGCGGGGGCAGGGCGGGACAGGCCGTGCTGTGGGCGGTGGTGGGCGCGGTGGTCGCCTCCGCGGCCTGGGCGGCCGGCGTCTTCCTCACCGGGGGCTTCGGGGACAGCGCGGACCTGCGCGGCTACCAGGCGCCCGCCAACCTCTGCTCCGGCGCGGACTACTCCTCGTTCAAGGACGAGTACCCCGAGGACGACTCGTCCCCGACCAAGAACGCGCTGAAGGACCCGGCCCTGGACGAGAGCTACTGCAGTCTCAGTCTCAAGAAGACCGGGTCCAGCTACGGGGACGCCTATCTCACCCTGCAGGTCGACCTGCACAAGAAGACCGACCCGGGGCCGGAGTTCACGGCCACCTGGAAGAACTACGGCGACAGCCACACGGACTACGACGTGAGCCCGGTGAGCGGTATCGGCGACGAGGCCTACCTGGTCACCGAGGACACCAGCAACGGCTCCTCCACCAGCGGCTCGCGCTACGCCACCCTTGCGGTCCGGGACGGCTGGATGACGTACACCATGAGCTACAGCGCGTACTTCTCCTCGTACGACAACGACACCGACCCGCCGACGCTCGACGACGTGACGGGCTGGCTGAAGACGGACACCAAGTCCACGCTGGAGCAGCTCAAGGGCTGACGCTCAGTCCTGGTCGAGGGCGTTGGTGATCGCCTTCACCGGGCCGTGCGAGGAGTAGCCGCCGTCGACGGTGATCTCCGCGCCGTTGACGTAGGACGCCTCGTCGGAGAGGAGATACACGACGAGTGGCGCCACCTCGTCGACGGTGCCGGGGCGGCCCTGGGGCGTCATGGCGAGGTGTGCGGCGACGAAGACCGGGTTGGCGGTCGCCATCAGCGGGGTCTCGATGTGCCCGGGGTGGATGATGTTCGTCCGGATGCCGCGCGGGGCCAGCTCCAGGGCCGCCACCTTGGACAGGCCCCGCAGCGCCCACTTGCTGGTCGTGTACGCGACCGCGTGATGGGCGGTGAGCCCGGCGACCGAGCCGACGTTCACGATCGAGGAACCGGCCGGCATCAGCGGGGCCAGGGCCTGGATGCCGAGCAGGGCGCCGGTGGTGTTCACGGCGAAGGCCCGGTTCCAGTCGGCGAGCTCGACCTGGCCGAGCCGGGCCCGCATCGGGATGCCCGCGTTGTTCACCAGGCCGTGCACCACGTCGAGGGAGTCCGCGAGGGACGCCCAGTCCTCGGGGGAGGTCACGTCCAGGTGGACGTAGCGGACGTCGAGGCCGTCGGCGCGCAGCGACGCGGCGAGCTTCTCGCCGGCCTCGTCCAGCACGTCGGTCGCGATCACCGTGGCGCCCTCCCGGGCGGCCGCGGCCGCCTCGGCGGCTCCCTGGCCCTGTGCGGCTCCGGTGACGACGACGGTACGGCCCGCCAGGCGCGTGCGGCTCACGGCTTCCACGGTTTCCTCCAGGGGGGTGCGGGATGTCCTCCCGTCCACGCTAGGAAGCCGCGGACAGCTCCGGAAACGCGCTCTCGGGATGGGTGGCATCCGCCTCGGCGATCTCGACCGGGGCGTCCTGGCTCAGCGCGGCCCCGACCTTGCGGACCGTGTCCCGCAGCCAGCGGTGCGCCGGGTCGCCGTGCCGGTTGTGGTGCCAGTACATGGCCTCCACCAGCGGTACGTCCGGGAACGGCGCCGGTACGACCGCACAGCGCGCGAAGTCCTCGTAACGCCGCGCCAGCCGCTCCGGGATCATCGCCACCAGGTCGGTGCCGCTCACCAGGAACGGCAGCACACTGAAGCCCGGCGTGCTGACCTGCACCTTCGGGGTGATCCCGAGGGTCTCCAGCTGGCGCTCGGCGGGGGTGTGGCTCTTGCCGATGGCGCAGGCCGCGTGCGGCATCTCCGCCAGGTCGCGCAGGGTGAGCCGGCCGTCCACCAGCCGCGGGTTGTCCGGGTCCACGATGCACACGAAACGGTCGTGCATCACCGCCTCGCTCACCCCCGGCAGCTGGTAGCCGAGCGGCACGATCATCAGGTCGTGACAGCGCAGATGCGTCTCGGTCTCCAGCTGCCCGTCCACGATCGGATGGAAGTCGATCCGGATACCCGGCGCTTCGGCGGCGATGACCCGCAGCAGCGGCTCCACGAACACCGACATCACATAGTCCGACATCACCACGGAGAACCGCTGGCGGCTGCGCCCCGGATCGAAGTGCCGGGTCAGCGACAGCGCCTCCTCGGCCTTCTGCAGCGAGCCCTGGACGACCGGCAGCAGCCGCTCCGCCAGCGGGGTGAGCTCGTACTCCCGGCCCACCCGGATCAGCAGCTCGTCGTTGAAATGGCGCCGCAGCCGCGCCAGCGAGCCGCTCATCGCGGACTGGCTGGTGGACAGTCGTACACCCGCGTGGGTGACGTTCTTCTCCTCCAGGAGTGCTTCCAGTGCCACCAGAAGATTGAGATCGATCGCTCCGAGACCCACGGATGTCCCCTTCCGGCCGGCCACGTCTTTGAAGCTTCGGTGAAACGCGAGGTTAACCAGCGGACGGCCGTCGAGGAAGGGGGTCGGGCCGACTCTCAGGAAGATTCGATGCCAGGCATCCGGTCGCCGGATACCCGCAGGTGGGGGGTCTGCACGCACCACAGGCCCCCCACAGGTCCCCGTGTTACGGCCGGGGCGTACGACCCCTTTTGCGGGCTCGCGGAAGGTAAGCGTCCGCCCGTCCGGGCACGATCCTGTTGGACACCGTGCCCAGTCCCTCGACGGTCAGCGTCACCTCGTCCCCGGCCTGCAGCGGGGGCGGTGTGCGTTCCCCCACACGGCCCCAGAACTCCGCCAGGGCACCCCAGCCGCAGGTGCCGGACCCGAGGATGTCACCGGGGCGCACCCAGGCGTCCCGGCTGGCGTAGGCGATCATCTCCTCGAAGGTCCAGGAGACGTTGGCCAGGGTGTCCCGGCCGATCAGCTCGCCGTTGAGGGTGACCGTCATCTCCAGGTCCAGGAAGCCGTCCGGGTCCCGCCGGTCCTCCACCTCGTCGGCGGTGACCAGGAAGGGGCCGAGGGTGTTGGCGAAGTCCTTGCCCTTGGAGAAGCCCAGGCCGAGGTTCTTCTCCGGCTTCTGGAGGTCACGGGCCGACCAGTCGTTGAAGACCAGGTACCCGATGATGTGGTCCTTCGCCTGCCCGGGCGTGAGGTCCCGGCCGCTGCGGCCGATGACCGCACCGACCTCCAGCTCGAAGTCGAGCACCGAGCAGCCCGCCGGGACCGGCACGTCGTCATGGGCGCCGTAGGCGGCGTGCGGGTTGGTGAAGTAGAAGTTGGGCGCCCGGTACCACTCCTCGGGTACGTGCTCAAGCCCGTCCAGCGACTTCGACACGCCCTCGATGTGTGCCTCGAACCCGACGAAGTCCCGGATGGACGGCGGCTTCAGCGGCGGCAGCAACCGCACCTGATCCACCGTCAACTCGCCTGCTCCGTCCAGGGCTTCGATACCGGCGGCGTACAGCACCCCGGCCTCGATCAGGGCCAGCAGGGTCACCCCCTCGGGCAGCGGGTGGATCACCCCGTCCCGCACCACACCGGCGTGCTCCTCGCCCTCGTACTCGTATGTCGCGAAACGCATGGCTGCTCAGCTCTCCCAGTGGTTGGTGTTGGTGACGGTCCCGGCGCTCAGATATCCGGCGAACACGCCCTTGGGGTCGCGGGCGGCCCGGATCCCGTTCAGCCGCCGCCACTGCTCGTCCCCCATGAACCTCACCTGCCGTACGGTGAAGTCGGAGTCGCCCAGGTACTGGCCCGCGGTCACCGGCTCCATCGCCGCCATCGCCTCGTCCAGCCAGCCGCGCAGCTCCGCGTCCCGGGTGGCGTCGTCGTGGACGACATAGGTGGCGCAGTAGATCTCCGACTGCAGCGAGAAGGCCATGTCGGGCAGTGCGCGCAGCGGCGCCATCGAGAACCAGATGGTGAAGGTCTGCCGGGTGGGATGCTCGGTGAAGGCCTTGCGGATCGCCGGGACGACCTCCTCGGCGGTACCGGTCAGCCAGGCGTTGTCGACGAAGTAGCGGTGGCCCTCCGGGTTGGCGGTGCGCTGGCCCGCCAGCTGCTCGGCGAGGGTGGTGGGCTGCGCCTCGACACGGAACAGGGCCCGGTCGGCGTACGGGTTGGCGTGCAGCGGCGCCAGCGCCTCGGCCGCCTGCTCGGGGGTGTCGGTCATCGAGACGCCGGTGACCAGCAGCACCGGACCGTCGAGGTCGGGCGGGGTCTGGGTGAGCGCGACGATCTCCACCAGGTCGGAGACCGTGTGGTGGGTGTCGTGCAGCCAGGTCATGACCTCGTCGAAGAGGTCGAGCGGGTAGGCGTGCACGGTGTGCGCCAGGTGCCGGGGGAGGGGGCGGGTGCGCAGGTGGAAGCGGGTGACGACGCCGAAGAAGCCGGGCCCCGCCCCGCGCGCCGCCCAGAACAGGTCGCTGTTCTCGCTCTCGTCGGCCCGGACCAGCTCGCCGTCCGCCGTGACGACGTCGATCGCCACGATGTTCTCGGCCGTCCAGCCCCAGCCGCGCGCGTTCCAGCCCTGCCCGCCCTGCAGCAGGAACCCGCCGATGCCGACGGAGGGACAGTGCCCGCCGTTGAAGAAACGCCCGAACCCGCCGAGATACGGGTTGAGTTCGTCGCCGCCCTTGACGCTGGGGGTGGCGGTGACGATCCCGGTGGTCTCGTCGTACGCCATCTCGCGGAAGTCGCCGAGGTCGATCAGCAGCGCGTCCCGGCGCACCGACCAGGCGGCCCAGCTGTGCCCGCCGGAGCGGACGGCGACCTGCCAGCCGCGCTCCAGGGCGAACCGGACGCCTTCGACGACGTCCTGTTCGGTGGCCGCCCTGAGGACGGCGGCGGGGGTGCGGTCGGCCGGGCGGCGGGCGTTGAAGACCCGGCCGAGGCAGGCCTCCTCGAAGTCCTCGTCGCCGGGGAGGTGGAGGGTGCCGGAGAATCGGTTCGTGTTCACGTGGGGGCTCATTTGCGGCTCGCTGGGCGGTTCACTTGACGGCGATGGGGCTGACGGGGGCACCGACCGCGCCGGTGACCGGGAGCGGGGCGGCGACCAGCAGGAACTCGTGGACACCGTCGGCCGCGCAGTCCTGCGCGAGGGCCTCCAGGTCCCACATCCCGCCCAGCGGCAGGCCCATCTCGGGGATGGCGATCCGGTGCAGCGGGTCCGTCGCCGGCTCGGCGAACTCGGACGGCCGTACCTCCAGGCCCCAGGTGTCGGTGGCGACGGCCGCCATCTCCGTGCGGTGCAGCCAGCCGAGGGCGGTGAAGGACAGGCCGGGCGCGTCCCCGCCCGCGTACCCGCCCCATGCGCCGAGCCGCCGCACCCGGCCCAGCTGGCCGGTGCGGACGAGAACGATGTCACCCCGGCGCACACTCGACGTGGCGCCCTGCGCCTCGACCGTGTCGCGCAGGTGCTCCTCCGTGATCGCGAAGCCGTCGGGCAGTTCACCGCGCGCGTCCCCGACCACCCGGCCGACATCGAGGAGCACCCCGCGGCCGGTGAACGCGTCCCGGATGCGCCCGACGCCGGTCACGGAGTCCCCGTCGCCGGTGACGGCGGTGCGCGGACGGGCTTGCCACGCCTGCTCGTTGGCGTAGACAGGGCCCGGCCCGTCCCACCGGGTGAAGGCCCGCGACGGCAGCAGGGCCCGGTCACCGCGCCGCGGGCCGGACTCGTCGAACTCCTGGGCCAGCGAGAAGGAGCGGCCGCGCCGGACCAGGCTCGCGGCGTGCGCGCGGATCGCGTCGTCGATGAGATTGAGCGTGCCCAGCACGTCGTCCTCGCCCCAGCGGCCTCGGTTCCGGTAGGCGGCACGGGCCTTGGTGAGCTCCTCCTCGAGGGGACCCAGGATCATCGGGCGTCTCCTTTCACCAGCAGATCGAGCGCGTTGCCCCCGGCGATCGCGTCCCGGGCGGCCGGATCGAGACCGGCCGCGTCCAGGCGGGCCACCGGGTCGGTCACGCCCATGTCGAAGGGGTGGTCGGTGCCGAGCACCACCCGGTCCGCGCCCACCTCCTCGACCAGGTGCCGCAGCGCGCGCGGGGTGTAGACGAGGGCGTCGAACCACATCCGCCGCAGATAGGAACTGGGCGGCTCGGCACAGCCGCGCGCGTCCGGCCGTACCCGCCAGGCGTGGTCGGAACGGCCGATGCAGGTCGGCAGATAGCCGCCGCCGTGCGCGGCCACCAGCTTCAGCCGGGGGAAGCGGTCCAGGACCCCGGTGAAGATCAGCCGGGAGAGCGCGACCGTGGTCTCGGTCGGCTGGCCGACCGTGTTGCCCAGGTAGTTCGTGGCGAGCCGCTCGCCGAGCGAGCAGCCCCACGGGTGGACGAAGACGACCGCGCCCAACTCCTCGGCCTTCAGCCAGACCTCGTCGTGCGCCGGCTCGGCCAGCTCGCGCCCCTCGACCGTGGTGGAGACACTGATGCCGGACAGGCCGAGCTCGGTGACCGCCTTGTCCAGCAGGGCGACGGCCAGGTCCGGGTGCTGCAGCGGTACCGTGCCGAGCCCGCGGAGCCGTTCGGGTACGGCCGCGCAGTGCTCGGCGACCGCCTCGTTGACGGTACCGGCCAGTCGTACCGCCAGATCGGGTTCGGCCCAGTAGTGGTGCATGGGCATCGGGCCGACCACCTGGAGGTCGACGCCCATCGCGTCGAGATCGGCGAGGCGGGCCTCCACGTCTGTCAACTTCCCTGCCAGGCGCTGGAGTTGCGCCCGGTTGGTGGCCAGTGACTCCGGGGAGTGGGCGCGCTGCTCGGCGGCCAGCTCGACCGCGAAGCCCTCGGTGCCCGCCACCAGGGCGTCGGCCTCCGGGACCGCGAGGTGGCCGTGGAAGTCGACGACGGGCGTGCTCATGCGGCGGCCGTCAGCGAGGAGAGCGTCTCCGACATGATCCGGGCCGGGTCGGCGCCCGCGGTGTCCGGGTGGATCTCCCAGTCGGCGAGCTGGAGGGAGTTGTCCAGCACCATGCGGACCCGCGGCAGGCGCCGGGCCATGAACCGCTCCAGGGCCCGCTCCAGCGGCTCGTCGCCGGCGACCAGCTCGGCCAGCAGCACCGCGTCCTCCATGCACATCGCGGCACCCTGCGCGATCAGCGGCGGGCAGGCGTGCGCCGCGTCGCCGATCACCATCGTCCGGCCCCGGTACCAGGGCTCGTCGATCAGCACCGCCTCGATCCAGCGGTAGTCCACCGCCGTGTCGTCGGGCAGCGAGGCGAGGATCTTCCCCCAGGTGCCGCCGTAGCCGGCGCCGCGCTCACGCATCAGGTCCAGGGAGGCGCGCGGGCCGACCAGGGAGGCGTCCAGGTTCTCGTCGAGGAGGTAGGCGTAGCACTGGTCGTCGGATATCGGGCTGTACCCGGCCTTGTAGCGCGGGCCCCCGTAGTAGACCTCGGCGCAGTCCATCTCGGCGGGACGCCGCGCCACCACCCGGAAGATCGACATGCCGACCGGGCGGGGCTTCGCCTCGATGCCGATGAGGGCCCGCATCGACGAGTTGATGCCGTCCGCGCCGACCACCAGGTCGTAGCGGCCGGTGGAGCCGTCGGTGAAGGTGACGTCCACCTGATCGTCTTGCTCGGCCAGCTCGCGCACGCTCAGGCCCAGCCGGACGGTGACGCCGTGCGCGTGCACCGCGTCGCACAGCGCGTTCTGCAGGTCGGAGCGGAGCGCGCCCGCCGTCGACGGCAGGTCCTCGCCGCCGGTGTGCGGGGTCTGCAGCTCGGTGATCAGACCGCCGTCGGCCCGGCGCAGCCGCATGTGGTCGAACGGCACCGCCCGGGCCAGTACCCGGTCCAGCACGCCGACCGAACGCAGCGCCTTGAGCGCGTTGCCCTGGATGGTGATGCCATGTCCCACCCCGAACCACTGGGGGGAGATCTCGACGAGCTCCGCCTCGACACCGCGCTGGGCGAGGGCGAGACACAGCACGCTTCCGGTGATGCCGCCGCCGACGACGAGCACCTTGTTCACGGGCATGGGCGATCCTTGCGAAAGTAGAAAGACAGACAGTGGGGGTCAGCGGCTCTCAGCCGGTGTAGCGGGGGCCCAGCTCGTGGTAGTGCTCGACGGCCGGCGGGGCGGCGAAGAACGGGCCGACCAGGGCCCGCCAGCGGGCGAACCGCTCCGACTCCCGGAAGCCGACCGTGTGCGCCTCGACCGACTCCCAGCCGACGAGCAGGAGGAACGTCCGCGGCCGCTCGTCGCAGCGCAGCAGCTCGGCCCAGCGGAAACCGTCGGCCTCGGCGAGCACCTCGCGGGCGTTGCCGAAGACCTCCTGGAACTCCGCTTCCCGGCCTTCCTCGACGGTCAGCTCGGCATGCTCGACTACCACGGTGTGCTCCTAGCGATCGGGGTGGCATCGAGCCTGATCGGCGGTACCTGCAGGGTCAACGGATCGAGTCATCGGCAAGGGGGACGTCATCCATCCCGTACGGCGATGGAGCCGCCCGCCCGGCGCGGCCGCATCCGCGCAGGCAGGGGGTGGGACCGCAGATGATGGCAGGCATCGCGAACGGCCATTTCCGCCGACCGCGTGCGATGCCTAGCGTCGAAGGCGAGCCCCCATCCGTACGAGGAGAGCCGCCCGTGCCCGAACCTTCCCCCTCCCATGCCGGACCCTTCGCGCTGGGTACCTTCCGCGGCGCCGCGGCCGCCTTCCCCGGCCTGGTCGCCGGCACGCGGGTCCGCGACCTCTCCGACCGGGCCGGGTCGGTGCGCGAGCTCGTCGAGGACTGGGACGCCTGGCTGCCCCTGCTGCACGAACTGGCCGCCTCCGCCGACGGCACCTGGCACGACCTGGCGGACCTGCGGGTCCTGACCCCGATCGAGCCCGGCCAGATCCTGCAGAGCGGCGCCAACTACCGCAAGCACGTGGTGGATCTGGTCGCCGCCGAGAAGGAGAGCGTGCACGGCGCCACCCCCGAGGAGGCCCGCGCCGACGCCGAGAAGATGATGGACGAACGGAGCCGCAACGGCGTCCCGTACATCTTCCTCGGATCGCCGCGCGCGCTGTGCGGACCGTACGACGACGTCGTGCTGCCCGCGCTCGGCGAACAGCACGACTGGGAGCTCGAACTCGCCCTGGTCATCGGGAGGTCGGGCAAGGACATCCCGGCCGGGGAGGCGATGTCGTACGTCGCCGGCTACACGATCAGCAACGACCTGACGACCCGTGACCGGCTGTACCGGCCCGACCTGAAGGCCATCGGCACCGACTGGTTCACCGCCAAGAACGCCGACACCTTCCTGCCGACCGGACCCTTCCTGGTCCCGGCCGACTTCGTCGGCGACCCGGGCGACCTGCGGATCACCCTGCGGCACAACGGCGTGGTCCGGCAGGACGAGTCCACCAAGGACATGATCTTCGACATTCCCCGGCTGATCGCCTACGCGTCCACGACCACCACCCTGCGCCCCGGCGACCTGCTGCTCACCGGCTCCCCGGCCGGCAACGGCGCGCACTGGGGGGTCTTCCTCAAGCCCGGTGACGTGATCGACGCGGAGATCACCGGCCTCGGCCGTCAGCGCAACACCGTCAGGAGCCACGCATGAGCTTCCAGCCCATCACCCACCTGCGCCATGTCGATCTGGCCGTACCGGACTTCGACACCCAGCGCGCCTTCTACGGCACCACCTGGGGCCTGACCGAGGCCGCGAACGACAGCGGCATCGCGTTCTTCGCCGCCGAGGGCAGCCCGGAGCAGTACATCGTCCGGATCCGCAAGGACGAACGGAAGCGGATGGACCTGGTCGCCTTCGGGGCGGTCTCGGCCGCGGCGGTCGACGAGCTGGCGGTGCGGCTGGGCCGGGCCGGCGTGCAGATCATCCATGAACCCCGGGCGCTGGACACCCCGGGCGGCGGCTACGGGCTGCGCTTCTTCGACCTCGACGGGCGGGTCGTCGAGGTCTCGGCGGACGTGGCCACCCGCACCCACCGCAGGATCGAGGAGCGCGAGGCCATCCCGGTACGGCTCTCGCACTGTGTGATCAACTCCCAGGACCCCGAGCGCCTGCGCGACTTCTACATCGAGCACCTGGGCTTCCGGCTCACCGACACCCTGTACTCCACGCACATGGGTGACCTCATGTACTTCCTGCGGTGCAGTCCGCTGCACCACTCCTTCGCCATCGCGCGGGGCCCCCATGTGTCGCTGCACCACGCCTCGTTCGAGATGCGGGGGGTGGAGGAGTACATGCGCGGCACCGGGCGTGCGCTGCGCGCCGGGACCCGCCTCACCTGGGGCCCGGGACGGCACCTGGCGGGCGACAACACCTTCTCGTACTTCCACGACCCGCACGGCAACACCGTCGAGTACACCACCGAGCTCGCCGTCCTCGAAGAGGACCTGTGGCACCCCGGCCGGCACGACGTCGACGACCCGGTCACCCAGGACCAGTGGGGCACCGCCGACCCGATGAGCGAGTCGGTCGCCAAGGAGCAGTTCAACGACCCCGACGTGCTTTTCGAAGCGCCCCCCGTCTGATCCTCCGAGCCGAGAACTCCTGAGAAAGGCCGCAGCTGTGGCAGAGATCCTGAAGCACGCCGTGCCCAAGGCCGAGGTGGCCGCCTCCCTCGACCAGGTACGCGAGACGGTGGCCGGTGTCATCGCGGACATCCGGGAGCGCGGTGACGAGGCCGTCCGCGCGTACTCCGAGAAGTTCGACAAGTGGAGCCCCGACTCCTTCCGGCTGAGCGCCGAGGACGTCGAGAAGATCGTCGCCTCGGTGCCCCGGCAGGTCATCGACGACATCACCTTCGTCCAGGAGCAGGTCCGGAACTTCGCCCGCCACCAGCTCGCCTCGATGGGCGAGTTCGAGGTGGAGACGCTGCCGGGCGTGAAGCTCGGGCAGAAGCACATCCCGGTGCAGGCGGCCGGCGCCTACATCCCCGGCGGCCGCTACCCGCTCACCGCCTCCGCCCACATGACCATCGTCACCGCCAAGGTGGCGGGCGTGCCCCGGGTGGTCGCCTGCACCCCGCCGATCCACGGCGAGATCCCGGCCGCCACCGTCGCCGCCATGCACCTGGCCGGCGCGGACGAGATCTGGCTGCTCGGCGGCGTCCAGGCGGTGGCCGCGATGGCCGTGGGCACCGACACCATGGAGCCGGTCAACCTGATCGCAGGGCCCGGCAACGCCTATGTCGCCGAGGCCAAGCGCCAGCTGTTCGGCGAGATCGGCATCGACCTGTTCGCCGGACCGACCGAGATCCTGGTCCTCGCCGACGACCGGGCGGACCCGTTCGTCTGCGCGGTCGACCTGCTCTCCCAGGCCGAGCACGGCCCGGACTCCCCGGCCGTCCTCATCACCACCTCCCGCGAGGTCGCCGAGCAGACCGTCGCCGAGGTCGAGCGCATCCTGCCCTCCATGCCCACCCGCGACTACGCGGAACCCGCCTGGCGCGACCACGGCCAGGTGCACGTCGTCGACTCGGTCGACGAACTGTACGCATTCGCCGACGCGTTCGCCTTCGAGCACGTCGAGGTGCTGACCGCCGAACCGCGTCTCGCCCTGGAGCGGATGACCCAGTACGGCGCCCTGTTCCTGGGCGAGGGCACCTGTGTGTCGTTCGGCGACAAGGTCATCGGCACCAACCATGTGCTGCCCACACGTGGTGCCGCCCGCTACACCGGCGGCCTGTGGGTGGGGAAGTACCTCAAGACGGTCACCTACCAGGAGGTCACCGACACCGCCTCGCAGGCCCTGCTCGGGCGGCTGTGCGGGCGCGCGTCCCGGGTCGAGCTGTTCGAGGGCCACGCCCGCTCGGGTGACGTACGGGCCGCGAAGGCCGCCGGCGACGAGCTGCCGTGGAACAAGGCGTGAGCCTGGACGGCCGTACGGCGCTGGTCACCGGCGGGGGCGGTCCGCTGGGCCGGGCCTTCGCCCGGGCGCTCGCCGAGGCCGGCGCCCGGGTGGTCCTCGTCGGACGGGGCGAGCAGGCCCTCGCCGAGGCGGCGACCAAGGTGGGGGAGACGGCCCGCACGGCCGTGTGCGACGTCTCCGACCCCGCCTCCGTGCGCGCCCTGGCCGGGCAACTCGCCGACGAGGACGTGTCGGTGCTCGTCAACAACGCCGGCGTCGCGGGCCCGGTGCGGCCGCTCGTCGACATCGAACCCGACGAGTGGGACGACGTGTTCGCCGCCAACGTACGCGGCGTCTACCTCATGTGCCGGGCCTTCCTGCCGCCCATGCTCGCCGCCGGACGGGGCGACATCGTCAACGTCGCCTCGGTCAGCGGCAAGCGTCCGCTGCTCAACCGCACCCCGTACACCGCCTCCAAGATGGCGCTGATCGGCCTCACCCGGACCCTGGCGGGCGAGGTGGGCCCGCGGGGCGTCGCGGTCAACTCCCTGTCCCCGGGCCCGGTGCGCGGCCCGCGGATGGACCGCAACTTCCGGCTCACCGCCGAACTCACCGGCTGCACGGTCGAGGAGGCGGAACGGGACTTCGCGTCCCGGGCCGCGCTCGGCCGGCTGGTGGAGGAGGACGAGGTCGCGCAAGCGCTGGTGGCGATGCTGGCGATGCCCGGACTGTGCGGCGCGGACATCGACCTGTCGGCGGGGATGATCGCACCGGCGTAGATCACATACAGGGAACACGGCGAGGCGGACGGCATGCGGGCCGTCCGCCTCGCCGTCGTGTGTTCCCGCCACACAGGACTGTGGCCACTCTGTGTAATCGCCATGGTCCTCACCTTCGAGGGCTCCACCGTCGAGGGCGTCATCTCGGCGACGAAGACCAAGCACCGGGTGTCCTCGATCGACTCGTCCACCTTCTACGAACTCGGCATCGTCACCAACACCGTGCAGGCGGCCGTCAACAACGGCGTGGTCGTCCAGCTGAACAGCGGCTCGGCCTGGACGGTCACCGGCACGTCGTACCTGACCAGCCTCACCCTGGCCGCCGACGCCGCCGTGAAGGCGCCGCGCGGCAAGAGCGTGAAGCTCACCGTCGACGGCACCGAGACGGCCCTCGCCGCCGGCTCCAGCTACACGGGTGCCCTCGTGCTCACCGTGGCGTGAGACCCGGCGGAGGGGGGGGCCCCGCCCCCCGGCCCCCCCCCCCCCCCCCCCGCCCCGGCCCCCCCCCCCCCCCGGGGGGGCGGGGCGGACGCCCCCCCCCCGCCCGCCCACGCCAGGGCCCGCAACCCCCACCCG
>NZ_JBIBKW010000022.1:0-85655 GCF_042959465.1 Streptomyces sp. NPDC007901 | reverse complement strand
CGCCCCGCCCCCGCCCCCCCCCCGCCCCCCCCCCGCGCCCCCCCCCCCCCGGGGCCCGGGGGGGGGGGGGGGGGGGCCCCCCGGGGGGGGGGGGGGCCCCCCCCCCGGGCCCCCCCCCCCCCCGCGTCCGGGCCCGGCCGCTCCCGTAAGCTGGCCGGATGTTCAGCCCCGAAGGCCCGAGCCTCAGCGAGCTCGCCGTCCAGGCACTGACCTCGGTCGAGCGCGGCTACGACCTGCTGGCCCCGAAGTTCGACCACACCCCCTTCCGGACGCCCGGCTCGATCCTGGAAGCGGTCACGAAGGCGCTCACCCCGCTCGGCCCCTTCGAGGACGGACTCGACCTGTGCTGCGGGACGGGAGCCGGTCTGGACGTGCTGGCCCAGGTGTGCCGGACCAGCGTCACCGGCGTCGACTTCAGCGCCGGCATGCTCGATGTCGCCCGGCGCCTGCCGCCGCCCGACGGGCCGGACGTCCACTGGGTGCACGCCGACGCCCGGGCCCTGCCCTTCGGACCCGCCTTCGACCTGGTCGTCAGCTTCGGGGCGTTCGGCCACTTCCTGGCCCGGGAGCTGCCCGGCCTGTTCGGCCAGGTCCACTCGGTGCTGCGGCCGGGCGGCAGCTTCGCCTTCCCGGTGCTTGCCCCACCGCGCCCCACCGGCCTCGGATACTGGATGCTGCTCGGCTTCGACGCCGTGATGCGGGTGCGCAACGCCCTGTGGCGGCCGCCGTTCGTCATGTACTACCGGGCCTTCCGACTCGGCGAGGTGCTGGGGGAGTTGGCGCGGACGGGGTTCACCACGGACCTGTACGCGCTGCCCGATTTCGGCGAGCGCGCGGACGGCAGCCCGCGCGCCCGGCTGGTCGTGGCCCGGAAGGTCAGCCCGCGGCAGGGACCGTGAACTCGTAGATCAGCGCGTCCAGTTGGGCGTCCACCACCAGGTCGGTGATCTCCAGCGGACGGGCGTACTGGTCGTGCACCCGACGGGTCACCCGGACCGAGGACGCGTCCGCGACCTGGGTGATGGAGTCCCGGTGGTGCAGGGTCAGACCGGCCTTGCGCATCCAGTCGTAGGCCCGGCGCAGCTGCGCGGCGGCCGAGCCGTCGGCCCGGTCCCGGTAGCGGCCCAGCTCCTCGACCTCGGTCAGCGCCACCGCCGAGAAGGACGTCACGGCGGTCCGCAGGGCACGGCCGTCGGGAGAGGCGCATTCGTAGCGGTGCATCAGGGTCGGCCGGTGCGGAGCCAGGCCCAGCGCCGCCGCGTGCTCCGGCGGCGGCTCCTCCCAGGTCACCGTGGCCCGGTCGACCGCGCCGTGCTCGGCGGTGCCGACGCCCACCGGGAACGCCAGGGAGACCGGGTTCTCCACCGGGCGGCCGTGCAGCGTCGCATGGCTGCCCCGCCGGTCGGTGGCGACCAGGCCGCTGTGCCGCAGCACCTCCAGCGACTGCCGGACGGTCTCCCGGCTGACCCCGAAGTGCTGCGCCAACTGCCGTTCCCCCGGAAGCCGTTCGCCCGGCGGGATGGTGCCGTCGCGCAGTTCGCCGAGCAGTTGAGTCGCGATCCGCCAGTACAGGGGCTGCCCTTCGCTCTCGGAGTGGTCGTGCGGGGTGGTGCGGGCCATGCCGCGCCTCCTGTGGGTGACAAGGCTTGGTCACCGGGCCCGCCGGCGAGCATGCTGACGCTCACCGACGGGCCTCGATGACAAGACGTAGCCGTGCGGGTTCGTTCCGCGACCACATCTAGCATTGGTCTAAACCATCAGGGAAGAGCGGCCCATGGCATTCGGCCGAAACCGAACGGCCCTCACAGACTCGTGTAAAGGGCGCTGACCAGCGCCGTCTTCCGGGGATCGTCCGCGATCCGCGGCCCCATCCGGTTCATGACGTAGCCGAGCGAGACCCCCGCCTCCGGGTCGGCCAGCCCGCAGGAGCCGCCGAACCCGTCGTGCCCGAACGCGCGCGGGTTTGGACCGTACGAGCCGTTCGGCCCGCTCAGCCACAGCCCGAGCCCGATCTCGGTCTCGTGCTCGAAACCCGCCCCCAGGACCAGGTCGCGGCAGCTGCCCTGTCCCTCGCGCACCCGCTCCGCCGCCTCGGGCGACAGCAGCCGCAGGCCGCCGTAGTCGCCCCGGCCCGCGAACACGCCGTACAGCGCGGCGACCGCCCGGGCCGTGCCGTGCCCGTTGGCCGCCGGGATCTCGGCCGCCCGCCACCGCGGGGTGTTCGCCTCGGTCGCGCCCGCCGCCGGGTTGGCCAGGGCGGCGATCGCCACGGGCGCCAACTGGCTGAAGATCGCGGCCTGTTCGCTGTCCGACAGGACCCGTGGATGCTCCAGCTCCGCCGCTCGCCCGGACTCCTTCTCCGGCAGCCCCACGGTGAAGTCGATGCCCAGCGGCCCGGTCACCTCCCGCTCCAGGAACGCGCCCGGCAGCAGCCCCGACACCCGCCGTACCACCTCGCCGACCAGGAAGCCGTAGGTCAGCGCGTGATACCCGGACCGGGTCCCCGGATCCCACCAGGGCTCCGTCGCCGCCAGCCGGGAGGTGGTCAGCTCCCAGTCGTACAGATCCTCGATCGAGTGCGGCTCGCGCAGCCCGGACAGCCCGGCGCGATGCGACAGCAGATGCCGTACGAGGACGCCCGCCTTGCCGGCCGCCGCGAACTCCGGCCAGTAGTCGGCGACCGGCGCGTCGAGGTCGAGCAGCCCCCGGTCGGCCAGGATGTGCGCGCACAGGGCCACCGGGCCCTTGGTCGTCGACCAGACGTTGACCACGGTGTCCCGCTCCCACGGCCGGGTGCGCGCCGGGTCCGCCCAGCCGCCCCACAGATCCACCACCGTCTCGCCGCCGACCGTCACCGCGACGGCGGCGCCCAGCTCCCCGCGGTCCCGGAAGTTCTCCTCGAAGGCCTCCCGCACCGCCGCGAAACGCGGTGCGCAGTGACCCTGGACCTGTGGCTCGTGCTCGGACATGCGCCCTCCGTCGTACGCCGGAAACCCAGGCCGCGACGCTGCGACCCGGGCACCTCGAACGTACCGACTGGTCGGACTGGAGGGAAGGTCAGTGGAAGAAGAGGTTCCCGGACGGCTCCTGGTGGCCCTCGACGGTGTGCCAGTAGTCCCGGGTCTCCACCGCCAGTCCCCGCGCGTCGAAGCGCGCGAACACGCACCCCGCCAGCGTGACCGTGGTGCCGTCCTCCTCCGAGAACACCCGGAACTCCGCCACCGCGACCCCGCCGGGACCGACCAGCGGCGCCGAGAACCGGACGTCCGCCACCCGCTCCCCCTCGAAGGACCAGCGCAGATATGCGGCGAGTTCGTCCCGTCCGCGGTGCGGTGGGCGGAACGGCATCGAGCGGTGCACGCAGTCCTCGGCGTACAGGGCGAGCAGCGCGTCCACGTCGTGGGCGGCCCAGCCCCGCTCCCACACCCGGACGAACCGCTCGGCGGCCGCCTGCGGTTCCATGTCCCCGGTCACCTCAGGCGTACGACCCGAGCCAGCGCACCTTCGCCGCCTCGTGGTACGGACCGCCGCCCTCGTGGTCGTTGAAGTCGTACACCTCGATCGCCTTGTCCTCGTGCGCCCAGGAGTTGAAGGCCGCGAAGACCGTGGACGGCGGGCAGGTCTGGTCCTCCAGAGCCGCCGAGAACAGCGCCGGGGCCCGGCCGCGCGCCGCGAAGTGCACCCCGTCGAAGTACGAGAGCGTGCGCTGCACGTCCGCCGAACGGCCGCGGTGCGTCTTGAGGAACAGGCCGATCTCCCGGTACGGGTGACGGTCCGTCAGGGTGGTGGCGCGCGGGAAGTCGCAGAGGAACGGTACGTCCGGGGCGACCGCGACCAGGTCCGGGACCAGACCGCCGACCGCGATGGTGATCCCGCCGCCCTGGCTGGCGCCGAGCGCCACGGTCCGTGTCGCGTCGGTCAGCGGGTGCGAGCGCGCCGCCTCGACCGCGCGGACCGCGTCCGTGTACACCCGGCGGTAGTAGTAGTTCTCCGGCGCGTCGACGCCCCGCGTCATGAACCCGGGGTACGCCGGAGCGCCGCCCACCGGGTCCGCGGTGCCGCCGCCACCGCCCCACGCGCTGCCCTGGCCCCGGGTGTCCATCACGAAGTGCGCCCGGCCCGTCGACGCCCACAGCAGGTTCTCGTGCGGGAGCCCGCGCCCGCCGCCGTAACCGATGAACTCCACGACCAGCGGCAGCGGTTCGGCGGCACCGGCCGGCAGCCGCAGCCAGCCCTTGACCGGGTGCCCGCCGAACCCGGCGAACGTCACGTCGTACACCTCGACCGTGGACAGCCCGGTGTCGACCGGCTCGAAGCGGGCGTCGAGATCGTGCTCGCGGGCCTCCTGGAGCGTCTTGGACCAGAAGGCGTCGAAGTCCTCGGGCGCCACCGACGCGCTGCGGTGTTCGCGGAGCTCGTCGAGGGGAAGGTCGAACAGGGCCATCAACAGCCGCCTTTGTGAAGGGTAGGTGCGGATGATCACACCGTACGTCGGTGGTCCGACGACTCGCCAGGCCTGTGCGCCGCCCGCCCCCTACGATGAGCCCATGCCGACAGCTGTCGATCTGCTGGTCAAGGACGCCGGACTGCTCGTCGTCGACGCCGGGCGGGAGATCCCGGGCGGCTGGGTGGCCATAGCTGGTGGTCGGGTCACATCGGTCGGGGTGGCGGGCGAGGAGCCCGAGGCCGCCACGGTCCTCTCCGCGTCCGGACGGCTGGTCACCCCCGGGCTGATCAACACCCACCACCACATCTACCAGAACCTCACCCGCTCCTACGCGCCCGCCGTGAACGGCACCCTCTTCGACTGGCTGACCACCCTCTACCCGCTGTGGGCCCGCCTCGACGAGGAGGCCGCCCACATCTCCGCGTACGTCGGTATGGCGGAACTCCTCATGGGCGGCTGCACCACGTCCTCCGACCACCTCTATGTGCATCCGCGTCCCGGCCTGGTCGACGCGGAGATCCGCGCCGCCCGGGACATCGGCTTCCGCTTCCACGCCACCCGCGGTTCGATGACCCGCTCGGTCGAGGACGGCGGACTGCCGCCCCGGAGCGTCACCCAGACCACGGACGAGGTCCTCGCCGACAGCGAACGGCTGATCAGGACCCACCACAACCCCGACCCCGGCGCCCTGATCCGGGTCGCCCTCGCGCCCTGCTCACCCTTCTCGGTGACCAAGGAGGTGATGACGGCGAGCGCCGAACTCGCCGAGCGCTACGACGTCCGCCTGCACACCCACCTCGCCGAGGACCGCGACGAGGACGCCTACTGCCTGGAGACCTACGGCTGCCGGCCCGTCGAGTACTTCGAGGACTGCGGCTGGATGAGCGACCGCACCTGGGTCGCCCACTGCATCTACCCGGACGACGCCGAACTGCGGCGCCTCGCGGCCGCCGGTGTCGGCGTGGCGCACTGCCCCAGCTCCAACATGCTCATCGGCGGCGGCACCGCCCGGGTGCGGGAGATGCGCGAACTCGGCCTGCCCGTCGGCCTCGGCTGCGACGGCTCCGCCTCCACCGACCACGCCTCCCTCTGGATGGAGACGCGCAACGCCCTGCTGCTCGGCCGTTACCGGGGCGGACCCGGCGCGATGACCGCACGGGACGCCCTCGACATCGCCACCCGCGGCTCGGCCCGCTGCCTGGGCCGCGCCGACGAACTCGGCCACCTGCGCCCCGGCGCCTGCGCCGACCTGGTCGTCTGGGACCTCCACGAGGTGGCCCTGGCGGGTGCCCTCACCGACCCCGTGGAGGCCTGGCTGCGCTGCGGACCCGCCCGTGCCTGGACGACGGTGGTGGCGGGCCGGGTGCTGGTCGACCGGGGCGAGCCCGTCCTGCCCGGGCTGGCCGATGCCCTGCGCACCCACGCGCGCGTGGCCCGCGAACTGCAGTCAGCCGTCTGAGAGCACGTCAGGAAGCCGAGGAGTCTCAGGCGCGCCCGCGGGTCCAGTCCGGCCCGGTGCGCGCCCATTCCTGTTCCCACTCGGCCAGCCGGTGGCGCAGCGCGACCCGGCGGACGACACCGTGGCCGAGCAGCACCACGGCCGCCGCGCCGCCCGCCCCGCACACGCCCACGGTGACCGTGTGCTGCCAGACGGCGATCTCGTTGGGCGGCGGGGCGACGCCGTGCCCCTTCCGGTCGAACCACACGTCCACCGCGTCACCGGTCCGGGTCCCCGCCGGCACCCGGGCCAGGGCGGTCTTCGGGCCCTTGCCGGGTTCGGTCCAGCGGACGTTCGCCTGGTAGGCGTGCTCCCGGTCGCCGCCCTGCACGTACGGCAGCTGCTGCGGCGTGTTGCCGACCACCACGGCCCGGACCATGTGCCGCTGGGCCCGCTCCGCCGCGGCCACGGACCGCGCCTGGTCATGGGCCCACAGCCCCACCACCGCCCCCACGAGGGGCGCACCTATGCACAGCAGCACCGCGACGCCCAGGGCGATCCAGGCCTCCACCATGTCCGACCTGCGGCGCAGCGGGTTCTGCCGCCAGCGCCAGCCACACACCCGGGTACGCATGTCGACCTCCTCGCCGCCACAGAAGCCGAAGGGCCGGACAGTCGGTCCGCAGCTCCCAGCGTGCCCCCGCTGCACGCGAGCGTCCACACGGGTCTGGTACCCCGTACGGAGTACCCCGCTCACCCTGCGCAGCCACCCGGTGCGACAGTGGCCGAAGCACGCCGTCCGGCGCGCGCCGCACGCCCGCACCCCTGCGCCGTCATGTCGGCACTGGCTGGGTACCTGCGCTCAGCCGAACCGCTCGATACGGATCCGGTCCACCGGTTGCCCGGCCGCCACCAGCAGCCGCGAGGCATGCTCCGCGAACCCGTTGGAGCCGCACACATAGGCCTCCCACCCACCAGCGGGCGGCTCGGCCAGGAGCGGGGCCACATGTGCGGCGGCCATACGTCCCACCGGCACACCCGGGGGCGCGGAGCGGGTGAACACGGTCGTGGTCTCCGCGCCCAGCTCCCGCGCGTAGATCAGTTCCTCGGGGGAGCGGGCCGACACCACCATGCGCAGCGGCACGTCCAGCGCCCGGGCCCGGTGGTGCCGGATCATCGACATCAGCGGTACGACCCCGGAACCGGCGCCGACCAGCAGCGCGGGCCGGTCGCCGGGCCAGGCGAAGAAGCCGCTCAGCGGGCCGCGCACCTCCAGGGTGTCGCCGGGCCGGGCCACCGTGTGGAACCAGCCGGAGACCTCCCCGCCGTCGACATGGTCCAGCGTCAGCTCGATGTGGCCGGAGCCGTCGGGCGCGGAGGCGAGCGAGTAGTGGCGCTGGGCCGCGTAGCCGTCCCCGGCGGTCAGCCGCAGCATCAGGTGCTGCCCCGGCAGGTGCCCCGTCCAGCCCGGCACCGCCAGCCGGAACGTCGCCGTATGCGGGGTCTCCCGCCGTATCGCGGCGATCGTGGCTGTCTGCCACACCGACGCGGCCCGGTTGCTGACCGCGATGCGGCCGGGCACCGCGAAGCGGGTCGCGGGAGTGAACGTCCCGGCTGCCGTCGTTCCCGTCGCCTCAGTCACCGGAGTACCTCTGCTCCTCCCAGGGGTTGCCCCGCGCGTGGTACCCGTTCTGCTCCCAGAACCCGGGCTCGTCGTGGTCGAGCAGGGTGATGCCCGCGATCCACTTGGCGCTCTTCCAGAAGTACAGGTGCGGCACCAGCAGCCGGGCCGGCCCGCCGTGCTCGGCGGCCAGCGGCTCGCCCTCGTAGGCGAACGCGATCCAGGCCCGCCCGCCGGTGAGGTCCGCGAGCGGCAGGTTTGTGGTGTAACCGGTGTGGGAGTAGGCGAGGGCATGGGTGGCGGCCCCATGGGGGCGCACCACATCGAAGAACGCGTCCAGCGAGACGCCCTGGAACCGCACCCCGAACTTGGACCAGCTGGTCACACAGTGGATGTCACCCTCGTACGCCGACGACGGCAGTGCGTGCGCCGCGTCCCAGTCCCAGGTGCGCGGCTCGGCCACCAGCCCGTCGATCCGGAACGACCAGTCGGCCGGGGCCAGCTCCGGTGTCACCTCGGCGGACAGCACGGGCCAGTCGTCGCCCGCGTCGTACTGGCCGGGAGGCAGTCCGGCGTTGGCTGTGCGGGGGCGGCCGGTGAAGCCCCGGGTGATGTTCATGCTTCAACCGTACGACGTCCGATCGGGTGCTCCGACCCAGGTCAGGGCCCCGATCATTGCGGCCTTGTGAACGATCCGAGGGCGCGGGAATAGCGGTCGCGCGCCCGTCCTTGGCGCTGAGTGCGGCTGTCGGGACACCGGTGACAGCATCAGAGAGCGAGGAAGAACGATGCCCAAGGCGTACGTCTACACCAGGCACGGCGGGCCCGAGACCGAGGCCTTCGCCGAGGTGGACCGCCCGACTCCCGGCCCCGGTGAGCTGCTGATCGCGGTGCGCGCGGCGGGGGTGAACCCCGTGGACTGGAAACTGCGCAACGGCTTCCGCCGGCCCGGCGAGGGCGAGGCGCGCTTCCCCGTCGTCCTCGGCAGCGAGGCCGCGGGTGTCGTCGAGGCGACCGGAGAGGGCGTGACCGGGTTCACGGCCGGCGACGAGGTCTTCGGGAGCACGGCCGGCGGCGCGTTCGCCGAGTACGTCCTGCTGAAGGCGTCCGTGACCGCGCACAAGCCCGCCGCCCTGTCGTTCACCGATGCCGCCACCCTGCCGGTCGCCGCGGCAACCGCCTACGACGGCGTGCGCCAGCTCGACCTGCCCGAGGGCGCGACCCTGCTGGTCACCGGTGCCGGCGGCGGGGTCGGTGCGGCGACCGTGCAGATCGCCCGCGCCTGGGGCCTGCGGGTCCTGGGCGTCGCGAGCGAGGCCAAGAAGGACTTCGTCGAGTCCCTGGGCGCCGTGCACGTGGCCTCCGGCCCCGACCTGGCCGCACGGGTGCGGGCCGCCGCGCCCCAGGGCGTGGACGGGGTCTACGACCTGGTCGGCGGCGAGGTCCTCGCCGAGGCGGCCGGACTGCTCGCCGACCGCACCAAACTGATCACCGCGGGCGCCGCACCCGAGGAGGTCGCCGCGCTGGGCGGGGCCCGCGTCGAACGCGCCCGGACCGCCGCGGTCCTGGACGAGGTCGCCGAACTCGTCGTCGGCGGCGAACTCGACCCGCACATCTCGCAGACCTTCCCGCTGGACCGGGCCGACCAGGCGCTGCGCGCCGTCGAGGACGGACACGCCCGCGGCAAGATCGTGATCGAGGTCGCCGTATGAGCGTCCCGAGCCCCAGCCCGAGCCCCAGCTCCATCCCCGACGCCGCCGAGGCCCCGCACATCCTGGACAACCCCGCCCTCGCCTCGCTGACCGGCCCGCACGCCCACTTCGCCGAACGGCGCGGCCGCATCCTGCGCTACCCGGTCGACGTCTCCCCGTGGCTGGCCCTGCCCGACGAGCCGGACGCCCAGGACTGGGCCGACCTCGCCGCCCTGGCCGGACCCGGCGCGGAGATCGGGCTGCCCGGCTTCCGCGGGGAGCTCCCGGACGGCTGGGACCTCACGTTCAACGTCGAGGGCGTGCAACTGGTGGACGAGGGCATGGAGACCGCCCCGGAGCCGGCGGCGGTCCGCCTCGGCCCCTCCGACGTGCCCGAGATCCTCGACCTGGTCGAACGCACCCGGCCAGGCCCGTTCCTGCCCCGCACCGTCGAACTCGGCACCTACCTGGGCATCCGCCGTGACGGCAGGCTGATCGCGTTGGCGGGGGAGCGGCTGCACCCCCCGGGCTGGACCGAGATCAGCGCGGTCTGCACCGACCCGGCGTACCGCGGCGAGGGCCTCGCGACCCGGCTGATCCGCGCCATCGGGCACGGCATCCGGGAACGCGGCGAGACCCCGTTCCTGCACACCGGCGCCGGGAACACCAACGCGATCCGGCTGTACGAGTCCCTGGGCTTCCGCCTCCGCCGTCGTACCGCCTTCATCGCGGTCAGGGTGCCCGAGGCGCGCGGTCAGGCCTCGCCGGTGCCCGCCGACGTCCCGGCGTTGTAGCGCTCCAGATAGCCGGCGAACCTGACCAGGTCCTCCTCGGGCCAGTCCGCCAGCCGCTCCCGGAAGGCGGCCCGGCGGCTCCGGGTGACCTGGGCCAGGATCTCCTCCCCGGCCTCCGTCAGATGCAGCACCTGGACCCGGTGGTCCTCCGGGTCCAGGCGCCGCTCGATCAGCCCCGTCCGCTCCAGTGCCGCCACCTGCCGGCTGACCGTCGACTTGTCCAGCGCGTAGTGCGCGGCCAGGTCGGTCGCCCGGCAGCCGCCGCGCTCCTCCAGATGCCCGAGGAGCGTGTACGACACCAGCGACAGCTCGGGGTGCATACGCCCGGCCGACGCCCTGGCCCGGCGCGCGAAGACCGTCATCTCGCGCTGGATCGTCTCGACGGCCGTCTCCGCCGCTGTCACGGCAGGACCTTCGACTGCGGCACCGCTACCGGCAACACCCTCACGGGAATACCTCCTCCGACGTTCTAGTTGTATAGTACAACTTGAGTGTGAGTTGTATAAGCCAACCAATTGCTCTGAAGAGCTGAGAAGACTCGGAAGAGCTGAGAAGATCCGGAGGTCGTCCGCGATGAGGTCACCGGCACTGCGCCATGTGCTCACGCACCTGATCACCCCCCTGCTGATGTGCCTGGGCATGGGGCTGGCCTACATGGGGGCGTTCGTCCACCCGGAGCCGAACCACATGCCCGTGGCCGTGGTCGGCGCCGGACCGGAGGCGAAGGTGTTGGCGCAGACCGTCAAGGACACCGCGGGGGACCGGCTCGACGTCCGTACCGTCCCCACCCGTGCCGAGGCCGTCGACCTGCTGAAGTCCCGGACCGTGACCGGCGCCTACGTACCGAGCGCCAAGGCCCCGGAGCTGATCGTCGCCAGTGCCGCCTCCGACATGGGCGCCACCGCCGTGGAGAAGGTCTTCACCCCGGTCGCCGACCAGGAGGGCGTCCCGCTGAAGGTCACCGACGTGGCCAGGCCGGTCGCCGACGACCCCACGGGACAGGGCCTGTTCTTCCTGCTCATCGCCGTCAGTATCGGCTCCTACGCCTCGGTCGCCGCCCTCGGCGCGGCCGGCGCCGCACTCCCGATGCGGATCCGCGCGCTGCTCGCGCTCGGCGTCTCCGCCGTCGTCAGCGGCATCGGCGCACTGCTCGCCGGACCGGTGTTCCACCTCGCCCACCACGACCTCGCCGGCGTCTGGGGCCTGGCCTGGCTCTACTCGGCCGGCATCCTCCTCATCGGCGTCGGCCTGCACACCTTCCTCAAGCGGTGGACCACGCTGACCATGATGGTGCTGTTCGTGATGCTCAACTTCACCAGCTCCGGCGGGCTGTTCCGGCCCGAACTGCAGAACGGCTTCTTCGGCGCCCTGCACGCCTTCTGGAACGGCGCCGGCTTCGTCGAGGGCACCCGCAGCCTGCTGTACTTCGGCAGCGACGGCCTGGGCGGGAACGTCGCCACCCTGGCGGTCTGGCTGCTGGCCGGCCTCGCGGTCACCGCGATCGCCGCCCTGTACGAGCGGGCCAAGGCGACCCCGGCCGCAACCGTGGTCGTAGCGGCATCGCATGCGCAACCGGCGGCCCATGCCGCCGTGGCCGACGAGGAGGCCGAGCAGGAGGCCGAGGAGACGGTCGGCGTCTGAACCGCCGATCCGCAGCCCCGAAAACCCCCTGACCGCGGCCCCGCCGCCCGGATAGGCTCCCCGCGATGCTCTCACTTTCCGACACCACCGCCGTCGTCTCCGCGCTGCGCACCGCCGGATGCGTCTTCGCCGAGGACGAGGCGGAGCTGATCCTCGCCACCGCCCGCACCCCGGAGGAACTGGCCACGATGGTGGACCGGCGCGCCTCCGGACAGCCACTCGAACACGTTCTCGGCTGGGCGGAGTTCCACGGGCTGCGCGTGCTCGTGGAACCGGGCGTGTTCGTGCCCCGCCGCCGTACCGAGTTCCTGGTCGACCAGGCCCTCGCCCAGGTTCCCGGCGCGTCCGTCGTCGTGGACCTGTGCTGCGGCTCCGGCGCGGTCGGCGCGGCCCTCGCCGCCGCCCTCGGAGACATCGAGCTGCACGCCGCCGACATCGACCCGGCCGCCGTCGGCTGCGCCCGCCGCAACATCGCCCCCTACGGCGGCCACGCCCACGGCGGCGACCTCTTCGAGGCCCTGCCCGCCGCCCTGCGCGGCCGTGTCGGCATCCTCGCGGCCAACGTGCCCTACGTCCCCAGCGGCGAGGTGGGGCTGCTGCCCGCCGAGGCCCGCGAACACGAGCCACTGGTCGCCCTCGACGGCGGCGGCGACGGACTCGACGTGCTGCGCCGCGTCGCCGCCGAAGCACCCCGGTGGCTGGCCCCCGGCGGCTGCGTCCTCGTCGAGACCAGCGAACGCCAGGCCGAGGCGGCCGTCGAGACCTTCGCCCACGCCGGACTCAGGACGCGGCTCACGGTGTCGGAGGAGCTGTACGCGAACGTCGTGATCGGCCTACGCGACCAGGTCGTCTAGGTCGTCGCCCCGCTGCCCGAGGGACTCGGCGACGGGGAACGGTCACCGGGGCGCGTCCAGGGGCCGCCGCGGTCGTGCATGCCGCCCCGGCCCATGCCCGTGAAGTCGCCGGAGAGCGCGGCGGAGGCGGAGAGCTTGCCGTCGTCCCCACGGGTACCGACCAGGAAGACCTTGGCGTCCTTCTTCAGCGAGTCCGCGTCGCCGCGCACCTTGACGTCCGAGCCCACGGTCCACGTCCACGACGTACCGTCGTCGCTCTTCACGGTGACCTGGTCGCCGCCCGTCTTCGTGACCGTGCCCCGCTGCCAGACCTTGACCACGTACTTGCCGGTGTCCGGGTCCTTGACGGTCGCCTCGCCGTGCACACCCATGCCGCCCATGCCGAACCAGCCGCCGTGTCCGGGGCCGTGCCCGTCGGGGGAGGGAGCCGCCGAGGGCGCGCCGGAGGCGGCCGGCGGGCTGGCGGTGCCGCCCGTGCCGGAACCGGCGGCGAACGCCACCGTCCCGCCGAGAGCCAGCGCTCCGGCCACGAAGGCCACGGTCACCGCACGAGTACGGGTGGACTGCCGGCGCCAGCGGTCGCGCAGCGGCGCGCCCGGCTCGCGGTCCTTGCCCGGTCCCGCCAGCACCTCCCACTCCGGGGCGGCCTGCGGGGGATGGTCCGGCATCGGCGGAACGGACGGGCCTGCTCCGTCGCCGTCACGGCGGTTTTCCTGCTCCGGTTCGTGCGTCACGGCTCGCTCCCATCGGCGAACGGCACGCGGCATCGCGGTGCATGCCTCTCTGTGAAGTGTGGGTGTTCGCCGATAAGAACCTGATAACGAGTGCCTGTGAATTCCATGAACCCGGGACCGGGGTCCTGGACCCGCGGACCCGCGGACCCGCGGTCGCCGGGCGTTCGGCTACGGCAGTTCCTGCGCCCGCGCGATGAGCAGCGCCACGTCGTCGTGGTTGTCGGGGTGGTGCAGCTCCCGCAGCAGCATGTCGCAGACCTCCTCCAGCGGACGGGCGGGGTCGTCGAGGAGGGCCAGCAGCGCGTCCAGGCGTTCGTCCAGGGAGTGGCTGCGGGTCTCGACCAGGCCGTCGGTGTAGAACACCAGCTCGTCGCCCGGCTCGAAGTCCACGGTCGTCGTGGAGAAGGGGATCCCGCCCACGCCCAGCGGCACCCCGGTGGGCAGGTCGAGCAGTTCCGGCGGGCGGCCGGGGCGGAGCCGGACCGGCGGCAGATGGCCGGCGTTGGCGATCCGGCACTGGCGCAGATGCGGATCGTGCACGGCGTACACGCAGGTCGCGATGGAGTGGTCGAGGCCCGAGGTGGTCTTGTCCAGATGCTCCAGCAGGACCGCCGGATCCAGCCCCAGGGAGGTCAGGGTGGTGGTCGCGGTCCGCAGCCGGCCCATGGTCGCGGCCGCGTTGATACCACTGCCCATCACATCGCCCACCACGAGCGCCGTACGGCCGCCCTCCAGCGGGATCACGTCGAACCAGTCGCCGCCCACCTCGACGGTCTCGCCCGCCGGCTGATAGCGGGAGGCGACCTCCAGGCCGGTGGTGACCCGGGGATGGGTGGGCAGCAGGCTGCGCTGCAGGGTCAGCGCGGTGGTGCGGGCGTTCTGGTACCAGCGGGCGTTGTCGATCTGCACGGCCGCCCGCGCCGCCAGCTCCCGGGCCAGCAGCAGATCGTCGTCGTCGAAGGGCGCCGGATTGCGGGTGCGCTTGAGTTCGAGGGCGCCCAGCACCTCGCCGCGCGCGATCAGCGGCACCGCCAGATACGAGTGCACCCCGGCCCGGCCCAGCAGCACGGCGGCCTCGGGGGAGGCGGCGATCCTCGGCAGGTCCTCGTCCTTGACCCGCCGGACGACGACGGCCTCCCCGGTCCGTACGCACTCGGTGATCAGCCGGTCCGGCGCGTACCGCGCGACCGTGCCCGGCGCCTGGACCGCCTCCGCCTCCTGCTCCGCACGGACCGCGAGGGCGCGGAGCAGGGCCGGCTCGGCCGGGCCGAGCGTACTGCGGCGGCCCTCGACCACCGTGTCCAGCAGATCCACGGCGGCCACGTCGGCCAGCTCCGGGACGGCGACCTCGGTCAGCTCACGGGCGGTGCGGTCCAGGTCCAGGGTGGTGCCGATCCGGGCGGAGGCGTCGGCGATCAGCGCCAGGCGCCGGCGGGCGTTCTCGGCCTCGACACCGGCCTGGTACGGCTCGGTGATGTCCACCACCGAGGTGGCCACGCCCAGCACGTTGTCCAGCGCGTCGTCCAGCCGGTAGACCGACATCGACCAGATGTGCTCCTCGTCCGGATTGGCCGGCGTACGGCCCACCGCCGACTGGTCGATGATCGGCTCACCGGTCCGCAGCACCCGCAGATACGCCGACTCCAGTTCGTCGGCGTCCAGGAAGGGCAGTACCTCGCGGATCGTCCGCCCCACGTGCTCCTCGGCCGGGACGCCGTTGATCCGCTCCAGCGCCGGGTTGACCGACACGAACCGCAGCTCCGTGTCGAGGACGGCCAGCCCGATCGGCGACTGCTTCACGATCCGCTCGGACAGCGCCACGTCCTGCTCCAGCCGGCGCACCGTCGACTGGTCGGCGGCGAGACCCAGCGCGAACACGTCGCCGTTGTCGTCCATGAGCCGCATGTTGCGGAACTCGACCACCAGGCTGGTGCCGTCCTTGTGCCGGATCGGGAAACCGCCCGCCCAGCTCTGTCCGGTGATCATCACGTCCGCGAAGAGCTTGCCGACCAGTTCGATATGGCGCTCTTCCACCATCAGCCGGGCCGCGTACTGCCCCAGCGCCTCCTGCGCCGAATAGCCGAACAGCTCCTCCGCCTGCGGGCTCCACAGCACGATCCGCCCCTTGGCGTCCAGCACCACCGAGGCCACGCCCAGGACGTCCAGCAGCCCGCCCGGGCGCACGGGCCCGCGCACGGGATCCTCGCCCGCGGGCACCGAAGCCTCCGCTGGTCTCATCGCACGCACCGCCTTCGTACTTCTGCACGGCACGTCGTCCCCCGTGCCGACTCCCCTTGTTCTATCGCGCTCACACCCGACTCTCCGACGTCGCCGCCGACGTTTCCACCATCTCTCAACACGGCGGGATCTGTACGGCGAAGAGGCCAGAGAGACGGAAGAGGCGTGAGTTCACTTTCCCGTTCCGTCATTGGTCTGTACATGCCTGTCAGGTGCACGCCAGACTGGCCCGCGCACGCGCGTCCCACCCCCCCGATACCGAGGAGTAGGCTTCCATGCCCGCGTCCCCCCGGCAACGTTGTCGCGCAGGCCTGACCGCCCTGGTCGCCCTCGCCGCGACCTTCGTCCTTTCGGCCGGCCCGGCCTCCGCCGCCGACACCTGGACCGACACCGGCTCCGACCGCGCCGACCCGCTCACCGAGAGCCAGGGCCTGACCTCGGTCGAGGTCCCGGCCAACAGCGCCAACCGGTACACCGGCATCGGCACCATCCCCGTCAGCGTCTCCAGCCGCGGCTGGAACCACGTCGGCGACCCCGACGAGTCCTACGACGGCTACTACGTCGAGCCCTACCAGGCGGACTCCGGCACCGCCAAGATGTACCGGGTGCAGGCCCCCGACGGCACCTGGTCGGAGTACACCCACACGCTCGCCTCCGGCGAGGCCCTCAACAACTCCTGGGACGCGATCTCGCCCGACAGCCAGTACATGCTCTCCGGCGAGTACGGCACGATGACCCGCTTCCTGGTCTTCCCGACCCCGGGCGCCAACAAGAGCACCTCGCCGTCCGCGAACCTCCCGCTGGCCTCCGTCGTCAACCTGGACCACGCCATGCGCGACGTCCAGGGCTGCGACTTCTCCGGCGCCACCACGCTGCTGTGCTCCTCGGACGACCCGGACGGCAGCCTCTTCGGCTACACCAAGCCGCTGCTCCAGATCGACCTCTCCGCCCAGCCCGGCACCGGCAACGTCACCGGCCATGTCACCGCGCTGCGCCAGCTCCCGCTGCGCAGCTCCTGCTCCGGCACCTTCGAGGCCGAGGGCATCGACTACGACCGGCGCACCGGCACCCTGCGCGTCATCGTGATGTCGCCCGGGTTCTGCATCCTCGCCGACAGCAAGACGTACAAGTTCAGCCGGAGCTGAGCCGAGTCCGCTCCGTCCGCCCGGACGGGTGGTGCACCGCCCGGTAATCGGTGCTTATCTGTTGGCATGGCGCGGTGCGCGGGGGTACCCGGGCCACCGCGCCATCGCCATGAGAGGAGCGATCACCATGGACCGTGTGCGTATGCACGAGGAACCCGTCTCCCTCGAGATCAGCGGATGCAGCAAGGAAGACGCCCGGATCGTGTTCGACGCGCTGTGCCAGTGCTTCGAGTCCGACCGGGCCGTCGAGGACGTGCCGCAACAGCTCCACGAGACCCGCCCGATGGTGTGGCTCGGCACGTTCGAGGTCACCGACGCCCACGAGTGCACCCCGCCACCCCGGCTCTCGGCCACGGTCGAGGCCGACGCCCAGGGCGGCTACTGGGCGATCGACCGGCTCCGTGCGACCCTCGACTCCCTGTTCACGGTCCGCAACCTGTCCTCCGCCTCGGGGGACCAGGAGCGGGAGCTGCATGTGCTGCTCGAAGGGCGGTGAGCGAGTCGGCGGGAGGGCCGGTGATATGTCACACACCGCCACCCGAGCCCTTGTGCAACTAGTTGCATAAACCGTGCGCGGTCCTCTACAACTACGGTGACGACACCGCGCACGGAGGGCCCGATGAGCCGTTACCCGCACCTGCTGAAACCCCTCGACCTGGGCTTCACCACCCTGCCCAACCGCGTGCTCATGGGCTCCATGCACGTGGGCCTGGAGGAGGCCGAGCGCGGCTTCGAGCGGATGGCGGAGTTCTACGCCGCCCGGGCGCGCGGCGGCGTGGGCCTCATCGTCACCGGCGGCATCGCGCCCAACGACGAGGGCCGGCCCTACGAGGGCGGCGCCAAGCTCACCACCGAGGCGGAGGCCGACCGGCACCGCACGGTCACCGACGCCGTCCACCGCGAGGGCGGCCGGATCGCGATGCAGATCCTCCACTTCGGCCGCTACGCCTACCACCGGGACCTGGTCGCCCCCAGCCCGCTCCAGGCGCCCATCAGCCCCTTCCCGCCCCGCGAACTGACCGACGACGACGTCGAGCGCACCGTCGACGACTACGTCCGCGCCGCCCGCCTCGCCCGGCAGGCCGGCTACGACGGCGTCGAGATCATGGGCTCCGAGGGCTACCTCGTCAACGAGTTCGTCGCCGCCCCGACCAACCACCGCACCGACCGCTGGGGCGGCTCGTACGAGAACCGGATGCGGTTCCCCGTCGAGATCGTCCGCCGGGTGCGTGAGGCCGTCGGCGCGGACTTCGTCATCATCTACCGCCTCTCCATGCTCGACCTGGTCCCCGGCGGCTCGACCTTCGACGAGGTCGTCACGCTCGCCAAGGCCGTCGAGGCGGCCGGCGCGACCATCATCAACACCGGCATCGGCTGGCACGAGGCCCGCATCCCCACCATCGCCACCTCCGTGCCGCGCGGCGCCTACACCTGGGTCACCCGCAAGCTGATGGGCGAGGTGTCCGTCCCGCTGGTGACCACCAACCGCATCAACACCCCCGAAGTCGCCGAGGAGTTGCTCGCCGAGGGCTACGCGGACATGGTGTCGATGGCCCGCCCGATGCTCGCCGACCCCGACTTCGTCGCCAAGGCCGAGGCCGGCACGCCCGAGGCCATCAACACCTGCATCGGCTGCAACCAGGCCTGCCTCGACCACACCTTCAGCGGGAAGATCACCTCCTGCCTGGTCAACCCGCGCGCCTGCCACGAGACCGAGCTGATCCTCGCCCCGACCCGGCTGCGCAAGCGCGTCGCGGTCGTCGGCGCCGGTCCGGCCGGGCTCGCCTGCGCGGTCTCCGCCGCCGAACGCGGCCACGCCGTCACCCTGTTCGACGCGGCGGGCGAGATCGGCGGCCAGCTGAACGTGGCCCGCAAGGTCCCCGGCAAGCAGGAGTTCGACGAGACCCTGCGTTACTTCCGCCACCAGCTCGACGCCCACGGCGTGGACGTACGCCTGAACACGACCGTCGAGCCCGAGGACGTCACCGGCTTCGACGAGGTCGTCGTCGCCACCGGCGTCACCCCGCGCGTCCCCGACATCGCCGGCGTCGACCACCCCCGCGTCCTCGGCTACCTCGACGTGCTGCGCGACGGTGCCCCCGTCGGCGACCGCGTCGCGATCCTCGGCGCCGGCGGCATCGGCTTCGACGTCGCCGAGTACCTCACGGACGGCGGTGACAAGGCGAGCGAGGACCCGTCGACGTACTTCAGGCAGTGGGGCGTCGACATGGACTACCAGGGCCCCGGCGGCCTGGCCGCCCCCGAGCGCCCGGCGCCCCCGCGCACCGTGCACCTGCTCCAGCGCAAGGCGAGCAAGGTCGGCGCGGGCCTCGGCAAGACCACCGGCTGGATCCACCGCACCGAACTCAAGCACCGCGGCGTCACCATGGTCCCGGGCGTGCGCTACGACCTGATCGACGACGCCGGACTGCATGTCACCGTCGACGGCGAGAGCACCGTCCTGGAGGTCGACACCGTCGTCCTGTGCACCGGGCAGGACCCGCGCCGGGACCTGTACGACGAGCTGGTGGCCGCCGGGTGCAGCGCGCACCTCATCGGCGGCGCCGACATCGCCGCCGAACTGGACGCCAAGCGGGCCATCAAGCAGGGCACCGAGCTGGCCGCCGCCCTGTAGGGGGCGTCCCTAGGATGAGCCCATGTCACTCCCGCACGCGATCCTCACCGCCCTGCTCGAAAAGCCGTCGTCGGGGCTGGAGCTGACCCGCCGGTTCGACAAGTCGATCGCGTACTTCTGGTCGGCGACGCACCAGCAGATCTATCGCGAGCTGGGCAGGCTGGAGGCCGAGGGCTACATCCGCACCCTGCCGGCCGAACAGCCGGCCCGCGGGCAGAAGAAGAACTACGAGGTCCTGCCCGCGGGCCGCGCCGAGCTGGCCCGCTGGACCGCCGCCGCTCAGGACCCCAAGCCGCAGCGGGATGTGCTCCTGCTGCGGCTGCGGGCCGCCGCGGTCGTCGGCACCGCCGGACTGGAGGCCGATCTGCGCCGCCATCTGGAGCTGCATCAGCGGCAGTTGGCCGAGTACGAGGAGATCCAGCAGCGCGACTTCCCGCCGGGCAAGGACGCCCCCGAGGACCGGCTGCGGCACCTGGTGCTGCGGGCCGGCCTCGACCTGGAGACCTTCTGGACGCAGTGGCTCACCCACGCCCTGGAGGAACTCGGCGAACTCCCCGGCACGCCGTAGCCGCGGTCGCCCGCTCGCCTGCCCGCCGGCTCAGAGCCGGTACGGCTTAGAGCGCTTGCGCAGGTACCAGCCCGTGGCGATGACGCCC
This sequence comes from Streptomyces sp. NPDC007901, assembly GCF_042959465.1. Classification (NCBI taxonomy): domain Bacteria; kingdom Bacillati; phylum Actinomycetota; class Actinomycetes; order Kitasatosporales; family Streptomycetaceae; genus Streptomyces; species Streptomyces sp. NPDC007901. The sequence goes on along the minus strand of NZ_JBIBKW010000022.1, from coordinate 65,761 downwards.
GAGCCGACCAGGGCCGCGCCGATGCCCAGGGTGAGCGGGCCGTAGTCCCGGGCGGCGCCGCCCAGACCGCCCATCACGCCCCGGGAGGGCGCGGCCGACCTGGTGGTGGAGGAGGTCGTCGGGGCGGCTGGGGCGGAGGAGACGATCACCGACTGGGTGCCCGCCGTGCCGCCGTTGGAGCAGACGACGACCACCGTGTAGGTGCCCGGCGACACGCCCGACCAGGCGGCGGACTGGCTCACTGTAGTGCCCGCAAGGGCCACCTGCCGCCCTTGGGCGAAGGCCGTCTGGCCGCTGTTGAGCAGCGAGGCGTTGCCCCAGCTGCCGCCGGCCTGGGTGCAGGCGCTGGTGACCACCGAGACCGTGGTGCCGATGGTGCTCACCGAGATGCCCGAGATCGCGCCGGACGGGCCGGCGAGCCAGGTCGGGAGCGCGGCGGCGGCCGCCAGGGTCAGGCCGGAGCGGAGGAGAAGTCGTGTAGTACGCATGGGCTGCCCTCCGGCGGCACGGTTGGCGGAACGTCCCTTGCGCCGCCGAGGGTCGGGAAACGCCCGTGCTGCCTCAGCTTCAGCGAAGACGGCCGCGGCCCGTGCCGCACGCGGAGGGCGACCGGCCAGGTGAACTATTCCTCCGTCCGGCCCAGGACCGGGTGCGCATCAGGCCCCGGTCGTCACCGTCCGCCGCGCCGACCATCCGCCCCAGGTCCCGTCCGGCAGCCGTGCCCGCAGCCGCACAGGGTGCGCGACCCCATGGTCCCGCCCCACATAGAAGCTATAGGTCGCACGGCCCTTCGGTGGTGTGCCGCCCCACACCAGCGAGGTGGTCGTACCGCCGTCGAGCTGGATCTGGTACTCGGTGATCACGCCGTCCGCGTGCGGCGGGTCCCAGGCCAGATCGAGGTAGTACGCCCCGTCCTTCTCATGGCTCCCCGCGGTGAACCCGGTGGGCGCGGTGTCCCGGCCGTCGTCGGTGCCCGGCGTGCTGAGGCGCACCGCCGCGCTCGCCGGCGAGAGGTTGTCGGCCGCGTCCCGGGCCCGGACGGTGAAGACATAGCGGGTCCCCGGCCGCAGCCCCGTCACCACGGTCGCGGTCTGGTTCCCGCCCACACTGTGGATCTGGGCACCGCCCTGGTAGATGTCGTACGACGCCACCGCGCGGTCGTCCGTCGAGGCGCTCCAGGACAGCTGCACCGCACGGCTGCCCGCGGCCCGGCCGGCCGGACGCGCCGGGCGGGTCGGTGCCGAGCGGTCCGCCGCTACCGCCTCCGGTGTCGTCGCCCGCACCTCGCGGCTGCGCGGCCCGAGGCTGCCGTCCCCGCCCCGGGCCCGCACGGTGAACGCGTACACCGTGGACGGCTTCAGCCTGGTGACATCCACCATGTGCTGCGACCCCGGTACTTCACCGACCTTCGTGGTGCCGCGATACACCTCGTAGGCGCGGATGCCGGCACCGTCCGGCAGCGCGTTCCACATGACGTGCACGGTGGTCGCGCTCCCCGCCGCCGCGGTGACCCCCGTAGGGGCGCCGGGTAGCCGGCCGCTGTCGCCGTCGGCGGCGCCGCCCCAGCCGCAGGACGTCACCAACAGCAGGGCACAGACCACGACGGCAACTCGGCGCACGGTTCCGCCTCCCCGGGGACGGCAGCACGGCAATGGTCCGGACCAATATGGCCTGCCCGGGATGCGGACATCAAGAGGGCCGTATTGGTGACGGCGGGCCGGAGTTACGTATGCTGAGGGTCCTGCGGCCGAACTTCCGGAGAGAACACGGGAGTTCGTGCCTGTGGCGCGGAACGCTGTCGTCGCTGATCCCGCGCCGACGCGGGCGGCCGGGGTGGCCTGGGCCGACATCGGCTCAGGGCTCCGGCCCCCCGGCGGATTCTCACAGGGTGTCAGATCGTTGCTCCGTACGGCCCTGTACGGCCCTTCGTTGCTTGGTCGGGCCGCCCCGACCCCACCAAATTGAGCCGGGTGACTTCTTGTCCCCCATCGAGAGGGTCCTTCATCGTGCGTGTCCAGTCGCTGACGCTGGCCGCGGCCGGCGCCGCCCTGCTCGCCCCGACCACCCTGCCCGTCCCCACCCCCGCGCTCGCGGCTTCCGGTGAACGGCACCGCATCACCGCCTCCGAACTGCTGGACCGGGTGGCGGACTGCGCTCAGGTCTCCAAGGGCCGCTACCGCACCGACGCCTACACCGCCGCCACCGTCCCCGTGTGCGGCACTGGGCAGGCCGTCTTCTGGAAGGCCGACCTCGACATCGACTGCGACGGCCGGGTCACCGCCCACTGCAACCTTGCCGCCGACCCCGCGTTCAGCGCCGCCACCGCCTACCAGCAGTCCAACGGCCGTCACCTCAACGCGGAGACGCTGCCCTACATCGTCGTACCGGCCCCCAGTGGCCGCTGGGACCACCGCGTGTCCGGCGTCCGGGGCGGTTCGGTCGCCGCGGTGATCTACAAGGACCGCGTGCAGTACGCCGTCGTCGGCGACACGGGCCCGCGCGACATCATCGGCGAGGCCTCCTACGCCACCGCCCGCGGCCTCGGCGTCAACCCCGACCCCCGCGTCGGCGGCGTGCCCTCCGGCGTCACGTACATCGTCTTCAAGGACTCGACGGTCAAGCCCATCGAGGACCGCGCGGCGGCGGAGGAGGAGGGGCAACGGCTGGCGGCCCAGTTCATCGGTGTCGGGGACGACGTCGGGGATGGGGGCGGGGATGAGGCCGGCGGCGGGGACGGGGACGGCTGATCACCGGTCGACTGCCCTGGACCGGGGCACCGGGTATTGGGCGGCTTCCTCGGCCGGAGTCGTCTGTGGGCGGGCGGCTTTCGGCTGGGGCCGCCCGCCCGGATGGCGTGTCGGTGACGGTCAGACGGCTGCCCAGCCGTTGTCGACGGGGAGGATCGCGCCGTTGATGTTGGCGGCGGCGTCGGAGGCCAGGAAGAGGATGGCGGCGGCCTGTTCCTCGGGCTGGGCCACGCGGCCGACGTTGCCGAAGTAGGGGCCGAGCGCCTTCGGGCCGTGCGCCTCGCCGTCGATGTCGGGGATCATGCCCGTCGCCGTACCGCCGGGGGCGATCGCGTTGGCCCGGATGCCCTGGTCGCGGTACATCACCGCGAGGTTCTTGGTCAGGCCGACGACGCCGTGCTTCGAGGCCGTGTAGGCCGCGCCCGCCGCGCTGCCGCGCAGGCCGGCCTCGGAGGCGGTGTTGACGATCGCACCCCGGCCGGCCGCCAGCATGTGCGGCAGCACCGCGCGGGTGAGCAGGAACGGCGCGGTGAGGTTGACCCGTATGACGCGCTCCCACTCGGCGTCGCTCACCTCGCCCAGCGCCGACATACGGTCCATGATCCCGGCGTTGTTCACCAGCACGTCCACCCCGCCGAACCGCTCCACGGCGGTCGCGACCACCTGGTCCACCACGGACTGCTCGCTGAGGTCGCCGGTGACGGCCACGGCCGTAGCGCCCGCCGCCTCGATCTCCTTGACCACCGCGCCCGCGCCCTCGGCATTCAGGTCGGCGATCAGGACCCGGGCGCCCTCCCTGGCGAAGGCCAGAGCGGTGGCCCGCCCGATCCCCGATCCCGCGCCGGTGACGATGACGCCGCGCCCGTCGAGTCCGCTGGCCATGTGGTGCTCCCATCCGGTGGTTCGTGGGCGCGCCGCGCCCGGTGACGGGCACACCATACGACTTAATGTCTGTGAGTGACATAAACTGGAGGGCGGAATTTTCGAGTCCAGCGGCACCTTGGGCAGAATGCCGATCATCAGGCACCGGCAACGGCACCGGAGGAGCAGATGACCGCAGCAGCGGGACGCACGGGACGGCCGCCCCTGACCGAGGAGCGCAAGGCCGAGATCAGACTGGAGATCGCCCGCGCCGCGGTGGACCTGTTCGTCACCCAGGGGGTGACCGCGACCACGGGCGAGCAGATCGGTCAGGCGGTCGGGGTCTCGGCGCGCACGGTCTGGCGCTATTTCCCGAGCAAGGAGGCCTGCGTACGGCCGCTGTTCACGGCCCGCATCGACGCGGTCGCCGACTGTCTGCGCGACTGGCGGCCCGGGCAGTCCCTGGAGCAGGCCTTCGAGAGTTCCGTACCGGCCGACAGCCGTCTCGTACAGGGCCCGGACAGCGCCACCATCGGCGCCCTGGTCCGGCTGACCCGCGTCGAGCCGGGGTTGCGCGCCGAGTGGCTCCAGACGTACGACGAGGCCGAACCGGCGTTCGCCCGCGCCCTCGCCGAGCGCGCCGGGCTGCCCGCCGACGATGTGCTGCCGAAGATCCAGGCGGCCATGTTCAACGCGGCGCTGCGCGCGGCCGTGGAGCACTACGCCTGGCACGTCGCCGACGAGGCGACGGACGCGGTCACGGCGGAGGCCGAGCTCACGGCGATCGTGCGCTCGGCCCTGACCGTGGTGGCGGCCGGTCTCGCCTAGCGAGCCGGCCTTGACGGCCCGGGCTCTGCGGGATTTCTCGCAGAGCCCGCGGGTGTTGTCGCAGAGCCCGCGGGGGTTCTCTCGGACCTCGCGGGTGGGTGTGCGCTCAGACCTTGCGGTAGGTGTACGCCTCGGCGGCGGCCGCCTCCACCGCGTCCAGGTCGGCCCCGGTGGTCGCCGTCACCACCGCGGCCACCGCGCCCTCGACGAACGGGGCGTCCACCAGCCGGGTGCCGTCGGGGAGTTCGTCGCCCTCGGCGAGCAGCGCCTTCACGGTGAGCACCGCACTGCCGAGGTCGGTGAGGACGGCGACCCCGGCGCCCCGGTCCACGGCCGCGGCCGCTGCGGCGATCAGCTCGGCGCTGGTGCCGAGCCCGCCGCCCTCGGTACCGCCCGCGGGCGCTACCGGCACCGCCGTGCCGCCTCCCGCCAGGCTCCTGGCCAGCTCCGCGACGGACGCGGCGACCTCCGCGCTGTGCGAGACCAGCACGATCCCGACCAGCCTGTCGTCACTCACCGGCGGCCTCCTCCAGTGCGGCGACGAGCAGCGCCGACGAGGTGGCGCCGGGGTCCTGGTGGCCGATGCTGCGTTCGCCCAGGTAGCTGGCCCGGCCCTTGCGGGCCTGCAGCGGGGTCGTGGCCTCGGCCCCCTGTTCGGCGGCGGCCCGCGCCGCGCCGAAGCCGTCACCGAGCGCGTCGACGGCCGGCACCAGAGCGTCGATCATCGTCTTGTCGCCGGGAGCCGCCCCGCCGAGCGCCATGACCTTGTCCACGCCCGCCCGCAGTGCCTCGGCGAGCTGCGCCTCGCTGACCTCGGCCGCGTCACCGAGCGCCTTGCCGGTGCTGCGCAGCAGCGTGCCGTAGAGCGGCCCGGACGCGCCGCCGACCGTGGAGATCAGCCGGCGCCCGGCGAGTGCCAGTACGGCTCCCGGGGTGTCGGGTGCGTCCTTCTCCAGCGCGGCCACCACCGCCTTGAACCCGCGCTGGAGGTTGCTGCCGTGGTCGGCGTCCCCGATGGGGGAGTCGAGGGCGGTGAGCCGCTCCGCCTCACGGTCGACGGAGGCGGCGGTCGCCGCCATCCAGCGGCGGAAGAAGTCGGCGTCGAGCACGGGATCTCCTTGCGTTGCGGTACGGGCGCGGGTCGGTGCTGTCTCGGTCGCTCACATCCCCCAGCGCAGGCCGGGTGTCTTCACCGGCGCGTCCCACAGCCGCAGCAGGTCCTCGTCGACCTGGCAGAGGGTGACCGAGGCGCCGGCCATGTCCAGGGAGGTGACGTAGTTGCCGACCAGGGTGCGGGCCACGGTCACCCCGCGCTCGGCGAGCACCCGCTGGACCTCGGCGTTGAACCCGTACAGCTCGAGGAGCGGGGTCGCGCCCATGCCGTTGACCAGGACGAGTACCGGGTTGCGCGGGGTCATGTCGTCCAGGATGGCGTGCACCGCGAAGTCGGCGATCTCGCCGGAGGTCATCATGGCCCGCCGCTCCCGGCCCGGCTCGCCGTGGATGCCGATGCCCAACTCCAGCTCCCCGGGCGGCAGATCGAAGGTCGGGGTGCCCTTGGCCGGGGTCGTACCGGCGCTGAGGGCGACACCGAAGCTGCGGGAGTTCTCGTTCACCTGGCGTCCGATGGCCTCCACCCGCTCCAGCGGCTGCCCCTCGGCGGCCGCGGCGCCCGCGATCTTCTCCACGAACAGGGTGGCGCCGGTGCCGCGCCGACCGGCGGTGTAGAGGCTGTCGGTGACGGCCACGTCGTCGTTGACCAGCACCTTCGCGACCTGGATGCCCTCGTCCTCGGCGAGTTCGGCGGCCATGTCGAAGTTGAGCACGTCACCGGTGTAGTTCTTCACGATGAACAGCACGCCGGCCCCGCTGTCCACGGCCGCGGCGGCCCTGGCCATCTGATCCGGGACGGGGGAGGTGAACACCTCGCCCGGACAGGCGGCCGACAGCATTCCGTGGCCCACGAATCCACCGTGCAACGGCTCGTGCCCCGAGCCACCGCCGGAGACCAGCGCGACCTGCCCGGCGACGGGGGCGTCCCGTCGTACGATCACCCGGTTCTCCACGTCCACCGTGAGGTCGGGATGAGCCGCCGCCATTCCCCGCAGCGCATCCGCCACCACGGTCTCCGGAACGTTGATCAACATCCTCATGCGAACCTCCTGATGACATGAACGGAATAGTCTTTGACCTGCGTCTTTGTGGGTTGTGGCGAGGCTGGTGCCGGTCCGATGCCGACTTGGGTGACGGTTCGTCAGGTGTGGGCGGCGGTGTGACCGCGAGCGGCGTGATTCTCCTGAACGCAGTATCGACCTTGGCGGCGCGAAGGTCACGTGGGCGGGTTCGCGCGGCGGGGTTGACGGCGTGCCCACGGCAGGCCGGGGCGATGTGCGTCGTGCTAACGTTGGCCGTTTGCAGCGTCACTGTGTGGGTGCCGGGCTCACGGTCCCTGGCCGGTGGCCGCGTCCCCGCCGCGCCTTCCTCGGTACGGTCCCTTCGGAGGAAGGCTTTCTGTGAGCGAATCAGTACGTGCCGATGCCCGGCAGCAGGGTGCGGTGTCCGAGGCGTCGGACACCGTCGCGGCGTTGCCCCCGGCGGCGTCCTTCGCGGAGCTGGGGCTGCAGGCAGCGGTGCTGCGGGTGCTCGGCGAGCAGGGGGTGACGGTGCCGTTCCCCATCCAGGCGGCGGCGCTGCCGAACGCGCTCGCGGGGCGGGACGTCCTGGGCCGGGGCCGTACCGGATCCGGCAAGACGCTCGCCTTCGGCCTGGGGATGCTGGCCCGGACGGCCGGGCGGCGCGCACAGCCCAAGGAGCCGCTGGCGCTCGTCCTGGTGCCCACCAGGGAGCTGGCGCAGCAGGTCGGCGAGGCGCTCACCCCGTACGCCGAGGCGCTGCGGCTGCGGCTCACGACCGTGGTGGGCGGAATGTCCCTCGGGCGGCAGGCCGCCGAGCTGCGGGACGGCGCCGAGATCGTCGTCGCCACGCCCGGTCGGCTGCACGACCTCGTCGAGCGCAAGGCCTGCCGACTGGGACGGGTGCGCATCACGGTCCTGGACGAGGCCGACCAGATGTGTGACATGGGGTTCCTGCCGCAGGTCACCGAGATCCTGGACCAGGTGCGGCCCGACGGGCAGCGGATGTTGTTCTCCGCCACCCTCGACCGCGACGTCGACCGGCTGGTGCGGGACTACCTGCGCGACCCCGCCGTCCACTCCGTGGACCCCTCGTCCGGCGCGGTCTCCGCGATCGAGCACCACGTCTTCGTCGTGCACGGCCCGGACCGCTATGCCGTGACCACGGAGATCGCCGCCCGGGACGGCCGCGTCCTGCTGTTCCTGGACACCAAGCACGGCGTCGACCTGCTCACCCGGCATCTGCGGGCCAGCGGTGTGGCCGCCGCCGCCCTGCACAGCGGCAAGGCCCAGCCGCAGCGCACCCGGACCCTGGCCCAGTTCAAGAACGGGCAGGTCACCGCGCTGGTGGCGACGAACGTCGCCGCACGCGGCCTGCACATCGACGACCTCGACCTCGTGGTCAACGTCGACCCGGCCACCGACCCCAAGGACTATCTGCACCGCGCGGGCCGCACGGCCCGGGCCGGCCGCTCCGGCACCGTCGTCACCCTCGTCCTGTCCGCGCAGCGCCGCGAGACGAGCCAGGTCATGGCCGACGCCGACGTCACCCCCAAGGTCACCAAAGTCCGCTCCGGCGAGGCCGAGCTGAGCCGCGTCACCGGCGCCAGGGCCCCCTCCGGAACGCCGCTCGACGGCGGACCGGCCGTACCGCGCCCCAAGAACCACAACACCCCCTTCCGCGGCCTCGGCAGCACGAAGGACGCCCGGGGCGGCTCCGGCGGCCGACCCTCCCGCAAGACCAGCGAGGCCCGCAAGCTCGCGGAGGCCCGCGAGGCGGCCCGGGTGCGGCGCGGCGGTTCATCCGGCGGGCGGTAGCCGACGCGGCCGCTGTCGAGCCGGGTGGGGAACGGTCAGAGGGCGCCGTAGCGGTCTGTGGTCATGGGCCGGCCGCCGTCGTGGAGCGCACGCCGGGCGTCGGGGAGGCGGACGGTGGGGGATAGCTCGGGTGCAGCGAGGGGGAGAGCGGCGCGAGCGACTCGCAGAGGGAGGACGGGAAGGCGGGCTCCTTGCGCTGCACGTCCCGGCAGCCTCCGGCCGAGGTCCGGATGATCGGCTGCCAGCCCGACTCCTCGGCCCGGAAGAACCAGCGGTCGCCCAGGTGGGAGGAGCAGGCGGGGTCCGTCGAGTCGCCGCAGGCCGGTCCCGTGCGCCAGGAGAAGTCCAGCACCAGCCACTTCCCGTCGCACCGTTCCGAGTCCCGGTACGTGTGCTCGGGCGCGCCGACCGCCATCAGCGCCTGGTCGTAGGAGGCGGGGGTGCAGCCGGTGGCCGGCGGCGTGCAGCCCAGCTTTCCGCACAACCGCAGCGCGGGCGGCTTGGCGCCGTCGGCGGTGAAGCGCGCGTAGAGGTCGACCATCACGTCCCGGTCGCCCAGCGGCTCGGGCAGCGTGACCTTCGCGGTGGCCGTGCTCTCCTCGGTGCACCCGGACGCCCTGTCCATGGACGGCGAGGTGAAGGTGACCTGCACCCACACGAGGTCCGTCATAGAGTCGGTGAGCACTGCCTTGAGCTTGCGCACGCACGCGTGAGCGCCACTGGGCACCTGCGTGTCGAGCAGCAGCGTGCGCCGATCCCCGCTGACACGGACCCCGTTGACCGCGGACGGCTGCATCGTGGCCCACGGGATCGGCTCGCCCGCCGCCGACGAGGGCGAACCGCCGTCCCCCTGACCGGCCACCCGGGTCCCGCACGCGCCGAGCAACAGCACGGCAAGGGCGCAGAGCAGGACGGCTGCCCGACGCGTTCCAGCTGATCGTCGCAAGAGCGCTCAATCCCCCCGGCACGCGCCTACGTTTCCCAGGCCAATAGTAGAAGTGGCGCTCGGAAGGCTCTCCGGCCGGGTGAGCCCCTCACCCGTCGATGTGCCGCTGCAACAGCTTGGCCGCCAGGTCATGGCTGTAGTGAAGGGCGAGGTCCATCGGCGTTTGCCCGTCCGGGTCCGGGAGTTGCGGGTCGGCTCCGAAGGCCAGGAGCACCGCGGTGGTGTGCACAGTGAGCGGGCTGCCGCTTTGCAGGGCGACATCTCCTTCCGTGTCGATGGCGTGTGTCAGGAGTGTCATGTTGTCGCACACCTCATCGGGGTCGACTCCCGTGGCCGGCAACTGGGCCAACGTCGCCGCGTCCTCGTCCTCCACCGCTTGATGGGCTGGTGTCCAGGTGTTCTCCACAGTGACATTCAATCGGTGCCACGCCCGTCGGATCGCTCCGATCGTCTGGTTGGCGGTGGCAAGGCCGAGCTGTTGGAGGCCATCGCCGACCGGATCGGTGAGCGGCTGCATCCGACTACCGGTGGTCAGGCGCCTGACCTCGATCGGCCGCCGCAGCAGCAGACCGTGGGCCTGCTGATCGGTCCACGCGGCCTTCGCCGTGGTCGACGACATCGCGCTGACGTCGGCCGGGACGGCGGGGCGGCCCGCGCGGTCCCGGTGCCGAAGGCGGTAAGGCGGGGTATGTCACACCGGCCTTGCCTTCTGGCATTTACTCGGACGTCCTACTATCTATTAGTAGGACGTCCTAGTATCCATCTCGTCAGCGTTCCTTCGTCCCGCCCGGGAAGGCCCATGACCGAGCTGCATCGCCCCACGCACCCCGTCCGTCTGGTCACCGCATCGGCGCTGTTCGACGGCCATGACGCGTCGATCAACATCATGCGGCGGATCTTCCAGTCCCAGGGCGCCGAGGTGATCCACCTCGGGCACAACCGGTCGGTCCAGGAGGTCGTGGACGCGGTGCTGGAGGAGGACGTCCACGGCGTGGCGGTCTCGTCGTACCAGGGCGGGCATGTCGAGTACTTCGAGTACCTGGTGGAGTCGCTGCGTGCCGGCGGCGCCGACCACGTGCGGGTGGTGGGCGGGGGCGGCGGGGTCATCGTGCCCGAGGAGATCGCCCGGCTGCGGGCGAGCGGGGTGACCATCTTCTCCCCGGAGGACGGGCAGCGGATGGGGCTCGCCGGGATGGTCAACTCGGTCGTGCGGGACTGCGACTTCGACCTGTGGGGCGCGAAGCAGGCCGACGCGGACGCCGTGCTGGCGGGCGACCGGTTCGCGGTGGCGCGTGCCGTCACCGGGGCCGAACTGGGCAGGCTGTCCGACGAGTTCCGCGAGCGGCTGCGTGCGGCGGCGGAACGGCGACCGGTGCCGGTCCTCGGGATCACCGGCACCGGCGGTTCGGGCAAGTCCTCGCTCACCGACGAGCTGGTCCGCCGGTTCCGGGTCGACCAGCAGGACAAGCTGCGGATCGCGGTGATCGCGGTCGACCCGACCCGCCGCAGGGGCGGCGGCGCCCTGCTCGGCGACCGGATCCGGATGAACTCCCTGGACGGGAACCGGGTGTTCTTCCGGAGCCTGGCCACGCGGGGCAGCCGCGAGCTGCCCGAGCATCTGTCCGACGTGATCGATGTCGTCAAGGCCGCCGGGTTCGACCTGGTGATCGTGGAGACGCCGGGCATCGGGCAGGGCGACGCGGCGATCGTGCCGTACGTCGACAGCTCGCTGTACGTGATGACGCCGGAGTTCGGCGCCGCCTCGCAGCTGGAGAAGATCGACATGCTCGACTTCGCCGACGTCGTCGCGATCAACAAGTTCGAGCGGCGTGGCGCCAAGGACGCGCTGCGCGACGTGGGCCGTCAACTGGTCCGCAACCGCGAGGCGTTCGGGATGCGGCCCGAGGACATGCCGGTCTTCGGCACCTCGGCGGCCACCTTCAACGACGACGGTGTCACCGCGCTCTACCAGCACGTGAAGGCCGGCCTGGCCGAGCGGGGGCTGCCGCTGCCCGAAGGCCTGCTGGCGCCGGTGACCGTACGCCACTCGTCCGGGATCCGCCAGGTGGTGCCGGCGGATCGGGTGCGCTACCTCGCCGAGGTCGGTGACACCGTCCGCGCCTATCACGCGGCCACCGAGCGGCTGGCCGAGGCGGCCCGGCGCGAGCAGCGCCTCGCGGAGGTGGAGCGCGAGCTGCTCGCGGCGGGCTCCGACGCCGCGAACGTACGGTCCCTGCTGGACGACGCCCGCGCGGGTCTCCCGCGCGACATCACCGAACAGCTCGCCGGCTGGCCGGCCGTCGTGGCCTCCTACTCGGGCGACGAGCAGGTCGTGAAGGTCCGCGACAAGGAGATCCGTACCAAACTGACCCGGGAGTCCCTCTCGGGCAACAAGATCCCCCGGGTCGCCCTGCCCCGCTTCACCGACCACGGCGAACTGGTGCGCTTCTGGCGCCGGGAGAACCTCCCCGGCCGCTTCCCCTTCACGGCCGGCGTGTTCCCCTTCAAGCGCGACGGCGAGGACCCGGCGCGCATGTTCGCCGGCGAGGGCGACCCGTTCCGCACCAACCGCCGCTTCAAGCTGCTCTCCGAGGGGCAGCCCGCCACCCGCCTGTCCACCGCCTTCGACTCGGTCACCCTCTACGGCCGCGACCCGGACGAACGCCCCGACGTCTACGGCAAGGTCGGCACCTCCGGGGTCTCCGTGGCCACGCTGGACGACATGAAGGCGCTCTACGACGGCTTCGACCTCGTCGCGCCCACCACCTCGGTCTCCATGACCATCAACGGACCGGCGCCGACGATCCTGGCGTTCTTCCTCAACACCGCCGTCGACCAGCGGATCGACGGCTTCCGGGCCGCCGAGGGGCGCGAGCCCACCGCCGAGCAGGCGGCCGAGCTGCGCGCGCACGCCCTGGCGAACGTCCGGGGCACCGTGCAGGCGGACATCCTCAAGGAGGACCAGGGCCAGAACACCTGCCTGTTCTCCACCGAGTTCTCGCTGCGGATGATGGCCGACATCCAGGAGTGGTTCATCGCCCACCAGGTCCGCAACTTCTACTCGGTGTCGATCTCCGGTTACCACATCGCCGAAGCCGGGGCGAACCCCATCAGCCAGCTCGCCTTCACCCTCGCCAACGGCTTCACCTACGTCGAGACCTACCTCGCCCGCGGCATGCACATCGACGACTTCGCGCCCAACCTGTCGTTCTTCTTCTCCAACGGCATGGACCCCGAGTACGCGGTCCTGGGCCGGGTCGCCCGCCGCATCTGGGCGGTCGCGATGAAGGAGAAGTACGGCGCGAACGAGCGCAGCCAGAAGCTGAAGTACCACGTCCAGACCTCCGGCCGCTCCCTGCACGCCCAGGAGATGGACTTCAACGACATCCGCACCACCCTGCAGGCGCTCATCGCGATCTACGACAACTGCAACAGCCTGCACACCAACGCCTACGACGAGGCGGTCACCACCCCCACCGAGGACTCCGTCCGCCGGGCCCTGGCCATCCAGCTGATCATCAACCGGGAGTGGGGCCTGGCCATGAACGAGAACCCGCTGCAGGGGTCGTTCATCATCGACGAACTCACCGACCTGGTGGAGGAGGCCGTTCTCCAGGAGTTCGAGCGGATCAGCGAGCGCGGCGGCGTGCTCGGCGCCATGGAGACCGGCTACCAGCGCGGCCGTATCCAGGACGAGTCGATGCTCTACGAGCAGCGCAAGCACGACGGCACCCTGCCGATCATCGGCGTCAACACCTTCCGCAACCCGCACGCCGACACCGCCGAACCCGGCGCCGTCGAACTGGCCCGCGCCACCGAGGAGGAGAAGGCGGCCCAGCTGCGGCGGGTACGCGGCTACCGGGCCGGGCACCAGGACGACGCCCATGCCGCCCTCGCGGCGCTGAAGGCGGCCGCGACGAGTGACGAGAACGTGTTCGGCGTCCTCATGGACGCCGCCCGGGTCTGCACCCTCCAGCAGATCACCGACGCCTTCTTCGAGGTCGGCGGGCAATACCGGCGCAACGTCTGACCATTCCCGGGTACCGCGACCATGTCGTCGCGGTACCCGGGAATACCCGCATTACTCAGCCGCGGAACACGGCCGAAGCCGTGGAATCACTTTCCGAATTCCTGGCTGAACTCCTTCCAGTCCTTGCCCGAGATCCAGTTCGCGCCGCACACACAGATTCCGGCTTCCGCGCTCCCTTGACGGCATCTGCGGCCCTGGTTGCCGTAGCGACCATTCCAACTGGAATGAACGCTACGGCAATGAGGGAGCCGGCGGGAAGGGCGGGTGCCCGGTTTGACCCGTTCCTCGACCACCGCCGACCGAGGAACGCCATGACCACACCGACCGGCCTGCCGGTGATGCAGGAGACGACGTACGACATCGGCGGGAAGAAGATCTTCGTCGCGGAGACGGGCGACGGCCCGCCGGTGCTGCTGCTGCACGGCGGCGGCCCCGGCGCCTCCGGCGTCTCCAACTACACCCGCAACATCGCCGGCCTGGCCGAGGAGTACCGGGTCATCGTCCCCGACCTGCCCGGCCACGGCCGCAGCAGCAAGGGCGTCGACCGTGCCGACCCCTTCGGCTACCTCGCCGACCACATCCGCGGTCTGCTCGACCGGCTCGGCCTGGACAAGGCCCACCTGGTCGGCAATTCCTACGGCGGCGCCTGCGCCCTGCGGCTGGCCCTGGACACGCCCGAACGGGTCGACCGCCTGGTCCTGATGGGCCCCGGCGGTGTCGGCACCACCCGCACCGTGCCCACCGCCGGCCTGAAGAGCCTGCTCGCCTACTACAACGGCGACGGACCGTCCCGGCCGAAGCTGGAGAAGTTCATCCGCAACTACCTGGTCTTCAACGCCGCAGGCGTCCCGGACTCCGCGATCGACGAGCGCTACCGGGCCAGCATCGATCCGGAGGTCGTCGCCTCTCCGCCGCTGAGGCGGCCCTCCGGCCGGGGCGCGCTGCGCACCCTGTGGAAGAGCGACTTCACCCGTGACCCGCGCCTGAACCGACTGCCCGTGCCCACCCTCGTGCTGTGGGGTGCCAAGGACCAGGTCAACCGCCCGTCCGGGGCGCGCATGCTGGCCGACCGGCTGCCCAACTGCGATCTCTACGTGGTGGCCAACACCGGGCACTGGGTGCAGTTCGAACAGGCCGGCCTGTTCAACCGCGTCTGCTCCGACTTCCTGGCGGCCAGCCGATGACCACGTACGACAGGTACGGCGCCCCGTCCGTGGAGACCATCAGCGGCGTCAAACTCAAGATCCGCTTCCTGCGGGTCAACGAACGCCACCACTCCGTCGCGGTGGCCAACACCGTCGGCCTGCCGATCGACCCGATCCGCACCCGCGTCCAGCACCTCAACATCCAGGCCGCGAGCCTCGACGACGTCGCCCACAGCTACCAGCGCGTCCACGAACTCGGCTTCGACATGGCCCTGTCCGTGGGCCAGCACACCAACGACCGCGAACTCTCCTACTACGCCCGCACCCCCTCCGGCTTCGAATGGGAACTCGGCTGGAACCCCGTCGTCATCGACGAGTCGACCTGGGAGCCCAGCCCACCAGGGCATCAGCGTCTGGGGACACCTTCCGGTCGGCCAGACCATCGTCGACAAGCTCGCCCAGTTCCGGGCCGGCACCCGCTCCCTGGCCCGCCCGGAGAACACCGTGCCCGCCCTCAGCGGTTCCGGCATCGCCGACGACTGACCGGCTCACCTCACACGACGATGGACGTCAGGGCCGCCCACAGCAGGGGCGCGTGTTCGATGCGGCCCC
The DNA here is from genome assembly GCF_042959465.1 of Streptomyces sp. NPDC007901. Classification (NCBI taxonomy): domain Bacteria; kingdom Bacillati; phylum Actinomycetota; class Actinomycetes; order Kitasatosporales; family Streptomycetaceae; genus Streptomyces; species Streptomyces sp. NPDC007901. The sequence goes on along the minus strand of NZ_JBIBKW010000022.1, from coordinate 50,642 downwards.
CCGCCCGCCACAGGTCGAGCTGTTCGCGCTGCCAGCGGCCGAGCCGGGCCACGGGGTCGGGGTCCTCATGGGCGGCGTCGTGATGTGCCTGTGCGGACCGGTGATGCCGGGCGCGGTCCTCCTCGCCTGCGCGGACCTGACGGTCATGGGCATCGTCTTCACGGTGGTCTTCCTTCCCCTGGGCCTCGGGCTCTGGGCGCACACCGGCGTCGAGCGGGAGCACAACCGGCGGCTCGACGCCGCCGGGCTCCCGGCGACCGCGGAGGTCACCGACCTGACCCCATGGGAGGACGCCGACGACGCCGGCCTCGCGGTCGGGCTGCGGGTCAGCGGGCCGGGGTTCCGGACCTTCGAGGTGACCTGGCGGCGCTCCCACCATGACGCCCTGCGCGTGGGCCTGCGGCTCACGGCGGTCGTCGACCCGTCCGGCGGTCTGTTCCGCGTGGACCTCTGACGAACCACCCCGACCACCCGCCAGCCGCGAGGAGAGACGATGCGCAGCCGTACCGGTGTGTTCCTCGGGCAGTTCCTGTTCGCCGCGCTCTGCTGTTCGGTGCGGCCGCTCTTCCTCGCCGTGGGGTGGACCGCCTGGCGCGACGGCGAGCGCTGGGGCCTCGCGGTGGGCGCGGGCGGCGCGGCCGTCACCGCCGTGATCCCGGTCGTGGCCGCCGTCGCCACGCGGCAGATGTTCCCCCGGATCACCCGCCGGGACCGGGTGCGGAACGGCGCGTACGGCGCGTACGGGGACGACACCTTCGTGATGTGGGCGCCGAGTTCCGCGCCGGGCCCGGCGGGAGCCCACCTGGTGCGGGCGGACGTCCTGGAGGCCTCGCTCGCGCGGTACAGCCCCGAAGGGGAGGCGACGTTCACGACGCACTACGGCGAGTACGCCCCCGACGAGTTCACACCGGTGGTCAGGATGAGGCTGCGGGTGCACACGGCGCAGGACGCCCGGTCCGAGGTGACGGGCGAGTGGCGGGTGCCGTCCCTGTGCCTGTCGGCGGTCACGGCGGGCCGCCTGGCCGTCCGCGTCGACCCGGCCGGTCCCGGGACCCCCGGGCGGGTCGACGTGCTCTGGCCGCGCAGCGCCCTGCTGGCGGGCACGAGAACCTGCCGGGTGATCGACCTCGAGGGCCGGACAGCCGACGTGACCCGGCGGACCGGCCGCCAGCTGGCACAGATGCGGATCTCACGGGAGGTCGGAGGCGTCAGGATGGTGGGGGACACGATCGACCTCCGGCGCCTGGACGCGCCGACGGCGGCACGCTACGGCGCCCTGGCCGACCGCGACCGCGCCCGCCCCGAGGACCGTGCACCGGTGTCCGAGCCGGGCGAGGAGGCCCGGCTGCTGGTGGACGAACTCCCGGGCGAGCAGGGCGGGTTCGGCCATGCCGGCCGGGGGTGGTCGCGCCGCGGCGGGCATCTGGTGCGGGCCCGGTTCCTGGAGATGCGCGGCAGGACGACCTTTCAGGACCGGGGCCCGGTGCTGGACACGGTGCTGCGCATCCGGCCGGCGGACGGCACCCGCCCGTTCGACGCGGCCCGGCGGCTCACCGTGCCGCTGAACTACCTGGCGGTCCTGCACCACACCAGGGACGTGGTGCTCGGCGTCGGCCCGAACGGCCGCGCCTACGACATCGACTGGAGCCGCACCAACCTCCTCGCGGGTGTCACCACCGCCACGGTCATCACCCCCGACGGCCGTCGGATCCCCCTGCCGCGACGCTCCGCCGCCCTCTGGCCCCTGATGAACCTGCTGGCCTCCCACGCCGTTTCGAACCCCGCTCCCGTCCTCGACCTCCGCATCCGCCGGACGGCCCGGGTGGCGGGGGCCGTGATGGACGTGCTGTCGGACCCGGGTCTGACACCCGCCGATCACCGGGCAGGGCATCGCCCCGAGCAGTACTAGGACGAGAGCGGCACCAGGGCCTGGAGCGCGGACAGCGCGCCGCCGGTGACCGGGGACGGCGGCGCCGACTCGGGCGGGACCCCGCGGAAGGCGCTCGGGGACATGCCGTAGACGGCGCGGAAGCGGCGGGAGAAGTGGTAGGCGTCGGCGAAGCCGCACTGGAGGGCTATGGCGCGCAGCGAGAGGTTGCTCAGCCAGAGCAGCGGTTCGGCCCGTGCCAGGCGGAGCAGTTCGAGGCCCGCCACGGGACTCACCCCGAGGTGGCGACGGCAGAGGCGGGACAGGGTGCTCGGGGAGACTCCCGCCGCCTCCGCCAGCCGCTCCAGGGCGAGCGGGCGGGCGACGCCGTCCGACCAGCGGGCGCGGACCGCGGCCATCATGGCGACCAGTGGCTCCGGGAGCGCCTGGGAGCCGGTTCCCGGGGCGGTGCCGTGCACGAAGGTGAAGAGCAGCAGCCGCAGGGTCTCCTCGGCGTGCCGCTCCCAGGCCGGCGGGCGGGTCGCGCCGAGCCTCAGGAGGTGCCGGCAGAGCGCGGCCATCGGGTCGCCCCGGCCGGTGAGGTCCCGGACGACCGGCCAGCCGGTGTCGGCGGGGGCGGGGCGGAGCCGGAAGTGCGTGTAGGCGTGCCGGGTGGGCCGGCGGGTGTCCCAGTGGAAGGTGTCGCGCATTCCCGGGCGTACCAGCAGCAGTTCGCCGGGCGTCAGCGGCAGGCTCAGGTCACCGCAGACCCAGCGGGCGCTGCCCCGCAGCAGCCAGACGAACTCGTACGACCCCGCGTCCCTGGGACCGAAGACCGACCCCGGCGGATAGTCGGCGACCGCCGGACCGAGCCGGGCCAGGAGCGTGGGCGCGAACGGCGGGACGGGCGGGACGGGTGCGGTGCCGTCCGTCACGGCCTCACCGGTCGCAGCCCCCGGACCGGTCGCGCCGCACCCGGGGCGTACGGATGTCGGTGGTGCCCTTGTAGGCGTACGGGTCCCGGCCCGCCACCAGCACGATGTCCCGGAAGTCGGCCTGCGCCATGGGCACGTGGGCCTCGGGCGGAGCCCAGGGGAGCAGGGACGAGGCGCTCATGTAGTGCTGGACCAGTGCCCGACGGAAGCCGCGCCGACCGGAGTTGGGCAACGACTTGTGCAGCAGGTAGCCGTTGAAGAGCAGCACCGATCCGGCCGCGATCTCGACGGGCACGGCGTCGGTCTCGTCGTACGGGAAGGCGTAGGACTCGACCGTGCAGTCGTAACGGGCGTCGTCGTGCTCCCGGTTGGGGTAGATGACGCCGGGCCGGTGCGAACCCGGCAGGACCCACAGGCAGCCGTTGTCGACGGTGGCGTCGTCCAGGGCGATCCAGGCGGCGGTCAGGGACCGGTCGCGGGTGGGGATGAACATCTCGTCCTGATGCCAGGCCTGGCCCGGCCTGCCCTCGGACTTGACGAACAGCATGGACTGCATCGACTTGACGTCCGGACCGATCACCTCCGTCAGCGGTCCGACGACCGCGGGATGGCGCATGGTGTCGAGCATGAGCGCCGACAGCTTGTGCGGGTAGTGCACGCACAGGAACCGTCGTACGGCCTCGTCGTCGCTCTCGCCCGCGACCCGCGCCGGCGCGCCCTCCACGAAGCCCCGCTCGCCCCGGCAGATCCGCACGGTCTCCGCGCGCAACTCCGCCACCTCGGCCGCGGTCAGGGCGTCCGGCAGCACGGCGTAGCCGTCCCGGCCGAAGCGGGACGCGAGGTCGTCGGCGGCTGCGGTGTGCTCCGGAACGGTGCGGACGGTCATCGGGTTCCCCCATCTCGCCGGGCTGCGGTCGTGTCTCCGATGTTCCTGAACATCCCGTTCCCGTGCCATGGCTCGGGCGGGCACCCGGATGGCGAATCCGGTCACTCCCCAAGATCCGATCATCTGTCAGAAACAAGACGGACAAAGGCCGTTCACGCGCCTTGACGCGTTTCTCCGGGTCCGAGTAGCGTCATTCGGCACTGCTTAATACGTATTAGGGAGTGCTCATGGTCCCTCCCGAACGGCGTAGACGCTCCACCCAGCGGGACATCGCCCGGCGCGCCGGCGTCTCCCAGGCGACGGTGTCGCTGGTGATCAGCGGGGGCGCGGCGAGTGCCCAGATCGCGGAGTCGACCCGCCGGGCCGTGCTGGCGGCGGCCGAGGAGCTGGGCTACGCGGCCAATGTCGCCGCGCGCAGCCTCAAAGGCGGCCGGAACCGGCTGCTCGGCCTCTACACCTTCGAGTCGGTGTTCCCGACCGACCAGCGGGACTTCTACTACCCGTTCCTGCTCGGCGTGGAGGAGGAGACCGCACGGCAGGGCTACGACCTGCTGCTGTTCTGTTCCGGCGGGGCCGCGTCCGGGGCGCCGGGGGCCGAGCGGTCGATCTACGTCGGCGGCACCAACCGGCTGAAGATCGCGGACGGTTGTGTCCTGCTCGGCAGGAACGTCCGCCGCGAGGAGCTGTCGGCGCTGGTCCGGGAGGACTTCCCCATCGTGTTCGTCGGACGCCGCGAGGTGGACGACGGCGAACTCTCCTACGTGGCGGCCGACTACGTCTCGGCGACCGCGGCGCTCGTCGCGGAGCTGGCGCGGCTCGGCCACCGGCGGATCCTGTATCTGCGCGCCCGGGAGGACAGCGAGCCCACCAGGGACCGCGAGGAGGGCTACCGGCGGGGACTGGCCGAGGCCGGTATCGCCCTGGACGAGGCGCTGATCCGGAGCCTGACCGATCCGGCGGAGCTGACGGCCGCGCGGCTGGCCGGGTGGATGGGCGAACTGGGGATCACCGCGCTGCTGGTCGAGCCGACCGAGGACAACCGGCTCACCGAGGCGCTGGCGACGATGGCCGGCACCCGGCGGGTCCGGTTCCCCGAGGACTGCTCGCTGGCCCTGCTCGGCGACCCGCCGTCCTGGACACCGGAGTCGCGCAACTGGACGCGGTTCTCGCTGCCCCGCGCCCAGATGGCGGGGGAGGCCGTGCGGGTGCTGGTCGAACTGCTCGACCAGGAGACCCCCGGACCGCGCCGGCTGACGGTGCCCTGCGCCTTCGTCCCGGGTGACTCGATCGGACCGGTGCCCACCGGCGGCGGGAGGCCACGGTCATGATCCGGATGATCGCGCACCGGCTGCTCATCGGGGTCTTCGTGATGTGGGGCGCCGCCTCGCTGATCTTCCTCATCGTCCGGGCCGCGCCCGGCGACCCCGCGACGGTGCTGCTCGGCCCGGACGCCACCCGGAGCCAGATCGACCAGCTGCGCTCCTCGCTCGGCCTGGACCGGCCGCTCGGCACGCAGTACCTCAGCTACCTCGGCGACGTCTGCCGGCTCGACTTCGGCCAGTCGCACTGGCTCGGCAGGTCCGCGATGGGCGCGGTCCTCGACCGGCTGCCCGCCACGATCGACCTCACCGTGACGGCCACCGTGCTCGCGGTGGTCGTGGGACTGACGCTCGGCGTGCTGGCCGGGGCGCGGCCGGGCAGCCTGGTGGACCGGGTGGTCTCGGCCTGCACGATCGCCCTCCAGTCGTTCCCGACGTTCTGGATCGGCATCATGCTGGTGCTGGTCTTCGCCCTGACCCTGCGGCTCCTGCCCAGTTCCGGGGTCGGCACCCCCCAGCACCTGGTGCTGCCCGCCGTCACCCTCTCCTTCCCGTTCGTCGCGATCATCGCCCGGCTGACCCGGACCAGCGTCGCGGAGACGATGGGCGAGAGCTACATCCAGACCGCGCGCTCCAAGGGGCTGACCGAGCGCCAGGTGCTGTTCGGCCACGCCCTGCGCAACTCGCTGATCCCGGTGGTGACCGTGGTGGGCGTCCAGGTCGGGGCCCTGGTCGGCGGCGCCGTGATCGTCGAGAACGTGTTCGCCTGGCCCGGTCTCGGATCGCTCGTGGTGGAGGCGGTGGCCAACCGCGACTACTCGGTGGTCCAGGGCGCCACCCTGCTCATCGCGGGCATCGTCGTCGTACTGAACCTGATGGCCGATCTGCTCATCGCCCAGCTGGATCCGCGGATCCGGACGGGAGCCGTCTGATGGCCGACCTCACCGTCGCCGTCGAGAAGCCGACGACGGCCCCGCGACGGGCACCGCGCTCGCTCCTGTCCCGTCTCCCCGCCGTGGTCGTGGGCTGCTACCTGCTGGTGGCCGTCGTCGGGCCCCTGCTCATCCACTACGACCCGGTGCACACCTCCCTGGACGACCGGCTGCTCGCCCCCGGCGCCAAGATGTCCACCGGGGGCACGGCCTGGCTCGGCACCGACGGACTCGGCCGCGACCTGTTCGCCCAGATCGTCTACGGGGCCCGGACGGCGGTGCTCATCGGCGTGTCCACGGTGGCGCTGTCCTGTCTCGTCGGGGTCCTCCTCGGTGCCGTCGCCGGTTACTTCCGAGGCATCGCCGACGCCGTCCTCGCCCGGATCTTCGACGTCCTGCTGGCCTTCCCCGCCATCCTGCTGGCGATCGTGATCGCGGGCGCGTTCGAGCGCAGCGTCCTGCTGGTCGTGGTCGCGCTCTCGGCGACCGGCTGGATCGGCTTCGCCCGGGTCACCCGGGGCATCGCGCTCTCGCTCAGGGAGCGGCCCTGGGTCGACGCCGCCCGGGTGCTGGGCGTGCCCGGCCGGACCGTCCTCGTCCGGCACGTGCTCCCGTTCACGGCGGGCCCGATCGTCGCCCTCGCCACGCTCGAGTTCGCGTTGGTGGTGCTGGCGGAGGCCGGGCTCAGCTTCCTCGGAATCGGGCTGCCCCCGTCGACCGTGTCGTGGGGGCAGACCATCGCCAACGGCAAGGAGTACCTGGAGACCCAATGGTGGATCTCCACCCTTCCCGGCATCGCCCTGTCCCTCCTGATCGTCAACGTGGGCATCCTCGGCGACCAGCTCACCGCCCGCTACGGGCGTGGCCGCCCCGGCTGAACCACACCAGGTACAGCGCCTCACCCACCAGCTGACTCCGAACCCACCGGCTGACTCCGACCGACCCTCGATCGAGAGGAGCACCATCATGACCAGGACGCGTGAGCACGGGCGGAGCCGGCTGATCCGGCTCGCCACCACCGCCACGGCGGGCGCGGCGCTCCTCGCCGCCTGCTCGACGACCACCGGCGGCGACGACAACGGGGGCGGTTCCGCCTCGGGAGACGTGACGGTCGCCGGCACCTATCCGATCGAGAGCCTGGACCCGCACGGAGCCCAAGGTGCTTCCACGGGCACCCAGCTGGCCGCCCAGGAGATCTTCAGCAGACTCGTGAAACCCACCGCGGACGGCACCCTCGAAGGCGACCTCGCCGCGTCCTGGAAGCCCAACAAGGACGTCACCGCCTGGACGTTCACGCTGCGCTCCGGCGTCACCTTCTCCGACGGCTCCGCCCTCGACGCCGACGACGTGGTCGCCTCCTTCCAGCGCATGATCAGCCTGAACGGACCCAACGCGGGCAACTTCCCCGGCGACACGATGACCAAGGTCTCCGCCACCGAGGTGGTCCTGCACAGCCCGGCGCCCGACGCGTCCGTCCCCGGCAAGCTCGGCACCTTCTACGTCCTCCCGTCGGGCATCGGCAAGGACGACACCGCCTTCTTCAACCACCCCGTCGGCTCGGGGCCGTTCAGCGTCGACGCGTTCACCCCGAGCGGGTCGCTGGTCCTGGTGCCCAACAAGAAGTACCGGGGCACGAAGCCCACGCTCGGCAAGGTCACCATCCGGAACATCCCCGAACTCGCGGCCCGCATGACCGCGCTGCGCACCGGAGAGGTGGACGTCGTCTGGGGCATCCCCGACGACCAACTCGCCTCCCTGAAGGGCCAGAAGAGCCTCACCGTGCAGACCGTGCCGAGCAGCGCCGAGTTCACCATGTGGTTCAACTCCTCGATCCCCGCCCTCAAGGACGCGAAGGTCCGCCGGGCCATCTGGCAGGCCGTCGACTTCAAGACCATCATCGACAAGCTCTACCCGGACACCGGCAAGGCCGCCGACGCGCCCGTGACCAGCGTCGTCCTCGGCCACGTGGCGCAGCCCGCCGTCGCCTACGACCCGGCGGCCGCCAAGGCCGCCCTCACCGCCGCCGGGTTCGACTTCTCGAAGAAGCTCCGGCTCCAGTTCGCCAACGACGAGTTCAAGCCCTTCATCGAGGCCGTCGTCTCGGACCTGCAGAAGGTCGGCGTACAGGTGGAGCCGCTGGAGAAGGAGCAGGCGGTCTTCACGGAGGACCTGCTCGCGCTCAAGTGGGACATCAACTTCCAGCAACTGGCCACCCCCAGCTACGACGCGGCCAGCAACCTCGGCCGTCTCTACACCTGCGCGGCCAAGCGCATGGGCTACTGCAACAAGAAGCTGGACGGTCTGCTGGCGTCCGCCGGTGCCACGGCCGACAAGGCCAAGCGCACCGACCTCTACGGCCGGGCCGGCCGCATCATCTGGCAGGACGCGGTCGGCATGTACCCGATGTCCGTGAGCATCGCCTACGCCTGGAACAGCGACCTCAAGGGCTTCGTCCCGGACGCCAGCGGACTGCCGGACTTCGCCGGCGTGCGGGCCGGCGGCTCGTGACCCCCGCCGGAACCGCACGCGACCACGGGGCCGGGAAAGCGGTGGCCGCGACGGACGGGCCGGTCCTGCGGATCGAGGACCTGGTGGTGGAACTCCCCGGCCCGCGCGGCACCCGCACCCGGGTGCTGGACGGCGTCTCCTTCGACGTGCCACGCGCCACCACCGTGGGACTGATCGGTGAGTCCGGCAGCGGGAAGACCATGACCGCCCAGGCGATCCTGGGCCTGCCGCCCGAGGGCGCCACCCTGGCCGGCCGGCTGCTGTGGCACGGCGAGGACCTGCTCGCCGCCGACCCGGCACGGCGCCGCGCGGTACGCGGCCGGGAGATCGCGATGATCTTCCAGGACCCGCTCGCCGCCCTCAACCCGACCCAGCGCATCGGCCGTCAGGTCGGCGAGATACCGCGCCGCGACAGGCTGCCGCGGGCCGAGGTGAACCGCCGGGTCGTCGAACTCCTCGACCGGGTCGGCGTACCGGAGCCGGAACGGCGGACGCGGGCCTACCCGCACGAACTCTCCGGAGGCCTGCGCCAGCGCGCCGTGATCGCGATGGCGCTGGCCGGAAACCCCGCGCTGCTCCTCGCCGACGAGCCCACGACGGCGCTCGACGTCACCGTGCAGTCCCGGATCCTGCGGCTCCTTGCCGACATCCAGGCGGCGGACGGCCTGGCGATGCTGCTGGTCAGCCATGATCTGCGGGTCGTGTCGCACGTCGGCGAACAGGTGGTGGTGATGTACGCCGGACGGGTCTGCGAGCACGGGCCCGCCCGTGACGTCCTGCGGCGACCCGCCCACCCGTACACCGCGGCCCTGGTGCGCAGCGTGCCCGCCGTCCGTACCCGTACCGCCCTGGCCGACCCGCTGCCCGGGGCCCCGGCGACCCCCGCGAACCGGCCCGCCGGATGCGCCTTCCACCCGCGCTGTCCGCTGGCCCGCGCCCGGTGCCGCGCCGAGCGGCCGGAGGTACGGGAGGTGGTGCCGGGCCGCTGGAGCGCCTGCCACTTCGCCGAGGAGGTGCCGCAGCCGTGAGCACGAGCGAGCGCACCCTCCTCGACGTGCGTGACCTGCGCGTCCGTTACGGAGGACGTCGGGGCGGCCAGGTCGCCGTGGACGGCGTGAGCCTGTCGGTGGCGCCCGAGGAGACGCTCGGTCTGGTCGGCGAGTCGGGCTCCGGCAAGACGACCGTGGCCCGGTGCGTGGCCGGACTGCTGCGACCAGGCACCGGGACCGTCACCTTCGAGGGGCGCCCGCTCGGCCGCGCGGGGCGCCGGCCACCCGAACTGCAGCGGGCGGTGCAGATGGTGTTCCAGGACCCGCGGTCCTCGCTGAACCCGCGGATGACGGTCGCCGCCGTCATCGGCGAGGTCTGGCGCACCCACCCGGTCACCGTGCCCGAGGGCGACCGCACCGAGGCGCTGCACCGGCTCCTCGCCGACATGGGGCTCGACCCCGAGGTGGCGGCGCGGCGCGCAGGAGATCTGTCGGGCGGCCAGTGCCAGCGGGTCAGCATCGCCAGAGCGCTGGCGGTACGGCCCCGGCTGCTGGTCTGCGACGAGGCGGTGTCGGCGCTCGACGTGTCCGTCCAGGCCCAGATCCTGCGGCTGCTCGTCGACCTGCGCGCCCGGCACCGGCTCGCGATGCTGTTCATCTCGCACGACCTGGGCGTGGTGCACCAGATCGCCGACCGGGTGGCGGTGATGCGCCGGGGCGTGATCGTGGAGGAGGGCCGGACCGGAGAGGTGCTCACCGCCCCGCGACACGCGTACACGCAGGCGCTGCTCGACGCGGCCCTGGACCTGGACGACGCGGTGCCGGGCGACGGCGCCGCCGACGGCAAGGCGGTCGTATGAACGAGCACGGGACGGGAGAGCCGCGCACCGCCGCGACTCCGGCGCCGACCGGCTGGAACACCTGGGACGTCCGCACGCACACCGGCATGAGCCGGCTGCCGTCCGGACCACGGGTGCGGTTCGGCGTCCTCGGCCCCGACGGCCCGGTTCTCGACGGGTTCACCTGGCGCGACGGACTCGAACGGCTCGGACCGCACACCGTGGACGGCGGATACGCCGAGGTGACGGTACGCGCGGCGGGCCACCGGCTGCGGCTGGCCTTCGCCGGAGGACCCGGCGACACCCTGCACGTCCGCGCCGAGAGCACGGGCAGGGTCGTGCTCTCGGTGGAGGGCGCGGAGGGAACGGAGGACCCGGTCGGCACCGTCCTCGCGGGCGGGATCCGCTGGACGGTCACCGCCTCCTCGCCCGCCCACAGGCTGGAGAGCCCGCCGGTCCTGGCCTACGACAGGCCCGGCACCGTGTACCTGCGCATCGCACCGGCCGACACACCCGGCACGGTGGACGGGACCCCCGCCGTACTCGCGGCCCGCCGCGCCGCCACCGACCGCACCCGGCTCCGTTCCGGCGGCTGGCTCGGCGCCGCCGCCGACGCCCTGACCAGGGCCGTCACCTGGAACACCATCTACGCCCCGGACATCGGCCGGGTCCTCACCCCGACCTCCAGGGACTTCGTCTGCGCCGAGCGCAAGGGCTTCTACGGCACCTGGGCCCTGCATGCCTGGGACACCTTCTTCACCGGTCTCGCCGCCTCGGCCGTCGACCGGGACTACGCGCGCGGCATCTTCGGCCAGATCCTGCCGTACGCGGACGCGGCCGGCATGATCCCGAACCGGATCTCGGACGAGCGGGGCCGCACCGACGACCGTTCGCAGCCGCCGGTAGGCGCGCTGACGGTGTACCAGGCCTACCTGGCGGGCGGCCTGTCGTCCGAGACCCGCGACAGGGCGCTGCTCGACGACACCTTCCCGGCACTGCTGGCCTGGCACGACTGGTGGCCCCGGGCCCGCCGTGGCCCGCACGGGCTGCTCGCCTGGGGTTCCGACCCGATCGCCGACGACCCCGCGTCGGCGACCCTGGACCGCGCCAAACGGGAGTCGGGCCTGGACGACTCCCCGATGTACGACGAGGCCCGGTACGACCCGGTGACCCACACCATGGACCTCGCCGACGTCGGCCTCAACGCGCTGCACATCGCCGACGCCGAGGCCCTGGCCGAGATCGCCGCCCTCCTGGGCGAGCCCGCGACGGCCGACCGGCTGCGCGCCGAGGCCGCCACCGCGAAGGCGGTCGCCGGCCGGCTGCTCTGGGACAGCGACCGCAAGGGCTACCGCAACCTCACCTCCACGGGCACGCACGACCCGCACGTCTCACCGACGATGCTGTACGCACTGCTCGGCGGCCTGCCGGACGCCGACCGCGCGGCGGCCGTGGCCGCCGATCTGCTGCAGCCCGAAGTGCTGGGAGGCGCACGCCCCTTGCCGAGCGTGGCCCGCAACGACCCGGGCTTCGCGGCGACTTACTGGCGCGGCCGGATCTGGGCGCCGATGGCGTATCTCGCCGTACGCGGGCTGCGGCGGTACGGGCTGGCCGAGGTGAGCCGACCGGTGGTGGGCGCCCTGCTGCGGCTGTTTCTCGACGAGTGGCGTGTGCACGGCCATGTGCGGGAGAACTATCCGGCCGTCGAGGGGGAGAACGTGACGGGCTTTCAGAAACGCTCGGACGGGCTGATGGCCTGGGGCGGTCTGCTGGCGTATCTCGCCTTCGGCGAACTCGCCGACGCACGCCCCGACGGCTGGCGGTTCGCCCACCCGGGCGAACCGGCCGAGCTGTGCAACCTGCCGCTCGGCGAGGGCCGCCTCGATGTCCGGGCGGCCGCCCGGCTCACCGTCCACCTCGACGGACGGGTCCTGCTGGACACGGCGCCCGGCGTCGTCGTACGGGGCTACCGGCGCACCGGCGACCGGGTCACCGGGATCGCCGAGGGCGACGGCGACCTGCTCGTCACCCCGCCGGACGGGGGCCCGCCCGTGCCGATGGAGGTACACGGCGGGACCCGACGATTCACGGTCGGCCCGGAGGGGAGCGGCGCATGAGCGCACGGACGGCGGCGGCCACGGACGTCCTTGTCATCGGCGGAGGCCTCGGCGGTGTGGCCGCGGCGCTGGCCGCCCTCGACCGGGGGCGGTCGGTCCTGCTCACCGAGGAGACCGACTGGATCGGCGGTCAGCTCACCAGCCAGGGCGTGCCGCCCGACGAGCACGCCTGGATCGAGCAGTTCGGCGCCACCCGGACCTACCGCGCCCTGCGCGAGGCGATCCGCGCGCACTACCGGACCTGGTACCCGCTCACCGACGAGGCGCGCCGGCGCCCGTACCTCAACCCGGGCGAGGGGCGGGTGAGCGCGCTCTGCCACGAGCCGAGGGTGGGCGCCGCCGTCCTGGAGGCCATGGTCGCGCCCTATGTGGCCGCCGGCCGGCTGCGGATCCTGTGCCGGCACCGTCCGGTGGCCGCTTCCGTGGACGGCGACCGGGTACGGTCCGTGGCCGTCGAGGGCCCCGACGGGACGCGGGTCGAGGTGTCGGCACCGTACGTCCTGGACGCCACGGAACTCGGCGACCTGCTGCCCCTGACCGGCACCGAGCACGTGACGGGATTCGAGTCCCGGCGGGACACGGGCGAGCCGAGCGCGCCCGACGATGCCCAGCCCTCCAACATGCAGGCGTTCTCCTGGGTGTTCGCCGTCGACCATGTGCCCGGGGAGGACCACACCCTCGACCGGCCGGCCGGTTACGACACCTGGGCCGCCTACCACCCCCCGCAGTGGCCGAACCGGCTGCTGAGCCTGAGCGCGCCCGACCCGCGGACGCTGGAGACCGTACCGCGCGGCTTCACCCCCAACGGCGACTCCGGACCGGTCGTCGCCGACCAGAGCAGGGACGCGGGCGACAAGGAGCTGTGGGAGTTCCGCCGGGTGGTCTCCCGGAAGCTGTACCGGCCGGGTTTCGCCGCGAGCGACGTGACCATCGTCAACTGGCCCATGATCGACTATCTGCCCGGACCGCTGATCGGGGTCGACGACAATGAGCGGGACCGGCACTTGGCGGGCGCCCGCGAGCTGAGCATGAGCATGCTCTACTGGCTGCAGACCGAGGCCCCCCGTCCCGACGGCGGCACCGGCTGGCCCGGACTGCGGCTGCGCGGCGACGTGCTGGGCACAGCCGACGGGCTGGCCAAGGCGCCGTACATCCGTGAGTCGCGCCGGATCGTCGCCCGCCGCCGCGTCGTCGAACAGGACCTGTCCCTCGCCGTGCGCGGCGAGCACGGCGCGATGCCGTACCCGGACTCCGTCGGCATCGGGATGTACCGCATCGACCTCCACCCCTCCACCGGCGGCGACACCTACATCGACGTGGCCAGCAGCCCCTTCCGGATCCCCCTGGGCGCCCTGCTCCCCGTACGCATGCGGAACCTGCTGCCCGTGTGCAAGAACATCGGCACCACCCACATCACCAACGGCTGCTACCGGCTGCATCCCGTCGAGTGGAACATCGGCGAGGCGGCCGGATCACTGGCGGCGTACTGCCTGGACCACCGTCTGGAGCCCGGGCAGGTCTACGAGGACAGCGCACGGCTGAGCAGCTTCCAGGACGAACTCACCCGCGCCGGAGTCGAACTGGCCTGGCCCGAGATCAGAGGCTACTGATGGACGGTAGAGCAGCGCCCCGTAGGGGCGCGGGGCTGTGTCAATGTGCGGCTCCGCCGCGGGGCGCGACCAGCCACAACGGCGCCGCAGCCGAACCACGACACATCGACGGCCGCACCCTACTCTCCGGAATCATCGTCCCGTTGGTCACCCCCATGGCCCACCCGGGCCAGCCCTCGGCTCCGGCCGCCGCCCCCCTCCTCGCCGCGCTGGCCGCCGCAGGCGCCCGCGGTCTCATGCTCTTCGGCAGCAACGGCGAGGGCCCACTCCTCCCCACCGCACAACTGACCGACTTCGCCGCCGAGGTGGCCACCCGCTGGCGCGAACTGACCGACAAAGGGCCGGTGTTGATCAACGTCACCGCACCCGGCACCGCCGAGGCGCTGGAGCGGGCGGAGGCCGTCCGGCCCGCCGCGCCGGACGCGCTGGTGCTCAGCCCGCCGATCTACTTCCACCACCGGCACGACGAGATCGTCGCCCACTACGCCGCCCTGGCCCACCTCGGCATCCCCGTCGTCGCCTACCACGCCCCCCGCTACGGCAACCCGCTCACCCCGGCCCTGCTCGACGAACTGACCGGCCTCGCCCACCTGGTGGGCATCAAGGACAGCTCGGGCGACCTCGCCCTGTTCGGTCACGCTCTCGCGGCGGCCCGTCGGCGCAAGGACTTCGGCGTCAGCCAGGGCGCGGAGCGGCAGGCACTGGACGCGCTCCGGCTCGGCGCCGACGGCGTGGTACTCGGGGTGGCCAACCTGGCCCCCGGGGCGGCCGTCGAGCTGTTCCGCGCCCACCGCGAGGCCCGCGACGAGGACGCGCGGCGCGCACAACGGGTGCTCGACGCGGTGCTGGCGCTGCACACCGTACGACCCGGGGTGCCCGCGGTGAAGGCCGTGCTCGCCGAACGAGGGCTGTGCCCGCCCCATGTCGCGCCGCCCTTCACGCCGTGCTCCGACGGGGAGCGCAAGGCGCTGCTCGACCTGCTCGCTCCTCTCGACGCGCATCTCGTACGAGCCTGACCCCGCGCGTGCCGTCCCGCGCCGGTTCCCTCACCTCCGTACCGCCCGAAAGGGGTGGCCCACCATGTCCGACAGCGGACCGCACCGCACCGCCATGAACCGCAGATCCTTCGCTCTCGGGGTCGTCGGCGCCTCGGCGACCGCCGCGTTCGGCTCCGTGGCCCTCGGGTCGGCGGCCCACGCCGCCGACCGGCACGGCACCTTCTTCGAGGAGCAGACCCTCTGGGACTCCGGAGAGGGCCCGCTGGTCAGCTACCACGTCCACGCGCTCGCCGTACTGCCCGACGACACCGTCCTGGCCGTCACCGAAGGCCGCCACGAGGTGTGCGACGCCGGACCGCGCGACCTGCTGCTGCGCCGCAGCACCGACGGCGGCCGGAGCTGGGAGGAGAGCCGCACCCTGGTCACCTCCGTCGACGGCGAGTCCTGGGGCAACCCGGCGCTGGTCGTGGACCGCCGCACGCGGGAGGTCTTCCTCTTCTACATGCTCTCGCTCCGGCTGCCCGAGAACACCTCCTGCTCGGGCGACTCGGGCGACCTCTATGTGATCTCCAGCCGGGACAGCGGCCGGACCTGGAGCGAAGTCCGCAACCTGGCGGGCCTGTTCGACGGCTTTCCCTACAACTGGGCGCTGCACGGCCCGGGTCCGGGCCACGGCATCCAGCTGAGATCCGGCCGGCTGCTGCTCAACTGCGCGCACCGCAGGGTGATCGTCGGCAACACCGTGGCCCAGCGGTTCTACGGCGTCGCACCGATCTACAGCGACGACCACGGCGCCACCTGGCAGGCGACCGGCGCAGTGCCCGTGCAGGTCGCGTACCCCATCAACGAGGCGCGGCTGGTGCAGCGCGCCGACGGCAGCGTGTTCGTCAACGGCCGCGCCGCGGCGGGCGGTGAGGGACAGCGCATCGTCTCCGTCAGCACGGACGACGGCCTCACCTGGTCGCAGCCGGCGTTCGACGGCGCCACCGGCTCCTTCAACGCGGTCGACGCCGGCCTGCTGCGCTACACCGGCGGCCACGACACCGGGCGGGTGCTGTTCAGCCGCCCCGACTCACCCGTCCGACGCAACATGACGGTGGCGGTCAGCTACGACGACGGCTACTCGTACCGCTACCAGCGGGTCGTCAACGAGAACCGCTCCTTCTACTCGGATCTCGCCCGGCTCTCCGACGGCACCATCGTGCTGCTCTACGGCTGCGACGGCGACATGGCCAGTGTCCCGCTGCGGGTGAACGTCTGCCGCTTCTCCCTGGACTGGCTGACCGGGGGCCGTGACAGCCTGCGCCGCGGTCCCCACTACCGGGAGACCGTCGTCACCCTCGCCGAGTCGGACCCCGAGGTCACCGGGGGTGCCGTGCAGACCGTCGGCGATCCGCTGGCGCGCCGCGCCGAGCGCCTGGACTTCACCCCCGAACAGCTGGGAGACGCGGTGGAGTTCACCTTCCGGGTGCCGCACACCGGAGAGTACGAACTGCTCCTGCGCTACCACCGCACCGCGGACGGCGCCCTGGCCACCGTCACCGTGGACGGCTCCGGCCTGCCCGCCTACGCGATCGACGCCACCGCGCAGTCGGCGGACGGCTTCGACCTGGCCCGCCTCGGCACCACCCGGCTGCGCGCCGGCCGGCACACCCTGCGGTGCGCGGTGACCGGGACCGGCAGGGGCGGCGGCACCCGCCTGGGCCTCGACTCGCTCAGCCTGGTCGAGGCGCCCGGCTCCGCCGACGTACGCGCCGAGGTGGTCGTGGACAACGACCGGCTGGGCTTCGAGATCGTCGGCGGCAGCTGGCCGACGGCGACGGCGGACCCCGGCTACTGGTCGGGCAACTACCGTACGGCGCCCGCCGGTTCGGGCCAGCGGAAGGTGCGCTGGCGCCCGGTCGTGCCCCAGGACGGCGTGTACGAGATCCAGGCGTCCTACCCCCCGGCCGCGAGCCGCGCGAGCAACGCCCCGTACACCGTCGTCCAGCCGGACACCACCACGACCGTACGCATCGACCAGCGGGCCGCCGGAGCCACCGATCCGCGCGGCGGAACGTGGGTCTCGCTCGGCGAGTTCAGCCTGCCGGCCGGTCTCGGCACGTCGGTCGAGCTGACCAACGACGCCGACGGCCCGGTGGCCGCCGACGCGATCCGGCTGCTGGGCCCGCGGACCTGAGACCCGGCCGGCACGGGCTTCCCTCACTTGCCCATGCGCTCCCCGGAACCCGGCTGTTCCAGGTGGGAGGCGAGGACCGCGGCCTGCACCCGGCGCTGGACGCCCAGCTTGGCCAGCAGCCGGGAGATGTGGTTCTTGACGGTCTTCTCGGAGAGGTAGAGCTTCTTGCCGATCTCGCGGTTGGTGAGGCCGTCGCCGATCAACGCGAGGATGTCCCGTTCGCGGGGCGACAGGTTCGCCAGTTCGGCGGGCACCGAGGGTGTCTCGACGGGGTCGGCGCGCAGCGACCGCATCAGGCGGGCCGTGGTCGCGGGGTCCAGCATCGACTGGCCCGAGGCGACGGTGCGCACCGCGGAGACCAGGTCGGAGCCCTTGATCTGCTTGAGGACATAGCCGGACGCCCCGGCCATGATCGCGTCGAGCAGGGCCTCCTCGTCGTCGAAGGACGTCAGCATCAGGCAGGCCAGCTCCGGCATCTGGTCGCGCAGTTCCCGGCAGACGGTGATGCCGTCGCCGTCGGGCAGCCGGACGTCGAGGACGGCGACGTGCGGCCGCAGGGCCGGACCGCGGGCGAGCGCGTGCTGGACGGTGCCGGCGTCGCCGACGACGGAGATGTCCGGTTCCGCCTCGAGCAGGTCGGTGATGCCACGCCTGACCACCTCGTGGTCGTCCAGCAGGAAGACCCTGATCGGGTCCTGTTCCGTGAACGTGCGCGACTGCGTCATGACGGCCCCTCGTCCTCACCGGATGCGCGGGCAGACCGCGGGCTGCCCCCAAAGATCATCGCTCCGCCGGGGCGGGCCGCACTAGGGCCGTCCGGCCCCACTTGTGCGCTCCGGGCCCGCCGCCGCGGCGGGTGCCGGGCGCGGGGACAGGTCGAAGTCCACGTCCACCACGCCCTCGACGGCTCTGGCCAGCCGTGCCGCCACCGGGACCAGGGACGTGTCGCGGATCCGGCCGGCGAGCGTCACGACCCCGTCGCGGACGACCACCCGCAGCAGGGACGCGGGGGCGGGGAAGAGGTACGACACCACCTCGCGCCGGACCTCCTCCGCGATCTCCTCGTCGTCACGAAGGAAGACCTTGAGCAGGTCGGCGCGGCTCACCACGCCCTGGAGGACGCCCACCTCGTCGACCACGGGCAGGCGCTTCACCCCGGCCCGTGCCATGATCCGCGCCGCCCGGGCGAGCGTGGCGCCGGGACGGACGGTGAGCGCGGGGGCGGTCATCAGCCCGCCCGCCGTCAGGGCACCGGCCTCGGCCTCCGCGGCCCGTACCTCCTCCGCGTCCCGGACCTCCTCCGCGTCCCGGACCTCCTCCGCGTCCCGGACCTCCTCCGCGTCCCGGACCTCCTCCGCGTCGCGGAACTTCTCCTCGCGCAGCAGGTCCGCCTCGGAGACGACGCCGACGACCCGGCCCTCGCCCTCGACCACGGGCAGGGCGCTGACCCGCCAGTCCCGCATCAGCCGCACGATCTCCTTGAACGGGGCCCCGCGTCCGACGCTCACGACGGTCGTGGTCATGACGTCGCTGACGATGTGCGGCGTGCCGTGCATGGGGGTCACTCCTCGGTCACTCCCCGGTCAGACGCTCGCCCCGGCGCCGTACGGGGCGTACAGGTCGAGCAGTCGGGTGCGGGCGGCGCGCAGGCGGTGGGCCAGCACCTCGCCCACCCACTGGCCGACGGCGTTCCCCAGCCCGGGGTCCTGCCGGCACAGCGACCTGACGGTCTCGGCGTCGAACTCCCAGGCGCGTACCGGGGTCGTCGCCGCGGCGCCCATGTGCCACACGCGCGGGCCGAACAGCCAGGACCAGCCGACCAGTTCGTTGTGGCCGACGTTCTCGATGACGGCCGCCCGGCGGCCGGGCACATGCATGTCGAGCTCGATCCTGCCGGTCCGGACGATCCAGAACCGGTCGGCGCGGCCGCCTTCGTCGAAGAGCCGGGTCCCGGCGGCGAACGAGACCTCCCGCGCGGCCGGCATCAGACGGTCCCGGTACTCGGCGGGCAGCGCGCGCAGCACGCTGGGGGACGGGGGTGCGTTCATGGCGGGCCTCCCGGTGCGGGTGTACGTGGTCCTGCCGCCAGCGTGTGCCACGGGGTGCGCTCCCGCCATGGGCCGAGCGGACCCGCCACCCCGGGACCATCAGCCCACCCGCGGGCCGTACGGCCGTCCCCGCGGGCCGTGCGGGCTACTGCGGGGGCTGCTTCGCGAGCCACTCGCGGTAGGCCGCCACCGCCGTCGGCAGCGTCGGAAAGATGCGGTCCGGGCCGACCGAGCCGGCCAGGCCGTACGCCCGGAGGTCGTCCAGGAGATCCTGTTTGACGCGGGCGAGGGCGAACACGACACCGCGCGCGGTCAGTTCGCGGCGGAGGTCGTCGACCGCGTCGAGGGCGGTGATGTCGACCTCCACATTGGCCTCGGTGTTGAGGACGAACCAGCGGACGGGCTCCGTCTGGTCGGACACGGCGGCCAGGGCCCGGCGCCGGAAGTTCTCCGCGTTGGCGAAGAACAACGGCGAGTCGTAACGGTAGACGAGCAGACCGGGGACGGTCCGGGCGGCCGGGTAGTCGTCGATGTCGTGCATGCCCGCCAGTCCGGGGACCAGTCCCTCGACCGCGTCGTGCGGGCGGGCCACCCGCGTCAGCAGCTCCGCGATCGACAGGCCCACGGCCACCAGCACGCCGTACAGGATGTCCAGGGCGAGCACCCCGGCCAGGCAGCCGAGGGCCAGCAGCAGCTCGCGGCGGCGGAAGGCGGCCAGCCGGCGGAAACCGCCGAGGTCGACCATGCGGGTCGCCGCGTAGACGACGAGGGCGCCGAGCACCGCCGAGGGCGTGCGGGTCAGCAGGGGGCTGAGGAAGAGCAGCACGGCGAGGACGAGGGCTCCGGCCACCAGGGAGTACGCCTGGCTGCGGGCGCCGGCCGAGGTGGCCAGCGCGGTGCGGCTGGCGCTGCTGCTCACCGGGAAGCCGTGCACGGCGCCGGCGCCGAGGTTGGCCGCGCCCAGGGCCAGGAACTCCTGGTTGGCGTCGAGCTCCGGCTCCTCGTCCGGCCCGCGGCCGGTGAAGGCGCGCGCGGTGAGGATGAAGTCCGTGTAGGCGACGAGGAGGACGCCCAGCGCCGGCAGGACCAGCCGGGGCAGCTCGCCCAGGTCCGGGGCGCCGAGGCCGGGAAGGCCCGAGGGTACCGTGCCGATCACCTTGATGCCGAAGCGGTCGTCGAGGTCGAACACCGTGACGGCCGCCGTGCCCAGGACCACCGCCAGCAGGGGAGCGGGGACGGCGGGCACGTACCGGGCCAGGAGGAGGACCATGGCCAGCACGACCGCCGAGAGCACGAGGGTGGGTGCGTGCGCCTCTCCCAAGTGGGACAGGAACGACCACAGTTGGGGGAAGAACTCGGTGCCCGTCGTCGGTACCCCGGTGAGTTTCGGCAGCTGGTCCACCGTCATGATCAGAGCCACGCCGGTCAGGTAGCCGGTGAGGACGGGGCGGGAGAGCAGGTCGGCGAGGAAGCCGAGGCGTGCCGCCCACGCGACCAGGCAGAGCAGGCCCACCGCGGCGGCCAGGGTGGCGGCCAGCACGGCGTACCGGGCGGAGTCACCGGCGGCGAGCGGACCCACCACGGTGGCCGTCATCAGGGCCGTCGTCGACTCCGGGCCGACCGACAGCAGCCGTGAGGAGCCGAACACGGCGTACAGGGCCAGTGCGGGCAGGATCGCCCACAGCCCGGCGACCGGGGGCAGCCCGGCCACCCCGGCGTACGCCATGACCTGCGGCACCAGGTACGCGGCGACGGTCACACCGGCCAGCGTGTCGCCCTTCAGCCAGGCGCGCCGGTAGCCGAGCAGCGAGCCGAGCCCGGGCGCGACCGCGCGCCACCTCACCTGTCCGCCGCCGCCCTCGGTCATGGAACCCCTTTCGCCGGGGCCCCAGCATCCACCGGGCCCGGACCGGCCGCGAGACGGACGCGCCGTGCCGGTCCAACAGGCCTTTCGACCGGGGCCGTTCGGCCCCACCGCCACCGACCTTCGGCATCCGGCGCACCCGCCCGTCCCGGGCCAGAGTGGCCTTTGCCGAGGCCGACATCCCGCACCCGACCCGAGGGTTCCGCTCCGCAGGAGGAGGATCCCGCTCCGCAGGAGGTGGAGAGCATGCTCCGTACCGTCACCGCAGGCTCCGACCGCTCGCCGACCCGCGCCGGCTCCACCGCCCACCGGTCCGGCCGGACCCGGGGCGGCCACGCGGCCCGCCAGCCGGTCGGCGCCGATGCGGCCCGCCCGCGGGTCAGCACCGACAAGGCCCACCCGTCGGCCGCCACCGACGAGTCCGTCCACAGG
This sequence comes from Streptomyces sp. NPDC007901, assembly GCF_042959465.1. NCBI lineage: Bacteria > Bacillati > Actinomycetota > Actinomycetes > Kitasatosporales > Streptomycetaceae > Streptomyces > Streptomyces sp. NPDC007901. The sequence goes on along the minus strand of NZ_JBIBKW010000022.1, from coordinate 29,119 downwards.
GTCCCGCGCGGCCGGGCCCGTGCCCGGAGCGCGGGCGACCTCGGTACGGGGCGGTGACCGTCGTGGAGGAACTGCCCCTCGTCGTCGGTGTGGACGGCTCGGAGCCGAGCCTGCGGGCGGTGGACTGGGCGGCCGACGAGGCCGCCCTGCGTCGGACACCGCTGCGGCTGGTCCACGCCTCCCTCTGGGAGCGCTACGAGGGCATCTCGCCCGCGGACGCCCGCACCGAGCCGTCCGAGCAGGTGATGGCCGAGGACATCGTCGAGGCCGCGGCCCGGCGGGCCCGGTACCGGCAGCCCGATGTGAAGGTGTCCACCGAGGTGCTGCCGGAGGAGCCCGAGTACGCGCTGGTGCGGGAGAGCCGCGACGCCGGTCTGCTGGTGCTGGGCAACCGTGGCCGTGGCGGCCTCGCCGAGGCCCTGCTCGGCTCCGTGAGCCTCGCCGTCGCCGCCCACGCGCACTGCCCGGTGATCGTGCTCCGCGGCGACCAGGACACCCGGGGCGGCGCGGGCAGGCACGGCCGGATCCTGCTGGGCGTCGGGGACCGGCGGGAAGCGGTGCGCTTCGCCCTGCGCGAGGCCGAGCTGCGGGGCGCCGAGCTGGCGGCCCTACGGGCCTGGTGGTGCCCGGCGCACGAGACCACGGACCACCCTCTCCTGGCCGGGGCACCGGCCCGGGCGCACGAGCAGGCGGCCGCCGAGCGGCTGGAAGAGGCCCTGAACGAGGCCCCCGAGGGCCTGACACTGCGCCGGCGGACCGTGGAGGGCCACGCCCGCCAGGTGCTGTCGGCGGCCTCCCGCGACGCCGATCTGCTGGTCGTGGGCGCCCGCCGCAAGTCCGGGCACCGCGGCCTGCCGCTCGGCAGGACCGCCCACGACGCCCTGCACCACTCCGCCTGCCCGGTCGCCGTCGTACCCGAGTGGGTGTGAGCGGGGTGGCCGGCTGCCGCTGCTGCTCAGAGGCTCGCCGCGTGATCGGGGACGTAGGTCTGCAGATCCCGCGGCGGACGCTCGTAGCCGGTCGACGGCGGCCGTTCCGGCAGCTCCAGGACCTGCGGCGGCAGCTCCTGGTAGGGCACCGAGGACAGCAGGTGGGCCATCATGTTCAGCCGGGCCCGCCGCTTGTCGTCGCTCTCCACGATGTTCCAGGGCGCCTCGGTGAGGTCGGTGTGCACCAGCATCTCGTCCTTGGCCCGGGAGTACGCCTCCCAGCGGGTGATCGACTCAAGGTCCATCGGCGACAGCTTCCAGCGCCGCAGCGGGTCCTGCAGGCGCTTGCGGAACCGCTCCTGCTGTTCGACGTCGCTCACCGAGAACCAGTACTTGCGCAGCAGGATCCCGGACTCGACCAGCATCCGCTCGAAGATCGGGCAGTGCCGCAGGAAGAGCTGGTACTCCTCCTTCGAGCAGAAGCCCATCACATGCTCGACCCCGGCCCGGTTGTACCAGGACCGGTCGAACAGCACGATCTCCCCGGCGGCCGGCAGATGCGCCGCGTACCGCTGGAAGTACCACTGGGTGCGCTCGCGCTCGGTCGGCTTCGGCAGCGCCGCGATCCGCGCGAAACGCGGATTGAGGTGCTCGGTCACCCGTTTGATCGTGCCCCCTTTGCCGGCCGCGTCCCGCCCCTCGAAGATCACCACGAGGCGGGCGCCCGTCGCCCGCACCCACTCCTGCAGCTTCACCAGTTCGGTCTGGAGGCGGAGCAGTTCCTTCTCGTACGTCTTGCGCGGCAGCTCTGCCGCGTTCTTGCCGGCCATGCCGCCTCCACCACCCGACGACCCCTGCACCGACGACTTCCGGAGCGTCATCCATGTCCACGGTCGAAAACCAGGACGCCACCGTACTGTCCGACGACGAACTGCGCACTCTGGACGCGCACTGGCGGGCCGCCAACTACCTGGCCGCCGGCCAGATCTACCTGATGTCCAACCCGCTGCTCACCGAACCGCTCACCCCCGAGCACATCAAACCCCGGCTGCTCGGCCACTGGGGTACCTCGCCCGGCCTGAACCTCGTGTACACCCACCTCAACCGGGTGATCAGGGCACGCGGCCTCGATGCGCTCTGCGTCTGGGGACCGGGCCACGGCGGCCCCTCCGTGCTGGCCAACTCCTGGCTGGAGGGCAGCTACAGCCAGACCTACCCGGACGTGTCCCGGGACGTGCGGGGCATGGAGCGGCTCTTCCGCCAGTTCTCCTTCCCGGGCGGGGTGCCCAGCCATGTGGCCCCCGAGACGCCCGGCTCCATCCACGAGGGCGGCGAGCTCGGCTACTCCCTGTCGCACGCCTACGGCGCCGCCCTCGACCACCCGGACCTGCTGGTCGCGTGCGTCGTCGGCGACGGCGAGGCGGAGACCGGACCGCTGGCCACCTCCTGGCACTCGAACAAGTTCCTCGACCCGGTGCACGACGGCGCCGTCCTGCCGATCCTGCACCTCAACGGCTACAAGATCGCCAACCCGACCGTGCTGGCCCGGCTCCCCGAGGCCGAACTCGACGCCCTGCTGCGCGGCTACGGCCACGCCCCGATCCACGTCACGGGCGACGACCCGCACCAGGTGCACCGGGCCATGGCCGCGGCGATGGACGAGGCGCTGGACCGCATCGCCGCGCTGCAGCGCGCGGCCCGCGAGGACGGGGTCACCGAGCGCGCGCACTGGCCCGTCATCGTGCTGCGCACCCCGAAGGGCTGGACCGGCCCGGCCGAGGTGGACGGCGAACCGGTCGAGGGCACCTGGCGGGCCCACCAGGTGCCGCTGGCCGGCGTCCGCGAGAACCCGGAGCACCTGCGGCAGCTGGAGGCCTGGCTGCGCTCGTACCGGCCCGGGGAGCTCTTCGGCGCCGACGGCCGGCCCACCGCCGACGTACTCGCCTGCGTCCCCGACGGTGCGAAGCGGCTCGGCGCGACCCCGTACGCCAACGGCGGCCTGCTCCTGCGCGACCTGCCCATCGCCGACCTCGACGAGTTCGCGGTCCCCGTCGACAAGCCGGGCAGCACCCTGCACGAACCCACCCGCGTCCTCGGCGACCTGCTGGAACAGGTCATGCGGGACACCAGCGTCCGGCGCAACTTCCGGCTGGTCGGCCCCGACGAGACCGCCTCCAACCGGCTCCAGGCCGTCTACGGAGCCAGCGGCAAGGCCTGGCAGGCCGAGGTGCTCCCGGTCGACGAACACCTCGACCGGCACGGCCGGGTGATGGAGATCCTCTCCGAACACACCTGCCAGGGCTGGCTGGAGGGCTACCTCCTCACCGGCCGGCACGGACTGTTCTCCTGCTACGAGGCGTTCGTGCACATCGTCGACTCGATGGTCAACCAGCACATCAAGTGGCTGAAGACGGCCAGGCAGCTGCCCTGGCGGGCGCCCGTCGCCTCCCTCAACTACCTGCTCACGTCACATGTCTGGCGCCAGGACCACAACGGCTTCTCCCACCAGGACCCCGGCTTCGTCGACCACGTCCTCAACAAGAGCCCCGAGGTCGTCCGCGTCTACCTGCCCCCGGACGCCAACACCCTCCTCTCGGTCGCCGACCACGCGCTGCGCAGCCGGGACTACGTGAATGTCATCGTGGCCGGCAAGCAGCCCTGCTTCGACTGGCTCTCCATGGACCAGGCCCGCGTGCACTGCGCGCGCGGCGCCGGGATCTGGGAGTGGGCCGGCACCGAGACCGGCTCCCGCGAGCCCGACGTCGTCCTCGCCTGCGCCGGCGACGTGCCCACCCAGGAGATCCTCGCCGCCGCCCAGCTGCTCCGCCGCAACCTGCCCCAGCTGGCCGTGCGCGTGGTCAACGTCGTCGACATGACCCGGCTGCTCCCGAAGGACGAACACCCGCACGGGATGACGGACTTCGAGTACGACGGCCTGTTCACCACCGACAAGCCGGTGATCTTCGCCTACCACGGCTACCCCTGGCTGGTCCACCGCCTGGCCTACCGCCGCACCGGCCACGAGCACCTGCACGTGCGCGGCTACAAGGAGTCCGGCACCACGACCACCCCGTTCGACATGGTCGTCCGCAACGACCTGGACCGCTACCGCCTGGTCATGGACGTCATCGACCGCGTCCCCGGCCTCGCCGTCCGCGCCGCCGCCCTGCGCCAGCAGATGGCCGACACCCGCACCCGCCACCACGCCTGGATCCGCGAACACGGCACCGACCTCCCCGAGGTCGCCGACTGGACCTGGACGGACTGACGACGCCCGGCCGCTCAGCCCGTCCGGTGCCCCCACTTCGGTCCCACGAGATCCCACTCCCGCCCCCACCGGGCGATCCGCCGCCGGTCCAGCCGCCACCGGGCGACGGCTCCCGCACCGAGCACGACCCCGGCGGTGGCGCCGGCGGCAGCGGCACCGAGGACCCCGGCCTCCAGGCCCGCCTCCGCGGCGTCCGGTGGTTCGGCGACCAGGCGGCCCCGGCCGTCCTGCCAGACCACGACCCGGGTGCCGGACGGCAGGCCCGCGGCGACCGGAGTCAGGCCGGTGCGGGCCGAGCCGTCGGGCGCCGTCCACCGCACCGAGCCCATCACGTCGGGTGCGGTGCTCTTCGGCGCGTCGGTGACGAGCACGGCCGGCACGGCCCGGCGTTCGGCCCGCTGCTGTGCGAACACCTGGTCGGCGGCCTGGGCGGTCACGGTGCCGGCGACGGTGCCGCCGACCGCCATGACCGCGTACACGGCCAGGACGATCCAGGCCTCGACGATGTCGTCGTGCCGCCGCAACGGGTTGTTCCGCCACCGCCACAGCCGTTTCCGCACCCTGGTCCCGCGCATCGGACCGTACCTCCTCGTCGTCGTGGTGACGTCTGCGAAGGCGGCGGACGGGACGGTCGAGCCGTCAGCGGGCGTCGGACACCGCTCGGGGGAGCAGCGGCCCGGATAACCCGGGGGCCAGCTCGAAGGTGTCGTCCAGCCCCGTGCGGCGCAGCAGCCGCAGGAAGCCGTCGTCCGGGGCGATCAGGCGCAGCCGGCCCTGCCGCGACCGGATCCGGTTCCGGGCCCGGCACAGCACGCCGAGCCCGGAGCAGTCGATGAAGGAGACGGCACGCAGATCCACCACCAGGTCGGGTTCCGGGCCGGACGTCAGGGCGTCCAGGGCCGTGCGCAGCGCCAGCACCGCGAGGACGTCTATGTCGCCGTGCAGGGTCACCACCGTCGTCCCGTCGGCGCTCTGCGTCGTGTGGTACGCCGTGGACCTGGTGTGGTTGTCCGCCATAGGCCCAGACAAGCCGAGGCGGCGGGCCTCCGGAAGGGCCGTTCGGCCCCTTCGGTCCGGTATCGGCGGGTCCGAACGTCCTCCGCCCGCTCCGGTGGGGCCCGTCCGGCGGGCACCGGGGGCCGGACGGCCCAAGCGCGGCCCACCGGGCGGGGACACGATGGGACGCACGGGACGACCGAGGAGGGTGAGCGCGTCATGAAGGCCTTCGTCTTCCACGGCCCCGGGCAGTCCGCCTGGGAGGAAGTCTCCGATCCCGCGATCAAGGAGCCCACCGACGCCGTGGTGCGCGTGGCCGCCGTCACCATCTGCGGGACGGACCTGCACATCCTCAGGGGCGACGTCCCCGAGGTGCCGCCCGGCACGGTCCTCGGGCACGAGGCCGTCGGCGAGATCGTGGAGATCGGCAGCGATGTACGGAGCGTCCGGCCGGGCGACCGGGTGCTGGTCTCCTGCATCATCTCCTGCGGCCGCTGCCGCTTCTGCCGGGAGCAGCGGTACGGCCAGTGCCGGGGCGGCGGGGGCTGGATCCTCGGCCACCTGATCGACGGCACCCAGGCCGAGTACGTCCGGGTCCCGCACGCCGACCTGTCCGTGCACCCGCTGCCCGGCACGCTCGCGGACCGGGACGCCGTACTGCTCGCGGACATCTTCCCGACCGCCTACGAGGTGGGCGTGCTCAACGGGCGGGTGCGCCCGGGCGACACCGTGGCCGTCGTGGGCGCCGGTCCGGTCGGGCTCGCGGCCGTCGCCACGGCCCGGCTGTTCTCGCCCGAACGGATCATCGCGGTGGACCTGGTCCCGGCCCGGCTGGAGGCCGCCCGCCGGTTCGGCGCGGACGCCGTGGCCGACGTCCACGAGGCCCCCGCCCAGCTGGTGGCCGACCTGACCGACGGACTCGGCGCGGACGTGGTGATCGAGGCCGTCGGCGTACCCGAGAGCTTCGAGCTGTGCACCCGCATGGTGCGGCCCGGCGGCCGGGTCGCAGGCGTCGGCGTGCACGGCAGGCCGGTCACGCTGCACCTGGAAGACCTGTGGAGCAAGGACGTCACCCTCACGACCGGCCTGGTCGACACCCACTCGACACCGGCCCTGCTGCGGATGGCCGCCGCCGGCCGGCTCCCGACCGCGCAGCTGGTCACCCACACCTTCCCGCTGAGCCGGATGGAGGAGGCGTACGACGTCTTCGGCCGGGCCGGCGAGAGCGCCGCGCTCAAGGTCGTGCTCGGCGGGAAACAGCACGAGGTCGCCGTTGCCGCGGCCTGACGAGAGGACGTGACCGGTCATGGCCGAACAGGTACGGCCGCACACGGTGGAGAAGCCGCCGCTGGGGGACCTGGGCCGCCGGCTGGCCGCGCGCCGGACGGAACTCGGCCTCACCCGGAAGGAGACGGCCGTCCGGGCCGGCATCGCCCCCGGCTATCTGGAGTACCTGGAGGAGAACCCGCTCGCCGCACCGGGCACGGGCGCCCTGCTCCGGCTGGCCGAGGTGCTGCACACCACGCTGTCCCATCTCACCGGCGGCGACACCGAGTCCCCGCCGGGGACCGCACGGGCCAAGTTCCATCCGGAGTTCGTGGAACTGGACCCCGTCCGGTGCACGGCGCTGCTCGGCACACACGGGGTGGGCCGGCTCGGGGTGGCCACGGCCACCGGACCGGTGATCGTGCCGGTCAACTACAGCGTCGTCGACGGCGCGATCGTCTTCCGCACCGCTCCCGGCACGACCCCGGCGCGGGCCGCGGGCAGCCGGGTGGCCTTCGAGACCGACCGTATCGACGACGCGTTCAGCGAGGGATGGAGCGTCCTGGTCCGTGGCCGCGCCCACCTCGTGACCGACCCGGACGACATCCGCAGGCTCTCGGCACGGACGTACAGCACCCCCTGGGCAGGGGGCCGGCGCGAGCTGTGGATGCGCGTCGTCCCCGGCGTCGTCACCGGGCGCCGGATCAGGACCTGACCCGGGCCCCACCGCAGGACGGAACGCACCCGATACCGCTACCGCAGCAGGAGGCTGCCCCATGTACGCCAATGACGGATTCCGCGAACTCGACCGGCGGGAGTGCCTGAGCCTGCTCGCCACGGTGCCCGTCGGCCGGATCGTCTTCACCCGTCAGGCGCTGCCCGCCGTACTGCCGGTCAACTTCGGCCTGGACGGCGACGGCGCGGTACTGCTGCGGACGTCGGCGGCCTCGGAGCTGGTGCGCGCCGTCGACGGCTCGGTGGTCGCCTTCGAGGGCGACGCGGTCGACGCCGACGCGCGGTCCGGCTGGAGCGTCGTCGTCACCGGCCCCGCGACCGTGGTGAGCGACCTCGCCGAGCACCGCCGGCTGGTCCGCACCGGCCCGCGTTCCTGGGTGCCCGCGCGCCACGAGGTCTTCGTGCGCATCCGGCCCGAACTGGTCACCGGACGCGAACTGGTCGGCGGGCGCACCCTGTACGGGGTGGACCTGACGGCCCTGACCCCCGGTGGGACCCGGTCGGCGTGACCGCTCAGCCGTCGTCGGCGACGAGGGCGATCCCGGACACCAGGTCGGGGTGGATGCGGACCGCGAGTTCCATGGTCCGGTCCAGCCACGGCCGCAACAGCGTCTCGTAGCGGGCGAGTTCGCGCGGGTCGGTCACCAGACGGGCGTAACCGGTGACCACCACGCTCCAGCCCAGGTGGGTGTCCGGGTCGATGGCGTCCGCCTCATAGGCGACCACGACCCCGGCGCCGTCCGCCTGCCGGGCGCGGGAGGTCAGGGCGGCACCCTCGTGGGTGCGGATGACGATGTCGCCGTCGACCAGCACATGGTTGACCGGGCGGACGGCGGGCAGGGCCTGCCGGGTGAACACGATCCGCCCCAGGGACACCGAACCCAGCAGCCGCAGCGCCTCCGCGCCGTCGAGCTCGACGCTCCGGCGCACACCCGGCGAGGGGGCGGGCGCGCTGTCGTCGTGGGCCATGGCGGGCTTCCGTCGGTAAGTCGCGCCGGGAGGCGCGGGCGGGGTGTGTCGGGGTGCGTCGCAGTGGCGGGGATCCGGTGCCACAGGGGGTGGTACGGGCGGAGCGACACCGTGGGGGATCGGTGCCGCTCCTGGATCGACTCTCTCCCGGACGGCGCCCCGGCGCAGGTGCCGTTGGTCCCGCGTCCGGAGCCGACCGGCCCTACGCGCCGACCGGTCCGCCGCCGTCCGAACGGCCACCCCCCTGCCACCCCCCCCCGAGGTGCCCGGTTGGCCGATCCGGGTGCCTGCCCCCGCTGCCGCCCACTACCGTGTCTGGTGACCGGACCTGCCGGTACGCGCGGGTCGACAGGATCTGGAGGACAGGACCGGTGGAAAGCTCCGAGGAAGCCCGTATACGGCTGCCTCAGCTCAGGCTCGACGAACTGCTGGACGAGCTGCAGGCCCGGCTGGACGCGGCCCGCGGCACCCGCGACCGGGTGCACAGCCTGCTGGAGGCGGTCCTCTCCGTCGGCCGGGAGCTGGACCTGGAGCAGGCGCTGCACAGCATCGTGGAAGCGGCGGCGGTGCTCGTCGACGCCGAGTACGCCGCCCTGGGGGTCATCGGGCCCGACGGCAAGCGGCTGTCCGCCTTCCACACGGTCGGCGTCACCGAGGAGCAGATCGCCCGCATCGGCCCCTACCCGGAGGGCCACGGCATCCTCGGCGAACTGATCCGCCACCCCGAGCCGCTGCGCATCGCGAAGATCTCCGAGCACCGGGCCTCGTACGGCTTCCCGCCGAACCACCCGCCGATGAACACCTTCCTCGGCGTCCCCATCCGGGTCCGCGACCAGGTCTTCGGCAACCTGTACCTGACCGAGAAGCGGGGCGGGGCCCAGTTCGACGAGGAGGACGCGTCGGTGACGTCGACGCTGGCCGTGGCGGCCGGCGTGGCCATCGACAACGCCCGGCTGTACGAGGAGTCACGGCTGCGCGAGCGCTGGCTGCGGGCCAACGCGGAGATCACCCACAGCCTCATGTCCGGCAGCGACCCCGGCGAGGCCCTGGCCCTGATCGCCGAGCAGGCGCGGGGCATCACGGGCTCGGCGCTCGCCGCCGTGGCCATCCCCGTGGAGGGGGCCGATTCGCTCAGCGTGGAGATCGCCGTCGGCATGCACGCGGAGGACCACCGGGGACTGGTGCTGCCCCTGGACAAGACCCTCATGGGCCTCGCCTTCGCCGACGGCGCACCGGTCACCAGCGAGGACGTCGGCCACGACGACCGGGTCACCCCCGAGCCGCCCCGGTTCCAGGGGCTCGGCCCCGCCGTGGCCATTCCCATCGGCACCGGCGACAGCGGCGTACGAGGTGTGCTGCTGCTGGCGCGCGAGTGCGGCGGCCGGGTCTTCACCGCCGCCGAGACGGAGACGATGCGGGGCTTCGCGGCACAGGCCGCGATCGCCCTGGAGCTGGCCCAGCGCCGCCGCGACGCCGAGGAGATCGCGGTGCTCCAGGACCGCGACCGGATCGCCCGGGACCTGCACGACCTGGCCATCCAGCGGCTCTTCGCCACCGGGATGACCCTGCAGAGCGCCGGCCGCTTCATCGAGCACACCGAGGCGTCCGAGCGGGTGCTGCGGGCCGTGGACGACCTCGACGAGACCATCAAGATCATCAGGTCGACGATCTTCGGGCTGCGCACCCGCGACGACGGAGCCGGGACCGGTCTGCGGGCCCGCGCGGTCCGGGTCGCCGGGCAGGCGGCGCCGGTACTCGGCTTCGCCCCGAGCGTCCGCATGGAGGGACTGCTCGACACCGACGTGCCCAAGGCGGTCGCCGACCATGTCGTCGCCGTCCTCGCCGAGGCCCTCACCAACATCGCCCGGCACGCCCGCGCCCACCGCGCCGAGGTCGTCCTGTCGACCGACGGCTGCGACCTGCTGCTGACGGTCCGGGACGACGGTGTGGGCATCCCGCCCGACGGCCGCCGCAGCGGTCTGCGCAACATGGCGGAGCGGGCGGCGGAACTTGGTGGCAGCCTGGAATGGGACTGCCCCGACGGCGGCGGTACGACGCTGGTGTGGCGGGTGCCGGTCACGAACCCGTAGGCGTCCCCGCGGACGCGGGAACGACCGACGCGGGGACGAGCGGACCGCCCCCGGGGGCCGCTCGGCCCATGCCCCGGCACCGTCGGCCGGCCGAGTCCGAAGGCGTCACCGCACGGCACCGACCCCTGGAGGCCGCCATGACCGGCACCCCGTCCGTGGTGGGCGACGTGATGACCCGCACGGTCGTCGCCCTGCAGCGAGGAGCGGCGTTCAAGGACATCGTGAAGGCGATGCGGGGCCGCGGGGTGGGCGCCCTGCCCGTCCTGGACGACGACGGACACGTCATGGGCGTCGTCTCGGAGGCGGACCTGCTGCGCAAGGAGGAGCTCCGGGACGGCGCCTCCGGCGAGTACACCCGGCTGCTGCGGTCCGGCGACCTCACCAGGGCGGCCGCGGCGACCGCCGGGGAGCTGATGAACACCCCCGCCGTCACCGTCCGGGCCGACGCCACGCTCCCGCAGGCCGCGCGCACGATGGCGCAGCACGGGGTCAAGCGGCTGCCCGTGGTCGACGCCCAGGGCGTGCTCGTCGGCATCGTGAGCCGTTCCGACCTGCTCAAGGTGTTCCTGCGGGACGACGAGCAGATCGCCGAGGAGATCCGCCGCGACGTCCTCCCGCACCTCTTCGCCGCCGAGGCCGAACCGGTCGATGTGCGGGTCCGCGACGGCGTCGTGACCCTGACCGGCCGGGTCACGGACACCGCGCTGGTGCCGGTCGCCGCCGGCTGGGTGCGGGGCGTCGAAGGCGTCGTCGACGTGGACTGCGCACTGGCCGGACCCCGCCGCCGACCCGACCTCGACCCGGACCTCCCGGACACCGAGGGGAGTCCGAGCCCGCCGACCGAGCAGGCAGGCACCGGACCATGAGGCGCGACGACCGGCGCAGGCCGACCGTGCGGTACGTGCGGTGGTGGCGCTGGCGGCACAATCCGCTGCGACGGCACAGCGACGTCGTGGAGGGCTGGGTCGTGCTCGCGCTGTGGGTGCTCACCCTGGTCGGCGGTGCGCTCGCCGGCTGGGCCGCCGCCGCGGGCGTGGACCGGACGATCGCCGACCGGCGGGCCGGCGTCCACACCGTCTCCGCCGAGCTGACCGAGAGCGCCGCGCACGGCACGCCCGTCACGGCGGGCTACGACATCGGCAGGACCTGGGTCACGGTCCGCTGGACGGCCGCCGACGGCTCCGTGCACACCGGCCGGGCCAAGGTCCTCCCCACGGCGGCCGCGGGCAGCCATGTCCGGGTCTGGGCGAACCGGAACGAGGCGCTGATCACCGAACCACCGGGCAAGGCGGAATCGACCTTCGAGGCGGTCGTGGCCGGCACCCTCGCGGCCCAGCTCACCGTGACCACGGGCTACGGCACCGGCTGGCTGATCCGCCGCCGACTGCTCAACCGACGCCTCGCCGAATGGGACGCCGAGTGGCGCCACATCGGCCCCCAGTGGCGCAACCTCAGCGGCGGCAGAGGCTGACCGACAACGGCGGCAGAGGCTGACCCACCGGGGCCGGTCGGGACCCGGAGGGGGCCGGTCGGCCCCATGTCCGACCGACCGGCGGGCGGGAAGGTGGAGTCGACCGGGAGTGGGCGGGTGGACCAGCACGGTTCCGGTCCCTCAGGAGAAGGCGGGGACCAGGACCGTCCCGGAGCGGACGGGCCGCCGCAGGGGGGAGGCCCGACCGCACCAGGTGTGCGCGGCCGACGGACAGCGGCCGCGCACACCGCCGTGTCCGCCGGATGCCGGGGTCAGTTCGTGTCGCTGCGCACGGAGACCGGGGCGAGGTGGCAGCGGACGTCGACCACGCCCTCCACGGCGCGTGCCAGGCGTGCGGCGACCGGGGCCAGATCGGTGCTGTCGATCCAGCCGGCCAGGGTGACGACCCCCTCGTCGACGTCCACTCTGATGTGGTCGGCGGAGAGCGGGAACAGCCGGTCGACGACCTCCCGGCGTACCTCCTCGGTCAGTTCCGCGTCCTCGCGCAGGAACACCTTCAGGAGGTCCGCGCGGCTGACGATGCCCTGGAGCAGGCCCACGCCGTCCACGACGGGCAGCCGCTTGACCCGGCACCGGGCCATGATGCGCGCGGCCTCGGCCAGGGTGGCGTCCGCGTGCACGGTCACCGCGGGCGCGCTCATCAGCTCCCCGGCGGTCACCCCGCCGGCCTTGGCCAGATCGGCCAGCCGCTCCCGTTGCACGAACCGGTCCGGGTCGCTGTCGCGGAACTCCTCCTTCGGCAGCAGATCGGCCTCGGACACGACACCGATCACCCTGCCCTCACCCTCCAGCACGGGCAGGGCGCTCACCTTCCACCGGTCCAGCAGCGTGACGACGTCCTTGAACGGGGCGTCGCGGCCGACGGCGACGGGGCTGTGGGTCATCACATCGCTGACGGTGTGCGGGCTGCCGCGCATGGCCGCCTCCTCGGATCTCCCCGTCTCCCAGCGTGGGACCGCTGCGGACCGGACACCAGGGCCGCCCGGACCCCCTGAGAGGCTCTTCGGCCCGCGCACCGGCGAGGCCGCGGCGCGCGAGGGCGGGAAGGACGCCATCCACTTCTCGCGGATCCTGATTGCGCGGTGCGCGACCGCCGCCGGCCGCTTCCCCGCGTCCTGTGCGGGTCCTTCCCGTCCCCTTCAGCACACCACGGGACGGCCCGCACCACCAGTGCCGGGGCTCCCGGACGGAGCCTCCCGGTCCGGGCATCCGCCCGGTGTCCGTCATGCCGCCGGCCGTACTCCTCTGGCGGAGCGGCCGACCGTCGCGCAGCGTGGAGGTGGGGGCTGGCCGAACGCCGGAGGAGAGGTGGCAGGCATGGACAGTGAGGTCCCCGAGGCGCGTGTCGTGGTCGGCGTCGACGGATCGCCGTCCTCGTACGCGGCCCTGCGCTGGGCCCTGCGGTACGCCGGTCTGGTCGGCGGTGCCGTGGAGGCGATCGCGGTGTGGGAGCTGCCGGGCCTGTACGGCTGGTCGGGGCCCGCCGTGGACATGGACGTCGATGCGGAGGAGGCCCGCGACCGGATGCGCCAGGAACTGACCGACGTGCTCGGCCCGGACGAGGCCGCCTCGGTCCGCTCCCACCTGGTGCACGGCAACGCCTCCGACGTCCTGCTGAGGGCCGCCGAGGGCGCCGAGGCCCTGGTCGTCGGCAGCCGGGGCCGGGGCGGGTTCGCCCGCGCCCTGCTCGGTTCGGTCAGCCAGCATGTCTCCCAGCACGCCACCTGCCCGGTCGTGATCGTGCGCGCGGACCAGAAGCGATCGGACCAGAAGCGATCGGACCAGAAGTGAGACGGGGCGGCCACCGGCAGGGGGCCGCCCACCGTCGCGGTAGGCTGCGCCACCCGTACGAGGGTGGGGTGGCATGGACGTCCTGGGCATCGACGCCTGTGGCAAGCTCGGCTGGGTCGGGATCGGGCTCACGGACGGGGCGTACGCGGGCAGCCTGGTCGACGTCCGGCTCGACGCGCTGATCGCACGCGCCGCGACGGCACGGGTCGTCGCGGTGGACATGCCGCTCGGCCTCGTCGAGAACGGCTGGCGCGCCGCCGACCTCGCCGCCAAGGCCCTGCTCGGCAGGCGCCGCAACAGCGTCTTCCTCATCGCCCCCGAACCGGCGTGGCGGGAGCGGGACTTCACGGCGGCCGCCGACCGCTGCCAGGAGCTGACCGGCAACCGGCTCACCCAGCAGGCCTGGGCGCTGGCCCCCAGGCTGCTGGAGGCCCGCGCGTGCTGGGCGGCCGACGACCGCGTCCACGAGGTCCACCCCGAGGTGTCCTTCCACGCCCTGGCCGGCGGGGTGCCACTGACCCACGCCAAGAAGACCTGGCGCGGCCAGCAGCTGCGCCGCTCGCTGCTGGCCGAGGCCGGCATCGTCCTCCCGGACGCGCTCGGCGAGGCGGACCGGGTGCCCGCGGACGACGTGCTCGACGCGGCCGTCGCGGCCTGGTCGGCCCACCGGATCGCGCGGGGGACCGCACGGCGCATTCCCGAGGCGCCCCAACTCGACCGGGAAGGCCGCGCGGTCGAGATCCGGTTCTGACCGGCCCCGGGCGGCGCCGGGTGGCGGTGGCCCACCGGCGGACTCCGCACCCCAGCGGCTCGTCGCGTGGTGGAGCGGGCTACACCACGGGTCCGGGAGCGCGCTCCCTCGTGGCCGAGCAGGGACGAGGGGATCGTGGACGGCAGAGATCCCCGGGGCGGACCAGCCCCTCGTCCCTCGCCCCACGTCCTAAGGAATGCCCGATGGCCGCCAAGTCGCCGCTCGCCACCGTCACGTCGTTCTTCGCCGACCTGCTGCTCTGGTCCCTCTTCGTCGCGGGCCTGGCCGCCGCCGTGGGCGGGGCCGGTGCCGTGCTCGACGGGACGGCGAAGACCGCGGCGACCTTCGCCGGGATCGCCGTCTCGCTGCTGACCGGCACCCGCATCGCGAAGAAGCCGAAGATCAAGGCGTTCCTGTCGACCCGGCCGGTGCTGTGGTTCCTGTTCCTCTTCAACGGCGGTGTGGCCGCGGTCGCCTACTTCACCATGGACGGCGCGAAGGGCATCGCCACCGCCGCCGGGATGGGCCTGGTCGCCCTGGGCGCGGCGGGCGGCCTGGTGTCGGGCCGCCGCAGGTCGGGCGGCGACCGTGCCCAGGAGGACCCGGCCGGTACCTCCGCCACCGGCTGGTAGGCGACGACCCCGGCGTACCGGGGCAGCCCCGCTCGTCCCGCTCCCGGGCCCGGATCCGTCCCTGGATCCGGGCCCTTGCCGTACCGGTCTCGCCCCCGCGGTGGTGGAGCGGGCTGCACCACGCGTTCGGGAGAGTGCTCCCTCGTCGCCCGCGCCGCCCCGCGAAAGGGTGGAACACGGAGCGCCGGACGGCCCCCGCCCCGGTATCCGCTCCCTTCGCCCGTCCCGAATTCCCGTTGTGGAGGCTCCTCCGTCATGGCAACTGTCCTTTATCACCTGGGCCGTGCGGCCCCTGCCGAAGTGGCTGCCCCGGCTGCTGCCGGACATCGACGTCGAGGGCGAGAAGCTGAGCCGCAAGGTGCCCGCGCCGACCGCCTCGACCGCTTCGGCGTCCGAGGCGCCGCGGACGGCGGAGCCCGCCGCGACGCACTGAGACGCAGGGAGGGGCCGCCCCGGCCGGGGCGGCCCCTCCCTGCGTCCTGCGTCCCGCTCACGCCTGCGGCGCGTGCGCCAGATAGGCGAGGACTGCCAGCACCCGGCGGTGGCCGCTGTCGCGCGGCGGCAGGTTGAGCTTGAGGAACACGTTGCCGATGTGCTTGTGGACCGCGCGCTCGGTGACGACGAGGGTCCTGGCGATGGTCGCGTTGTCGTGGCCCTCGGCCATCAGCCCCAGCACCTCGCGCTCGCGGCGCGTGAGCGAGTCGAGCGGGGAGTCCTTGCGGCGGGTGAGGAGTTCGGTGACCACCTCGGGGTCCAGCGCGGTACCGCCGGCGGCCACCCGCTCCAGCGCGTCGAGGAACTCGTCGACCCGGCCGACCCGGTCCTTGAGCAGGTACCCGATCCCGCTGGTCCCGCCGCCCAGCAGCTCACTGGCGTACGACTCCTCGACGTACTGCGAGAGCACCAGCACCGGCAGCCCGGGGATCCGCTCCCGGGCCTCCAGCGCCGCCCGCAGCCCCTCGTCGCGGAAGCCCGGGGGCATCCGCACGTCGAGCACGGCCACGTCCGGGCGGTGCTCCAGGAGCGCGGGCATGATCTCGGGCCCGCTGCCCGCGACGGCCACGACGTCGTGCCCGGACGAGGTCAGCAGCAGGACCAGCCCCTCCCGCAGGAGGGCGTTGTCCTCGGCGATCACCACACGCACGGCAACTCCACTTCGATCACGGTCGGCCCCCCGACCGGGCTGGACACTTCCATCGTTCCGTCGAGCGCGGCGACCCGCCGCCGCATCCCCAGCAGCCCGGAGCCGCCGGTCTCGTCCGCACCGCCGCGGCCCTCGTCCCGGACCCGCACCCGCAGGCCGCGGCGCACCCGCACGAGCCGGACCTCGGCCCGTGACACCCCGCTGTACTTGACGACGTTGGTGAGCGACTCGGCCACCGCGAAGTAGGCGGCCGCCTCCACCGCCGCGGGCGCCCGCACCCCCTCGTCGAGACCGCCGTCGTCCACGGCGACCTCGAGGCCGCTGCCCGCCGCCAGCGCCCGGACCGCGCCGGCGAGGCCGCGGTCGCTCAGGATCGGCGGATGGATGCCGCGCACCACCTGCCGCAGCTCCGTCAGCGCCTTCTCGGCCTGTTCCTGGGCCTCGTCGAGGAGCCGGAGCCCGGTCTCGCGATCCCCGCCGTAGGCGCGCCGGGCGAGTCCGATGCGCATGGACAGCGCCACCAGCTGCGCCTGCGCCCCGTCGTGCAGGTCCCGTTCGATCCGGCGCAGTTCGGCCTCGTGCGCGGCGATCGCGTCGGCGCGGGTCGCGGCCAGTTCCTGGACCCGGGCCGCCAGCTGTGCCTGCGGGGACGGCTTGAGCAGGGCGGTGGACCAGTCGGCCTCCAGGTCCGCGAGCCGCACGATCAGCGGCAGGACGACGGCCTCGCGGCGCAGCAGCCCGCACCACACGCCGTCGACGACCAGCGCCACCGGCCACAGCGGCACGGCGAGGGCGAGCAGCGCGCCGTAGAACCAGTACGCGACCATCCACCGCGCGTCCGTCCGGGTGCCGGGGTCGCGTACGGCTGTCACCACCCGCTCGCGCACCGTCCCGGTCAGCGGCCGGTACACCTCGGGGATCTTCACCCCGGTCCAGGCGGCGGTCAGGCTCCGCTTGGCTCCCGCGATCCGCCGGATCAGCAGCACCGTCTCGGGCAGCAGCCAGACACCGACGACGGCCAGGGTGCCGATCGCGGTGATCAGCAGCACGGTGACGAAGATCCACATTCCGAATGCCATCGCGGCGGCCAGAAAGAGATGGACCGTGGCCCACCCGGCACGCCGCACCGATTTCCACATGAAAGGAAGCTAAAGGTTTTGCTTGAGTCACGCAAGTTTCGTTCGTCGCGCACCGGTGGCCGGGACATCCTGATCGTCGGACACGACCGCGCCGAGACCGACCTGCCGACCACCACACTGGAACTCGCCGGCTACCGCGTCGCGGGCACGGCGGGGACCGGCGCCGAGGGGACGCCCGGGTCGCGCGCGGCCGGTTCGGCCTGGTGACGTGGGACGCCACCCTGCCGGACCTGGGGGACGTCGCCCGAGGCCGCCGGATCTCGCCCACCATGGCCGACTGGCGCCGTGTCTTCGAGGTCGACCTCATCGGCACCGCCCTGGCGGCCGAGGCCCTGCGCCCGCCGGCCGGTGACGGCACCGCACACGTCTACTTCTCCTCGATGTCCCCGCTGCTCGCGGGCGTAGACAACCCCGACCCGGCCGTCGGCGCGATCCTGGACGACCCGCTGCACGAGGACTTCCTGACCGGATCCGCGAGGCCGTCGGACCCGGCATCGAGCGGTCCACGCTCGCCTACCCCTGGGCCAAGCGCGGCGTGGCCCGCTTCGCCCGGAAGGAGGCGGTGCGACTCGGGGCCGTCGGAGCCCGCGTGTGCTCGCTCGCGCCGGGCATCATCGACACCCCGCAGGGCCGGCAGGAGGCAGCCTGGCAGACCTCCATGAAGCAACTCGTGGACGCCACACCGCTCGGCCGGACCGGCAGGCCCGAAGAGGTCGCGGACGTCGTCGCGTTCATGCTGTCGGACGAGGCGAGTTTCCTGAACGGCGTCGACATCCTGGTCGACGGCGGCGTCTACGCGGCCGTCCGGGACCGGTGACGCGACCGGCTCCGTGCTCCCGCGCGTCCCGCGCGATGCGAGGATGGGCGCGACGGTGCGTGGGCCGCGGGGCCAGCGCGCCGCGGCAGCGGCCGGGTCGGAGGAGGGAACGCGGATGGAGCCGCCACGGGGCGACACGGTGGTCTGCGCGGCACCCGCCCGGATCGGCAGGCCGCGCGCGACCTCACGGGCCGCGCTCGAACGGCTCGGCTTCGAACTCTTCGCGCAACGCGGTTTCGACGACACGACGGTCGACGACATCGCCGCCGCGGCGGGCATCGGCCGGCGTACCTTCTTCCGCTACTTCGCCTCCAAGAACGACCTCGTGTGGGGCGACTTCGAGGAGCAACTGGCGCGGCTCGACGCCCTGCTGACGGCGGCCGACCCGGGGACCCCGATGATGGACGCGGTGCGCGAGGCGGTCGTCGAGTTCAACCGGTTCGACCCCGCGATGGTGCCCTGGCACCGGCAGCGCATGACGCTCATCCTGCGTGTGCCGACGCTCCAGGCGGACTCGGCCGTGCGGTACGCGTCGTGGCGGGCCCTGATCACCGGGTTCGCCGCCCGGCGCCTGGGCCGTCCCGCCTCCGACATGCTGCCCCGGCTGATCGGCAGCACCGTCCTGGCCGCCTGCGTCACCGCCTACGAGCAGTGGCTGGCCGACGAGAACGCCGACCTGGGCGGACTGCTGGACCTGGCCGTCCGGCAACTCGCGGACGGATACCGCGACCTGGGCCCTCGCCGCTAGCCGCGCCCGCTGCACGGCGCCGCGTCAGGCCGGACCGCGCCGCAGCTCGTCGGTGACGACCTCGCCGATGAGCACGGCCGTGGCCGCCGTACCCCGCAGCGGGGGCGTCGGCAGGATGGACGTGTCCGCGACCCGCAGTCCGCCGACCCCGTACACCCTGCCGTAGGCGTCGACGGCGGCCCGGGGATCGCCGGCGGGGCCCATCGGAACCGTGCCGCAGGTGTGGTGCGCCGTGCCGAGGTGCCCGAGGATCCACTCGTCGAGCAGCCGGTCGTCACCGAGCACGCCAGGGACCGGCCCGACGAGTCCTCGGGAGACCTCCGAGAAGTCGGCCGTGGCGGTCAACTCCGCGGTGGCGCGGACCGCTTCGCGCAGCCGCCGCCGGTCCGCCGCGGTCGCCAGACAGCCGTAGTCGAGCAGCGGGGGCGTCCCGGGATCGGCGGAACGGGTGCGCATCCGGCCGGTCGGCCGCGGGGTCTGGACCGAGACGAGAAAGGGCAGCGGCGCGCCGGGCACGGACACCGTCCCGCCCGTCAGCCCGGCCATCGGGACCAGGGACCCCAGCGCGTCCGCGACCAGCCGCAGCGACGGGCCGAAGCTGGTGCGGGCCCCGGACAGCCGCCGCTCGTCGAACGCCGCCGGTGCGACGCCGAAGCCCGTCACCCCGAACAGCAGCTCGGGGGAGGGGCGTCGGGACAGGTCGGCTGACTCGTCGATGGTCAGGCCGTCGAGGCGCCGCGCCAGGGACGTCAGCACGAGCGGCACCGCCTCGGTGATGAACCCGGGACTGCTGCCCGTGCTGTGGATCGAGCTGCCACCCCGCGCGCACGCCTCCTCGACCCGCTCGCGTACGACGGGATCCATGCTCCCCGGATGACGGAACTCGCCCCGCGTGGTCACCACGTTCGCACCCGACGCCGGCAGTCGGCACACCTCGTCGACATCGCAGGTGAGCGGCGCGTAGAGCACGCAGTCGGCATCCAGGGAGAGGACGTTGTCGACGTCGTGGGTCGCGGTGACTCCGGTCGGGCCGGTCCCGCACAACTCGCCCGCGTCGCGGCCCGCCTTGGCCGGTGTGTGGACGTACACGCCGGCCAGGGTGAGGCCGGGGTGCTCGATGATCCCGCGCAGCGAGCGGGCGCCTATGGTGCCGGTGGCCCACTGGACGACCCGGTACGGCCTCACGCCGACTTCCGGGTGAGGCGCAGCAGGGCCTCCTGGGCGTAGGACGCGACGAGGGAGCCGTCCTCGGTGAGGACGTCGCCCCGGCCGAAGCAGCGGCCGTGCGCCAGGACCGGGCTGTGCTGGCGCAGCAGTAGCCAGCCGTCCGCACCGAACGGACGGTGGAACCAGACCGTGTGCGAGGTGACGGCGGAGGTGAACGCCGTGCCGGAGTCGTGCTGGGTGACCCCGGCCAGGGGGCGCAGGGCGGTGCCGATGAGCGTCAGGTCGGTGGCGTACGCGGTGAGTGCCGGGGCCAGTTCCGCCGTCCCGGTGGCCGGGAGGTGCGTCCACACGTCGAACTCGGGCGGTGCGGCGACCGGGGTGTCCAGGTCGGTGGCGGCCCGCGTCTCCCAGGGGATCGGGTGGAGATCCGTGCGGTGTTCGGGGCCGGGCGGGGCGGGCACGGCCGGGACCGTCTGCCGGGCCGGGCCGTCCTCCGGGCTGTGCAGGGACACCGAGGCGGTGGCCACCACGCCCCGCGGCTGCCGGGCGACGATCGTCAGCGCGGCGAAGGAACCGCCGTCGTGGTGGCGCGCCACCTCGTAGCGGACGGGTTCCTCCGGCCGGCCCGCCCGCGCGAACAGGGCGTGGAGGGACTTGACTCCCTTGCCCGGGCAGCTCAGTTGAGCCGCCCGGACGAACTGGGCCAGCAACTGCCCGCCGAACAGGCGGTGGTAGCCGAGTCGTTGGTTGCCCGCCTCGTAGACGGGGCCCGTCTCCTCGTCGTGCCCCCGGAGGTCGAGGCAGTGCAGAAGATCGGCCCAGAGTTCACTCGCGGCAAGTGGCATGCCAGCGAGGGTAGTCTCACTATCCAGATATGAGAATGGCGCTCTCGCCCTACTCGCTCGACTCGGTCTACTCGCCGGTGATCCCGTTCGCGCAGTAGTCCCAGATCTCGTCGGCGGTCAGCGGGTGGGCCGTGTCCTGGCCGCTCGACTGGGCGTTGAACATGACGGTCTGCATGGTGAGCGCCGCCACCCGCTTGGGCTTGAAGTCCTCGCGGAGCAGGTGGGCGTCCTCCAGCTCCTGCATCAGCTCGGTGAACAGCGTCAGCAGGGGTGCGTTCGCCACCCGCATCTCGGCCGGGTGCGAGACCAGCAGGCGCAGCGCGAAGTCGCTGAACAGCGGACGCTGCTGGCCGGTCGGGTCGGGGCGTGAGCTCTCGAACAGCTCCTGGACGACCACCCTGAGCCGGTCCAGCGGATCGGACTGTTCGGCCGCGATCGCCCGCAACTGGTCGGCGGACTTGCTCATCGCGTCCTCGAACAGGGCGAGCAGCAACTCGTGTTTGCCGTCGAAGTGCTGGTAGAAGCTGCGCAGCGACTGCTTGGACCGGTCGACGACCTCCTGCACGGTGAAGTCGGTCGTGCCCTTCTCCGCCACGATCGCCTGGGCCGCGTCGAGGAACCGCTCCACCCTCTGCTCCGCCCGGCGTTTCGCCGCCTGGGTGGAACGCTCGACCGCGCGCCGCTTCCAGGCCGGTTCCTCGGTCGGTGTGCTCACGGGCTGCTCCGCCTTCTGTGCCATGAGGAGAACATTACTGCAGCACACCGACAAGCATCTGTATCCAGTCTGGACACCGTCGGAGATCTGGAGGAGACTTCGAATTCCATTTGAGGAGAATTACGTTCTCGTCGCCGGGGAGGCCGTTCGGATGCTGTTCGAGTTCGACGCCGAGCAACGGCTGTGGCAGGACACCGTGCACAAGGCCGTCCTCAAGGAGTGCCCGCCCGCGTTGGTGCGTGCCGTCGTGGACGACGGCGCCGACCCGGCCCCGCTGTGGCGCGCGTACCCGGACCTCGGCTGGACCGAGCTGACCGACCCGGCCGACGCGGTCGAACCGGCGATCGTCCTGGAGGAGCTGGGCCGGGCCACCGACCCCACGCCCTACCTGGCGACGCTCACCCAATTCGCCCCGCTCGCCCCCGGGTTCGGCGACCCCGGACAGTCCGGCACCGCCGTCTACGAGGGCATCACCGCACGGCCCGCCGACGGCGGCTGGATCCTCGACGGCACCGCCCGCCACGTACTGGACGGCGACCGGGCCGACCGCTTCGCCGTGGTCACCGACGCGGGCGTCTTCGTCCTACCCGCCGCCGCGGCGAGCGCCGTACGCACCCCGGTCCTCGACCCCGTCCTGCACCTCGCCGACGTCACCTTCGAGCAGGTCGGGGTGAGCGGAAGCGACCGTGGCGGGGCGGATCCGGACAGCGCCCGGGACATCGCGCTCACCGGCATGGCCCTGGTCATGGTCGGCGCCTGCCGCCGCGCCCTCGACCTGGTGCTCGACCACGTCCGCGGCCGCCGGCAGTTCGACGCCCCCATCGGATCCTTCCAGGCCGTCCAGCGCAAGGCGGCCGACATGCACGTGGCCGTCGAACGGGCCCGCGCCCTCGCCTACTTCGCCGCCCTCACCATCGCCGAGGACGACCCGCGCCGCCGCCTGGCCGCCTCGATGGCCAAGGCGTCGGCGGGGGAGTGCCAGGCCCTGGTGTTCCGCAACGCCGTGCAGCTGTTCGGGAGATCCTGTTCACCGGCCGCCCCCTGACCGCCGAGGAGGCGGAGCGGGTCGGCATGGTCAACCAGGTCGTCCCGCGCGAGGAGTTGGACACGGCCACCCGGGAACTCGCCGAGCGGATCGCCGCGATGCCCGCCTTCGGGCTGCGCCAGGCCAAACGCGCCGTCAACCAGACCCAGGACGTACAGGGCTTCTACGCCGCCATCCAGTCCGTCTTCGACATCCACCAGACCGGACACGGCAACGCGCTGAGCGTCAGCGGCTATCCGATCCTGGCGAAGCTGGACGAGATGAAGGAGAAGCTGCGGCAGACGTCGTCAGCTTCTGCGACAGTTCGATCATGTTGCCCCACGGGTCACGGAAGAACGCCAGCCGACGGCTGATGTCCTCGATCTCGAAAGGCTCACCGACAAGGTCGACACCACGACGGGCGAGCTCCGCACGTGCCGCGTCGACATCGTCGACATGGACGCAGATGTGCTGGTAGCCGCCGTGCCGCAGGCTGACTCCGAGGTCGTCGAGGACCTCGTTCGGGAAGGGCACCGGTCCGGCCAGCAGTTCCACGTGGAAGGTGTCGTCGTTCGGCGGACAGAGGTACGCGAGCTTCAGCTCGCCGTAGGGCCACTCGTGGAGCACCCGGAAGTCCAGCTTCTCCGTGTACCAGGCCTTCGCGGCGTCGTAGTCGGGAACGCGGATACCGACATGGTGGCCGCTGAAGGACGAAAAGGGGCTCGACGGGTTCTTCGGCGGGTGGGGAGGCATGGGCATCGCAATCACTCCTGTTCTGCTGAACCGTCAGGGGCCGGCCGCCAGGCTCTGCGTGCCGAGCACCGAGATCAGCGCCAGTTTCTCGGCGTCCTCGGTGCCGGGCTCGGCCGAGTACACGAGGATGTGCAGGTCGTGCTCCTCCACCCGGAGCTGGTCGCAGTCCAGGGTGAGCAGTCCCACCTGCGGGTGCTCGATCGTCTTCCGGGAGGCCTCGAGGCGGCCGACGCCCCCCGCGTCCCACAGCTCGGCGAACCGCTCGCTCCCGGCGCGCACCTCGGCGATCAGCCGCCGCAGTTGGCGGTCGCCGGGATAGCGGGCCGCCGTGGAGCGCAGCTCGGCGACCATGCCGGTCTCGAAGGCACGCCGTTCCTCCGGGGTGTGCCGCACCCGGGTCGGCCAGCCCAGGAAGTTCCGCCACACGCCGTTGCGCTGGAAGCCGCGCAGCTGGGACGGGTCGCCCATCAGCGCCGCGTACAGCGGGTTGGCCACCAGCAGCGTCATGGCCGCGTCGGACACCGCCACCGGGGTGCCGGCCAGCCGGTCCAGCAGCCGCTGCACGCTGGGCGTGATGTACCCGGGCACCATGTCAGGACCCGGCGGCACCAGCCCCGCCACCCCGAAGAGGTAGGTGCGCTCGTCGGCCGAGAGCCGTAGTGCCCGGGCGAGCGCCTCGACGACCTGCACGGACGGATTGGCGGCCCGGCCCTGTTCGAGACGCGTCACGTAGTCGACCGAGATCCCGGCCAGCAGCGCCAGCTCCTCGCGCCGCAGCCCGGCCGCCCGCCGCTGGCCACCGGTCGGCAGCCCCGCCGCGTCCGGGGCGACGCGGTCCCGCCAGCGCCGCAGCGCCTGCCCCAGTTCCGTCGCCGTCATGCCCCCAGTCAACACCGTCGGCCGTCGCCGTGCCTGGTACCGGCAGTCCCAGGAAGAAGGGTCTGCTGGCTGACCCGGCGGGCCGGGCGCAAGGTGGAGACATGACGACAACACTGATCACCGGAGCCAACAAGGGCATCGGTTACGAAACCGCCCGCCAGCTCATCGCCGCAGGTCACACCGTGTACGTGGGGGCCCGGGACGCCGAGCGCGGACGCCGGGCCGCGGAGGAACTGGGCGCCCGGTTCGTCCTGCTCGACGTCACCGACGACGCCTCCGTCGAGGCCGCGGCCAAGACCGTCGCGGCCGACGGCGGACTCGACGTCCTGATCAACAACGCCGGGATCGAGAGCAGGACCCCGGACAACAGCGTGCCCACGGCCGAGACGGTCACCGCCGACCAGATGCGCAACACCTTCGAGACCAACGTCTTCGGTGTGGTCCGCGTCCTGCGCGCCTTCCTGCCCCTGCTGCAGCGCTCGGCCGCCCCGGTCGTGGTCAACGTCAGCAGCGGTCTGGCCTCGCTGACGGCCCTCTCCGACCCCGACCACCCCGCGCACTTCTACCCGGGCATCGCCTACCCGACGTCCAAGACGGCCGTCAACATGCTCACCGTGCAGTTCGCGAAGGCGTTCCCGGCCCTGCGGATCAACTCCGTCGAGCCCGGCTTCACCAAGACGGACCTGAACGGCAACACGGGCACCCAGACCGTCGAACAGGGCGCCGAGATCATCGTCCGGATGGCACAGATCGGCCCGGACGGCCCGACCGGCGGCTACTTCGACGTCAACGGACGGCTGCCCTGGTGAACCGTGACCGACCGGGGCGGGCGCTCTGGTGAATCACGATTGACCGGGGCGGGCGTCCCGGTGAGTCACAGCTGAACCAGCCGGGGCGCGGTGCCGCGCGAGCGCACCAGCGCCCCGGCCTCACGCGTCAACTCCCGGGCGCTGCCCAGGAGTCCGTCCAGGACGACGGCCCGGCGGACATGCCGGTGCAGCGGGTGCTCGGCGGTGAACCCGATCCCGCCCAGTACCTGCTGGCAGTGCCGGGCCGCGGTCAGCGCCGCCTGCCCGGCCGCCGACTTGGCCAGCAGCGCGCCCAGGTCGTCCTCGGCCGCCGCGAGGACGGCCTCGGCGCCCTCCAGTGCCACCAGGGTCTCCGCGAGCCGGTGCCGTACCGCCTGGAACGCGGCGAGCGGGCGGCCGAACTGGACCCGGTCCAGGGCGTGCCCCCGGGCGAGCGCCAGCATGGCGTGGCCGGTGCCGAGCAGCCACCAGCCGACCGCCCGCCGGCCGGCGGCGAGCGGGACGGGATCGCCGGCGGGTACCGTGACCGGCCGCAGGGGCAGCTCCTCGTCCAGCCCGGCGCCCGGCGCAGCGGCTCCGTACTCCCACACCACCCACCGGCCGCCCGCATACGGCAGGGTCGCCGAGCCCACGACGTCCGTGAGCGCCGAGGCGTGCGCCCCCGTCTCGCCCAGCAGCCGGAACACCGTCGCGACGGCCGGCCTCGGGAACTCGGCCAGCAGCTCGCGCCAGCCCAGTCCGGCCAGCGCCGTGTCCAGGGCGGGACCCGGGGCGGTGGTCGTCATCGTCTTGCGGAGCGTCTGCGTCAGCAGCTCCCGTTCGGCGGGGTCCACGGTCACTCCCTCCCCAGGTCGAGCAGTCGGCGGGCGATGATGTTGCGCTGGATCTCGGCGGTGCCGCCGTAGAGGGTGGCGGCCTTCGCGTAGAGGTACTCCGACCGCCAGGGCGAGTCGGTCAGTTCCAGCACCCCGGGCAGCAAGTCCCGTACCGTCTCGAAGAGTTGTTGCTCGGCGGTGGCCAGCAGCACCTTGTCGACCGAGGTCTCCGGGCCGAGCCGGGCGCCTGCGGCGAGCCGGTGCCGGGTGGCGTGGGAGCGGCAGCGGACGGTGTGCAGGGCGAGGTAGGCGGCGCCCAGGGCCGCGTCGTCCGCGGCGTCCGTGGCGTCGGTCTCGTCCAGGAGGCGGTCGAGGCGGGCGTAGAGGTGGGCGACTCGGTGCCAGAAGCAGGTGGAGCGTTCGTGCGGGAGCAGGTCCATGGCGAGCCGCCAGCCGTCGCCGGGGCGGCCCAGCATCCGGTCGGCGGGCACGACCACCTCGTCGAAGAAGACCTTGCCCGACGGGGCCGCGTCCGAGCAGGTGGCCCACGAGGTCCTGGCGGCGTCCGGCCGTCGTGTCCGGTACGTCGTCGACACCTGGTCTCGGTCAGTCCGTAGGCGTTGGTGAAACCCGTGCCGGGGAAGGCCCGCAGCGCCGCCTCCAGCACCGTGTGCGGCAGGCGGGCACCGCCGTAGGCCAGCGCGCGCAGCGTCGGCACCTCGGCCGGACGGCCGTCCAGATGCTCGACGACCCTGGCCAGCATGGTCGGCACCACCATCGCGGAGGTGACGCCCTCGGAACGGACCAGCTCCAGCCAGGCGCCCGGCTCGAAGGCGCCGAGGTGCACCATGCGGCGCCCGGAGTACAGGCTGCTCAACACGGAGCCGACGCCCGCGACATGGTAGGGCGGGACCGAGGCCAGGACGGTGTCGTCCGGGGCGGCGGAGGCGAACTCCACGGTCTGCAGGACGTAACTGGTCAGATGCCGGTGACGGAGCACGGCCGCCTTGGGCGCGGCGGTGGTTCCGCTGGTGAACAGCAGCACGGCCGGGTCGTCCGCCGCGCCCTCCAGACCCTCGACCGGCTCGGCGGCCCGCCCCTCCGCCAGCAGGTCCTCGGGGGTGCGCACCGTCAGCCCGGCCCCGGCGAACACGCCGGCGAGGGACTGCTCCGCCACCACCAGCGGACGGTCGGTGTGATCGAGCAGACCGGTCAACGCGTCAGCGGAGAGTCGGTAGTTGACGGGCACCAGCGGCACACCCGCCAGCGCGGCACCGAACAAGAGCACGGGAAAGGACGGTCCGTTGACCCCGGCGAACACCAACTCCCGTGCCCCCGAACGATGGACGACAGCCGCCACTCCGCCGGCCGCGCGCCGAAGCTCCGCACAGGTCATTCCCGAGCCGCGCGGCCCGACCGCCACCCGGTCCGGATCGCCCGCCACGGCCATGTCGAGCAGCATCGCGATGTTCACGGCCCACCCTTTCTTCCGCTCCCCGACTGCGAACGATATTCTACGTATAGGGAAACCTCATTCTCCAGAGTTGTGCAGGGTTGCGCTCCAGGGGGCCGCGTGGATTTCGAGCTGACCGAGCAGCAGGAGGACATCCGTACGGGCGTCCGCGAGCTGGCCGCCTCCTTCGGCCCCGGGTACTGGGCCCGGCAGGACGAACGGGCCGAGTTCCCCTGGAGCTTCTACGACGCCTTCGCCAAGGCCGGCTGGCTCGGGATCGCCGTCCCCGAGGAGTACGGCGGCGGCGGACTCGGCGTACTGGAGGCCTCACTGCTGCTGGAGGAGGTGGCCGCCTCAGGGGCCGGCATGAACGGCTGCAGCACCATGCACCTGACCATCTTCGGCCTCAACGTCCTGGCCCGGCACGGCAGCGAGCGGCTACGCCGCGAGGTCCTCCCGCACGCCGCGGCCGGAGACCTGCACGTCTGCTTCGGCGTCACCGAACCCGACGCCGGCACCGACACCGACACCGACACCACCAGCATCTCCACCTTCGCCCGCCGCGACGGCGACCACTACGTCATCGACGGCCGCAAGATCTGGATCACCAAGGCGGGCGACAGCCAGAAGATGGTTCTCCTCGCCCGTACGACCCCGCGCGACCAGGTCGACAAGCCCACGAAGGGTGTCTCGGTCTTCCTGGTGGACGTCGACCGCACGGCCATGGACATCCGGCCGATCCCCAAGATGGGCCGGAACGCCGTCGCCTCCAACGAGATCTTCATCGACGGGCTGCGGGTCCCGGATAGCGCTCGCATCGGCGCGGAGGGCGAGGGCTTCCGCTACCTCCTCGACGGCCTCAACCCCGAGCGCATCCTGCTCGCCCACGAGGCCCTGGGCCTCGGCCGGGCGGCCCTGGATGCGGCCACCCGGTACGCGAAGGACCGGATCGTCTTCGGCCGTCCCATCGGCCAGAACCAGGGCATCGCCTTCCCGCTCGCGGAAGCCCTGACCCGCCTCGACGCCGCCCGCCTGATGGCCCGCAACGCCGCCTGGCGCTACGCCCGGGGGCTGGAGTGCGGCCGTGAGGCCAACATGGCCAAGTTCCTGTGCGCCGACGCCGGATTCCAGGCCGCCGACCGGGCGGTACAGACGCTGGGCGGTATGGGGTACGCCCGCGAGTACCACGTCGAGCGGTACTTCCGTGAGTCACGGCTGCTGCGGCTCGCGCCGATCAGCCAGGAGATGGTGCTCAACTACGTCTCCCAGCACGTGCTGGGACTGCCCAGGTCGTACTGACCCGCGCAGTCCCGGACCGGTGAACCGCCTCAGCCCTTGCGGGCCTTGACCTCGTCGGTGAGCTGGGGGACGACGTCGAAGAGGTCGCCGACGACACCGAAGTCGACCAGCTCGAAGATCGGGGCCTCGGCGTCCTTGTTGACGGCGACGATCGTCTTGGAGGTCTGCATGCCGGCGCGGTGCTGGATGGCGCCGGAGATGCCGTTGGCGATGTACAGCTGCGGGGAGACGGACTTGCCGGTCTGGCCGACCTGGTTGGTGTGCGGGTACCAGCCCGCGTCCACCGCGGCACGCGAGGCGCCCACGGCCGCGCCGAGGGAGTCGGCGAGGGCCTCGATGACCGCGAAGTTCTCGGCACCGTTGACGCCTCGGCCGCCGGAGACCACGATCGCGGCCTCGGTCAGCTCGGGGCGCCCGGTCGACTCGCGCGGGGTACGGCCGGTGACCTTGGTACCGGTCGCGGCGGCCGAGAAGGTCACGGCCAGGGCCTCGACCGCGCCGGCGGCCGGGGCGGCCTCCACGGCAGCGCTGTTGGGCTTGACCGTGATGACCGGGGTGCCCTTGGAGACACGGGACCTGGTGGTGAACGAGGC